>JAQZBV010000148.1 GCA_029237685.1 Cytophagaceae bacterium | reverse complement strand
AGGAGAAATCTGCTTTTTATTATACCATACAAGATCGCTTCGAACAGTTCAATTCGTATGCGGTCAATCATACCACTCGTGCCCCTCAGATGCTGGAATATATTTTCAAGTATCAAACCTTGACTAAATCTTTGCTTTTTAGATCAGGAAAGAAAATGCATGACTTGTTAAAGAGCAACAGCAATCCATCGATACAAAAAGCATGGAACGATTGGGAGAAGCAGCGGGAGTTGCTGGCTGCTTTATATACCAGCGGTAAATTGAGCAAAGAGAAACAAGACAGTCTGGAACGAAGAATAGAAAGCTCCGAGAAGGAATTGTCCAAGTACATTCAGCTGACGAATAATTCTTTTAAACTGGATGTCTACGGCTGGAAAGATGTTCAGGCTAAACTATCAGACGGAGAGGTATGGATCGAAGTCGTTCGGTTTAGAAAATACAAACCGGAAAAAGGAGGAACCTACATCAAGTATAAATTCATCGATGACCAGATCGAAAGAGATTCCGTCTACTATGCGTTTCTAATCATTGATAAAAAGAACAACGCTCCACAGATGGTCCTGGTGAAGAATGGAACAGAACTGGAGAACCGATACATTAAGTATTATTACAATTCCACCATTTATAAATTAGCAGACGAACATACGTACAAGCAGTTTTGGTCCTCGGTTCACAATACTGTGAAAGGAAACAAAAAAGTTTTTATTTCATCAGATGGTGTATATCATTTGCTCAATGTTGCCACGGTCAAAGATGATAACGGAACGTTTATGTTGGATCATTACGACATCTACAGTTACACTGGTGCCTCTGACCTGATCGAATATAAAGTTCCTTCCACAGATAACAGGCAAGTACGTTTGATCGGAAGTCCGGAATTTACGGAAGTGAAAATCGGTATGGTCGTGAGTATTCCTTTGGCTTTGCCCGGAACTTTGCAGGAAGTGCAACTGATCAACGATTTATTCAAGCAACAAAACTGGAAGGTGACACTCAGCTCTGGTTTTAATGCCAACGAGAAAGCGATGAAAGAAATCGAATCGCCCTATGTCTTGCATGTCGCTACGCACGGTTATTTTCTGGAAGATATAGAAGCATCCAAAGAACAAGCTTCACAGTCGGAAAATCCACTCATGCGATCCGGATTGATTCTGGCAAAGAACAAAGACAAGGCAGATCTGTTTTCAGACGGAGTGTTGAGTGCCTACGAAGCGATGAATTTACCGCTTGCCAATACGCGATTGGTCGTATTATCTGCTTGTCAGACAGGCCAGGGTAAAGTGAAGAATGGAGAAGGCGTATATGGTTTGCAGCGTTCTCTCCGTTCTTCCGGTGCGGCTTCCATTGTATTGAGTCTGTGGAAAGTGGATGATAAGGTCACTCAGGAATTGATGGTGCAATTTTATAAAATCTGGTTAAGTAAACCCGGAACAGACATGAAGCAATCTTTCTTCGAAGCCCAACGGGCGGTAAAAGCAAAGTACCCCGAACCTTATTATTGGGGGGCTTTCACATGGGTAGGGAATTGAAATATAGTTGTTAGTTATTAGTTGTTAGTTAAGATACTTAGTTCTTAATACAACAGCATTTAAAATAATAATTAAACAACTAACAACTAACAACTAACAACTAACAACTAACAACTAACAACTAACAACTAACAATATATTGACGTGAAATACTTTCTACTTTTATTTTGTTTGGCAAGTTGCATGGAGTTGATGGCACAGGATAAAATCATCCTGAAGACCGGAGATACCTTGCACGTGGTCATCTCACAGCGCGATGACAAATCGGTGAGTTATCATGCGTATGACGATCCGGAATTGAATACGCAATCTTTGCCCACTGATCAGATCACGAAGATCCAGTTGAATAACGGGAAGATCATTGATTTTAAGAAGTCCAATAAATATCCCGGAGCTTATGTCGGCATCTATGCAGGCAACGCGATTCCCTTTAGTGATTTTGCACATGCGGAAGCCAACGATGAAAGAAGCGGTTTTGCCCGGGACAAACCTTTCATCAGTATTGAAGGCCGTATGCGCGTCTTTCGTTTTATCGGTGTACAGGCGGATATCGGTTTAGGAACTTTTGGCGTGAACAGCAGTCCGTATATGGATTATGAGAATCAACGGTACAATATGCATGGTATTACTGTTGATGGTACATTAAACAATTACCGTTACAGTACTTTTTCTATAGGACCTGATTTAGGTTTCAATCTCGGCAAACGATTCAAAGTGTTTTTGCCTATACAGTTTTCGGCCATTAGCATTTCAACGAGTGGAGAGGATCAAATTAATTACACGAATGCAGGCACAACTAATTCGGTGTACCGAACCTCCAGTGGCTTGGGTTTTGGCGGAACAATGGGTGTAAAATTGGATCTCATGATTGGGAAGCATATTGGTGTTGGACTTTCGGGGAAAGCACAGGCTTATGATGTAGAAATGGATGTGCAGGAAAGGTATACAGAAGGAACCAATATTGATTACAGCTGGACACAAAGTGTGTCTTACTTTTATGTAGGTCTTAATCTTCATTATCACTTTAAATAGATCGGTATGAAAAAAATATATACATATAGCATGAGTATGAAAAGAACAGTACTGCTTATGACATTATTAGCCATTGTGCTGTTTGCAGGATGTAAAAGGAATGATGATGAAGTGAACTCCAGTTTCATAGAAGAGAAACTGTCAGGCGGATATGAGCAAGAGTGGGTTGTCCCATTTTATCTATCCGCGACTGGTTGCAATGCAGGGAACTTACCACCCCACTTAACGTTGAATGCTGACCATGAGTTTGATTATAGTGGAGATTGCATACATAGCGGATCATGGAACGCAGAATACTCTACTAACCGATCAGGGCAGTTTTTGATATTGAATCTAACTTATTTTAATGGATTAGATTACCAAACAGATACTATTCATCTTAAGTATAGTGCCGAGTATGATATCTTTTACAACGTTGATCCTAATGATCAATCTCTGGTGCCATTTGAAAAAGTAGTTTTTGCTCCTTAAGAGAAATTAGATTTATCTTGAATATTTTAGATATGAATAAAATAATCACACTACTCAGCTTATTGCTAAACAGTTCTTTTCAGAGCTTAGCACAAAGCAATACAGCTGCCTTAAATTCTACTGCTGTAGAATATGCGCCTGTCGTCAGCAACGACGGACAGCATCTGGTGTTTCAATCCAACCGAAACAAAGGATTTAAATTGTACGAAAGTCAAAAGCAAGGCAACACCTGGACAGAAGCCAAAGCCATTGACAACATCAATGCATACACGGGCAGAGACTTGACCATTATCGGCAGTCCTTATTTTTCTGCTGACGGGAATACTTTGTTTTACGCGGCTGTTTTCGAAGACAGTTACGGTGACTTGGATCTCTATTATTCAATAAGAAAGAACGATACCTGGTCCAAACCGGATCACCTTTCCAATCTCATCAACTCACCACTTCCGGAAACGGCGCCTTCCATTAATTCCACAGGTGATACCTTGTTCTTTGTTCGTAAAGGAACTGACCCCACTGTACCGGCTTGCGGTAAAGTTTATTTCAGTGTGAAAGCAGATGGTAAGTGGACACAAGCACTTTTATTGCCAGCCACTCAGGCAGATTGTTATGCACGTTACCAACAAACTTATGCCAACGGTTATTACTGGGCCGATGCCAACTCAGCAGAACAGTTGTCAAGCATACAAGGTACTGCTGTAAGTAAACAAGAAACGTTGACAGCCTACATGAACACGGTGAAGTCTAACCACAAGACCAGTTGGATTCCTCCTAAGGAAGATGAATTGATCTATGTCTACAACGGAGATATCCTTACTGCGCCACTCGCTTATAATACACACATCAAAGGAACAAGTTATGCCGGTAAAGTGAAAGACGCGGAAAACGGTACCATACTGACTCAGGCTAAATTCATCGCGAGTGATTCTTCTCAGCAGGAACTTCATACAGTGCTTCTTACAGAAGACGGTTCTTACAAGTTGTACATTCCTGCCGGCTATCGCTACAAAGCGGTGATCACGGCGGAGAAATACGATACCTTAATCAAAGAATATACAGTGGCCAAAGGAGAATGGTTTACCATTAAAAGTGAAGACATCACGCTTCAACGACGCAAGAAGAAAATGGTGTTTGATGTATCAGACAAAGACAGCGGGAAGAACTTAAAAGTCAAAGTAAAGATCACCAATAAAAATACCGGTGAAGAAATTATACTGGATGAGAACAGCCAGCAAGACGGTCGGTATACGGTGCATTTGCGCGAAGGCGACGAGTATTCCGTAGAGGTTAATAACGTAGAAGGATACAATTTTATTAAGAAAGACTTAACAACGGATGCCTCGGAGAATTTTTCTGTACCGGTAAGCAAGATTAAAACAGGAACATCGTTAGAGATCGAGGACATCTATTTCGGTTACAACAGCAATGAATTGAGTGCTGATTCCTACAAAGAATTGGATAAGCTGGTGGAGTGGATGAAGACCAATAAAAAGGTCATGGTGCAAATTGAGGCACATACCGATGACATCGGTTCAGAAGAATTTAACCGCATGTTGTCAGACAAAAGAGCCAAAGGAATTGTTTCTTACCTGAATAAAAAAGGCATTCAATCTTCACGCATGAAATCAAAAGGTTTGGGAGAAACAAAACCAAGAGCAGTTGGTGAGACCGAAGAAGCCAGAGCGCAGAACAGAAGGGTAGAGTTGCATATACTGGAAAATAAATAGCACGTTCCCGCAG
This sequence comes from Cytophagaceae bacterium, assembly GCA_029237685.1. GTDB lineage: Bacteria > Bacteroidota > Bacteroidia > Cytophagales > Cytophagaceae > JACMQM01. The sequence goes on along the minus strand of JAQZBV010000148.1, from coordinate 2,890 downwards.
GGTTTCTCGCTGAGTACCCTGCGCGATACTTGAATACAATCAAGTTTTTACTCGTTGTTGGCGTCCCGCCAACAACGAGTCTCTGCTAACACGTTTTCATACGAACCCTTGTTGGCGGGACGCCAACAAGAAGTGAAATCACCATATTATAACTACAGAAACGTGAATTTTTTAAAATCATATACCTTTTGTCTATTGATCATGGGCACCTTATGGTGTGCTTCCACGGCGTATGGACAAACGAAAAAGAAACGTTTTCAACCGGATAAAAAATACATTGAATCTTATCCCAGTTATTTATCGATCGGCGTTTTTACGATTGCTCCTACCATTAATTTGAAATTGAATACGGAACTCAAAGAGGCGAAAGACTTAAACATGAATTCAGATTTCAAGGCTAATATTTCTAATATCCTTGGATTTACGGTGGGCTATCGCGGTATCAACGTTGCCGTTGGATTCAAGACCGCATCTAAGGATCAAAGCAACAACGATTATGCAAAGAGTTCATACAGCAGTGTCATAGTGCGTTTGAGACATCCGGTTTATTATTTGTTGTTCAGGTATTCCAGTGTAAAAGGATTTACAGATTTAAATGCCGCAAACCGAGATCCTTCAGATACCATTTCCAAATACCTTCGCCGCGGGGACATTGGCATTACTGACTATCAGTTTGAGGGGATATACAACTTCAGTTGGAAAAAATATTCCTATACAGCACCTCTAACCTTTTTGCAGCGTCAGGTAAAAAGTCATGCAGGAATTTTACTTAAATCAGGTTTGTCTTACAACGAATTGTACGCAGACTCTGCTATTGTCAGTGCGAGACAAAATCCATACTACGAAGAGTTAAGTGATGTGCGCGAACTCAGTGGCATCTCCATTAAAGTCGCACCAGGGGTAGGAGGGAATTTGATTTTCTTTAAGCGCATGTATTTGTCGGCGGCTTTTTTTATTGCCTACGATTTATACTTATATAAATATACACGTTTCAGTGATGGAAGTTCCAGGAACGGACAGAGCTTCGTTGTGGTTTTTGATGGGCGTGCAAGTTTGGGTTATCAATCAGAAAGATTTTACATCGGACTTCGATACGAAGGAGACAGTCGTGGTGCAAAAATAGATCAAGTGCGCATTACAACTCAGTACAGTTATGTGGGTTTTGAATTGGGATACCGTTTCAAGGCACCAGGTTTCCTGAAGAAAGGGTATGATAAACTTTTAGGAACAAAGAATTAGCTGTGGATTTTTGTGTATTTTTTTTCACACGCGTAATTTAGTCCCCATTTTTTTTACTTTTCATCCATTTTAATTCCTTGATAAACTTGACGATACAATTTTAGATTCCTTTTTCACGATTTTTGTTTAAAGACAACCAGGTTCAATCACTATTCTTTGCAATGGGGTAGGGGCTCGATGCGTAGAGATTTTGATCCCCAACATTTATTGCAAATAGTGTTTGTATAATTAACAAAGCTATGAAGGAAAGCAAGAAAAAATTTATTTTCATGGCAGATGACGATGAAGATGACCGGTCGTTTTTTCAAGATGCATTGACGGAATCCGGCTATGATCATGAATTGCGTTTTGCATTCGATGGGAATGATCTGTTAGATCAATTGCAGAAAATCAAAAAATCAGATTATGGTAAGCTCCCTGATGTAATATTTCTGGATTTGAATATGCCGGTTAAAGATGGGCGTGAAACATTGAAATTGTTGAAGACTGATCCGGCTTACGCGATGATCCCTGTATTTATTTATACAACATCAAACTCTGATTTGGATGTCAATCTATGTTATAAGAACGGCGCCAATCTATTTATAACTAAACCCAGTGATTTTGATGTGATCGTTCAGATCATTCGAAGTGTATGTGATCTGGTAGATAAGTATGTCGTTTTACCCCACCAACATGTTATCAGCTAAAATTAAAGAGCAAACCACCGGTTCTCATCGGCTATTGGAAAGTCATCCGTTGTTTGCCTCGCTTAACGGAAGATTTGATGAACAACAGTATCAGCTATTGCTTCATAAGCTATACACTTACTACAGTGAATTAGAAAAACAATATGTCCCTTTCTTTTTAGACCAACCTTTACTTGAAATAGAGAAAAGACAAAGAGCACATATACTGGAAAAAGATAGAGCGAATAGACCTCAGCGCGTTACATTATCAGCTAACCAAAAACTGTCATTGCCAGTTTTAGATTCTATTTGGAAAGCAACAGGTGCTTTATATGTTATTGAAGGTTCTACTTTAGGAGGGAAATTTATTTGCCAGTCGCTCGCGCAAATAGGGATTGATCCATCGAACGGGGCGGCATACTTTTCAGGTTATGGTGAGGAAACAGGCAAGATGTGGAAATCATTCCTTCAATTCTTGAATGAAGTAGCTACGACAGAGGAGCAGGAACAAGAAGTTATTACAACAGCAGAGCAGGTGTTTTCAACTCTCTATAATTGGTTAGGTAGAAATGATTAAGCAAAGGAACGCCGAGTTTTGCGGAAGCATTCCGCTGAATGTCATCAATCAAATACAAGATTATGGCTATTTGCTTATTGTTCACAAGGAGTCCTTGCAAATTTTGCAAGCCAGTGAAAACACCAGCAACGTATTGGTGTTCCCAATAGAGCATTTAATTGAGAGCAAGCTCAATGATTTTTTACCGGAAGATCAATTGTCAAAGATAAAAGAAGGGATAGCTAAATCGTTCAGAACAAAACTTCCGATGAAATTGTCATTTTCTGTAAATGAAAAGACTATTTACTTTGATGCGTTGATTCATTTTGAAGGAACGTGTCTGGTGATTGAGTTGGAAAAAGAATTAAGCAAGGATAGTGATACGGCTTTCATCGCTCGATTTGGAGAATTTAAATTTATAGCTGCC
>JAQZBV010000025.1 GCA_029237685.1 Cytophagaceae bacterium | reverse complement strand
TCGCCCAATACTTTTTTCAAGGCCGCGTGCAACAAGTGCGTCGCACTGTGGTTTGCCTGGATAGAACTTCTTCTGTCTCCGTCAACCTTTGCTTCAAATTTCGCTTTCAGGTCTTTCGGTAATTTATCGACAATGTGAATGATCAGGTTATTTTCTTTACGCGTATCCTTCACTCTGATCTTTTCAGACCCAGCTGTCAGGTAACCGGTATCTCCTACCTGCCCGCCACTCTCCGCGTAGAAAGGAGTCGTATCCAAGACCACTTGAATTTCTTCAGCGCCTTTCAGCTTTACTGTTCTATGCTTAACAATAGTAGAAGTAGCCGTTAACAAATCATAACCAACAAACTCCACTTCTTCATCATCAGAAACAATCACCCAATCCGCTACTTCTGTCGCAGCGGCTTTGCGTGAACGCTCTTTCTGAATGTTCATCTCCACTTCAAAACCAGCTTCATCAATTGTGTAGCCATTTTCTCTGGCGATCAATGAAATCAAATCCACAGGAAATCCAAACGTATCGTACAATTCAAATACAACTTTCCCTTCAATGTTTTTATTGGAAGAAGTAAAGTTGCTGGTCAATTGTTCGATCCGCTTCAAACCGGTATCCAATGTTCTCAAGAAAGAATTTTCTTCTTCCAATATTACTTTTTGCACGAAACCAACTTGTGCTTGTAACTCTGGGAAAACTCCTTTGAACTGTTCGGCCAACAAAGGCACCAATTGATTCAGGAAGGGTTCTTTGAAACCTAAGAACGTATAGGCATACCGCACCGCTCTTCTCAATATACGACGGATCACATAACCTGCTTTCGCATTCGATGGCAATTGACCATCAGCAATCACAAATGAAATCGCACGGATGTGATCGGACAATACACGCATCGCGATGTCTGTCTTCTCTGATTGTCCGTAAGGAATACCGGATTGTGCCGCGATGTAAGAGATCATCGGTTGAAACACATCGGTATCGTAATTTGATTTTTTATTTTGAACCGCCATTACCAGACGTTCGAAACCCATTCCGGTATCGACGTGCTTGGCAGGAAGTTCTTCCAGCTTACCATCGGCTTTGCGGTTGTACTGAATGAATACATTGTTCCAGATCTCTACAACCAAAGGATCGCTTTCATTCACCAAACTTTTACCTGGTACTTTCGCCACTTCTTCCGCAGAACGCAAGTCCACATGAATCTCCGAACAAGGACCGCAAGGACCTTGATCTCCCATTTCCCAGAAGTTGTCTTTCTTAGAACCGAAAATGATGCGGTCTTCCGCGATCCATTTCTTCCAGAAGTTATAGGCTTCCATGTCCTTCTCTAAATTTTCAGAAGGGTCTCCACCGAATACTGATACATACAAACGGTCTTTCGGAAGTTTGTATACTTCCGTTAATAATTCCCAAGACCAGGCAATGGCTTCTTCTTTGAAGTAATCACCGATTGACCAGTTGCCCAACATCTCGAACATGGTGTGGTGGTAGGTATCTATCCCTACTTCTTCCAGGTCATTGTGCTTACCGGATACACGCAAACATTTTTGTGTATCGGCGATGCGTTTGTATTTGGAAACCTGGTTACCCAGGAAATAATCTTTGAACTGATTCATCCCCGCGTTGGTAAACAGCAAGGTCGGATCATCTTTGTTGACAATAGGAGCCGAAGGTACAATCTGGTGTCCTTTGGATTGGAAAAAATCTAAGTACGCTTGTCTGATTTCGTTAGCTTTCATTGTAGGTATTTCTTTCTCTTGATGCGATGCAGCGAATCGTTCCCTGCACTTTTTAGCGAGCGCAAATTTAATGAAAATAAGCCAGTTTTAAGGTGTTTGAATGGTATTTTTATTGACAATTGTATGACTCCTTGCGTGAGGGATAGCAGCGGAAAGCCCACAGCGAGCCTATCAGCTGGTTAATGCGTGAAAGTAAGTTCCGAGCGAGGACTTGTAGCGGATAGCCCGGCCCGGAGGGACACGCCCAAATCCTCTTAACGCGCAGTTCAAAATATAAAATCCTAAACATAAAACCGTACTCTAAAAATAAGAACCTCTTATTCCTCATCTGATTATCAACACTTTTCTACCTCGTGGATTCAATGTGGATAAGTACAACAGTGTCAAAACGATATATTCAAACCCTTAAAGTAATTTAGAGGCAAATATTATCCCATTGCCCTACAAAGAAAAAGACATCGAGAAACTCTATTACAGCACGCCCAAGAAGAACAAAAAAGGCAATCGTCAGTACACCAAGGAGGACATCGAAAACTTTAAGTTGGTCTATTCTCTGGTCAAGGAAAAAGGTTATACCCTGCAAGGAGCAAAGGAAATCCTAAAAACTGAAAAACATAAGGTCAGATCAAATAATGAAATGTTGGAATCTTTAGAAAAGGTTCGGGATTTTTTAGTAGAATTGAAGAAGAATCTGGATTAGGTTAGATTTGAAGAAGTAAGAATAAAATGATTATGTTTGTCATTGTTAAGATAGCAATGATTTTTTCGGAGTTTTTTGAAGTTTTTTTTTGATATTAATTACAATTCATGAAATACACCAACTAATAATAAGGGCGTTTCCCTTCGGGTCGGGCTTTCGCCACTCGCTTTCCCGCCATTCATGCAGTTTCATAATTCACACCTTTCGTTGGCAGGAAGAGCTCAAACAATGGCTCAATCCCTAACGCAGTAGTTTTCACTATAGATATTTTAACGAGCTGCATGGTGCGGCTGGCGTCCAGGAAAGGAGCGAATTGGAGAAGACATGCTTAGGAATTAACTACGTGACCGATCCAGATCCACCATGTCTTCTTCAATTGGCTTTGGTGGCACCTTTTTCTTTTGTTACTTTTCTTTTGGGTGAGCAAAAGAAAAGTAAAAGGATGGCATGAAACACTCCATCATTTTTAAGTTCAATTATTTTTAAAACTTTTTTATGCAAGACCTTCTCCACCGCGTAGCCCTAAGCATTGTCCCTGGCGTTGGCATCTACAGCGCCCGACAGCTCATTACCTATTGCGGAAGTGTGCAACAAATTTTCAACACCCCAGCCGGTAAACTAAAAAAAATACCAGGTATTCGGGATCAGATTGCTTACTCCTTAAAAGATCCGCTGCTTTTTGAAAAAGCGGAAAACATCATTGCGCAATGTGAGAAATACCACATTCAAATTGTTTTTATTACCGATTCCCTCTATCCTAAACGGCTGAAAGAAATTGAAGACGCGCCGATCATTATTTATACAAAAGGAAACACGGAAACCGATCACAGTAAAACCATTGCGATTGTAGGGACGAGAAAAGCGTCTGCTTATGGAAAGCACTGTTTAGAAAATATATTGCAGGAACTGATTCCCTGGAACCCCGTCATAGTAAGCGGTCTCGCTTATGGCATCGACATTACAGCGCATAAGGTTTGTTTAGAATTAGGGTTAAGGACCATCGGTGTACTAGGAAGCGGCATTCAACACATTTACCCTAATCTCCATCAACGGATTGCTCAAAACATGTGCGAACAAGGCGGTTTAATTTCCGAGTATGCGCCAAACATCAAACCCGAGATGTATCACTTCCCTGCCCGAAACCGCATCATTGCAGGTTTGTGTGAAGGGGTCATTGTAGCCGAAGCCGGAGAAAAAGGAGGAGCGCTCATCACGGCTCAATTAGCCAACTCCTACAACCGTGAAGTCTTGGCCATTCCAGGAAACCTCAACATCCCCACTTCGATCGGCTGCAACAACCTCATCAAAAATAATCAGGCTCATTTGCTTACCTCCGCTCATGACGTAGCACAATTGCTTAACTGGGACATCGAATCAAAACCACATTCCAAATTCAAATTGAAAGACATGGAACTTCTTTCGAGTCTCAGTAAAGAAGAACGTATACTCTATGACTTGATTGAAAAAGAAGAAACCATTCAAGTGGACGACCTGGCCTGGAAAAGCGGACTCACTATCTCACAAACAGCAAGCTTGCTTTTGCAACTGGAAATGAATGGTTTAATTCAAATGTTGGCAGGCAAAAAAATCAGAATAATTGGATGAGATATCGTTATATTTGAACTTAAGCCTTGATGAATTATTGAGATGGAGTTTAACCACTATCAGGTACTGGGTGTTCCGCGCAATGCGTCTTTGGACAGCATAAAAAAAGCCTATAAAACACTGGCAAAAAAGTACCATCCGGATGTCAATCCGGGAAGTAAATTTTATGAAGACCATTTCAAAAAAGTCAATGCAGCTTACGCGATTTTATCGGATCCGGTCAAACGTCAACAGTATGATGTAAAATTATACCATACAGAACATCCGCCCGTACATCGCCCTGCTCAAGCCAGACCGACAGCACAACAAAGACCAAGGAGATCAGCACCTGTTCAGCCTCAGGCCTCTTTTTCTATTAAACTGGGGATGCCTTCCAGACAAACCTTTATCGTGGTCGGAGTAGCGGTGTTATTCATAGCAGGCTGTTATACGCTTTTCAATGTCATGAACAGACGGGCTTCGAACAACAACTATGAACTTGGATTAGAATCTGAAAAATCGAAAGATTATGCTGGTGCCATGTATTATTACCAGCAAGGCATTGAAATAGACAAAAGCAATTATAAAATACACGAACGACTAGCGAATGTGCTCATTGAAGCGAGACCTGAATATAAAGAATCATATGCTCAGGCAGCTCATCTATACGCAAGAGCACTGAACCACTCGGAAGCAAACAAAGACACGCTGTTGTATAAGCTGTCGCAATGTTACATTCAATTGCAAGAATACGACAGAGCATTGGTCGCCCTTGAAGAAATCAAGCCTAACTTCAACGATACGCTCTTGCTCCTCAAAGGAGAATGTTACACTCAAAACAAACAATGGGACAATGCCATTGAAGTATATAATCGTTTTCTCGATAAGCATCCTGTCTCGGATTTAGCGTTTCAAAAAGCGGGCTATGTATATTATAAAAACGTGGACTACGAAAAAGCGAAAGAATACCTGAACGAATCTATTATTATCAATGCATCCAATGGAATCAGTCATTATATAAGAGGTTTAGTGAACATCGCCAATGCAGATACAGCTGAGGCTTGTCAGGATTTTCATGCCGCTTATCAATTTGATCAGGGAAAGGCAGCGCGTGCCTTATACAAGTATTGCCAAACACATTAATCCAATGAAATACCTTTTCTATTTTCTTCTAGTATTGAACAGTACCACGTTATTGGGTCAATCCTATAGCAATGTATTTACTGCACCCAATACGTACCGAACAACAGCCAACAAATACTATTGGAAAAATAAAAAACCACACAACGGTTACTGGCAGCAGGATGTGCATTACAAAATATATGCTGCATTGGATGATTCCGCTCAGGTATTGGATGCTAAATTTTATGAGTTAACCTATTGGAACAACTCTCCGGATACCTTAAAAGAAATTTACTTTCACATTTACCAGGATGCTTTCCGACCGGGATCCTATTACCATGCGTTATCGAAAGAAAACCATGTAGAAGTCAAATTCGGGCCCAAAGAAGCAGCAGGTTTAACCACTCAGGTAACAAACGTTACCGTGAATGGGCAAACCGTAAAAATGATTCAGGACAATACCGTTTTCAAAATCATACTTCCTCAAGCACTGGCATCAGGAGATTCCCTGCGTGTGAACATGTCTTTCAAAACGTGGTTCGATACCGGTACGATGCGCCGCAGGATGAAAACGTATACTGAATTTGACAACAAACATTTCGACGGTGTACACTGGTACCCTACTGTGTGTGTATACGATGCACACTCCGGCTGGAATACCGATCAGGACCTGGACAAAGAATATTACAACAACTTCGGCACCTTTGACATTGCACTGGAACTACCCAACGAATACATCTGCGATGGCACAGGCGACATCGTCAATTATAAAGACGTATTACCCGATAGTTTGCGTGCCGCATTGGATCTAAAAAACTTTGCTAAAAAGCCTTACGGAGAAAAACCATCGGTCATTGTACCTCGAATCAAAGGCAAAACCAAAACATGGATTTTCCATGCGGAGAACGTTCACAATTTTGCCTTTACGACAGACCCTTCTTATCGTATTGGTCAATTGGAATGGAAAGGCATTAAAGTCATTACCCTGGCGCAAGAACACCATGCCGCATTATGGCAGAACTCAGGACCTTTTACCTTACGTGTGATTCAAATTTATTCCAGGGATTTTGGACATTATGCCTGGCCCAAAATCATCATCGCCGATGCCAAAGACGGTATGGAATACCCGATGATTACATTAGACGGCGGCACCTACCCGCAGCACCAGGGCTTACTGGCGCATGAAGTCGGACACATGTGGTTCTATGGTATGGTCGGTTCTAATGAAACATACCGTGCTTCATTAGACGAAGGCTTCACACAGTTCCTTACCGTATGGGCATTAGATGACATCAACGGCAAAAGAAGAACACGCAAAGGCAATAACGCCTACATTAGTAAATACATTGATCCGGTAGAAAATCAATACCTCAATTTGTATTTGCCGTATTTAAATAACGTCACTGAAAATTTCGACGAACCCTTGAACACCCACTCTTCCGGATTCAACGGAGCCTTGCGCCATGGCGGCAATTATGGTTTGGTGTATTACAAAACAGGTGTCATGTTGTACAACCTGAAACACGTGCTGGGTGATTCTTTATTTTTAAAAGCCATGAAACACTATGTCAAAAAATGGAGCATGGCGCATCCCTACCCTGAAGATTTCAGAGAAGCTGTGATCGAATCCACAGGCACCGATCTTACCTGGTTCTTTGATCAGTGGTTGGAAACAACGAAGTATATCGATTATAAAGTAGGTAAAATAAAAAAATACCGTAGCCCTACCGGTTATGCTTACGACATTACACTGAAGCGCAAAGGCCGCATGCAAATGCCGCTGGAAGTTTTGATCAATACCAAAGACAAACAAAGCACTCGTTACTACATTCCCAATACTTGGTTTGTCAAGCCCGGCATCGACAGCATATTGCCCAAATGGTATGGTTGGGATTTATTGCAACCTACCTATACCTTTAAAATATACACTACTTCTCCGCTGCAATCGATAATCATCGATCCCGACAGACAAGTTACAGACATCGATTTGTCCAACAACCAAAAAGGTAAATCACATTTTACTAGACACAGCTTCGACCACCGTGTGCCCTTGTATCCCGATTGGAAAAGCAGGCCCGTGTATTGGAGGCCGGACGTATGGTACCAACAACAAGACGGATTGATGTTGGGAATTCATACAGAAGGGAGTTATTACAGAAAGTATAATTATTCGTTATCCGTTTGGGGTAATACGACATTGGGTCAAGTCTTACCGGAGAATTACACGACTTATAACCAATACATAGCCTGGAATTGGAGTTACAAGAAAAATTTATCTTTGCTTAGCAAGCAGTTGTCGCACAACAATGCCTTTTCCTACAATGCAGGAATATGGATGGCCAGTGCAGGATTGGAAAAAATCTTCCGCAAACAAGATCAAAACAATCCCCGGTATACAATGCTTGGTGTGCAGGTCAAGTATCTCATCAACGAACCCTCTACCTACGATTACCAATTGTACCGCTTCTGGGGAGATGTCAGAAAAGCACCTGCTGAATATGTACATGCTACACTAAATACATACCTATTCAGAAAATACACCTACAAAAAAGGTACGGGGACAGTCAGGCTAGAATTGCGCACACCATTTATAGCCAGTGATTACAACTATAACAGATTAACGGTAGAATCCATCAATAAATGGAAATGGAGTAAAATCAACATCGCATCAAGAATCTACGCGCAAGCTGCTAGTCAAACTACCCCGTTTGAATCCATGGCTTTTGTGCAAGGTGCTTCACCGGAGACGATGGTCAATGATAAGTTTAGCCGTACCCGTACGTTCTTTCCGGAGAACAACATCCACTCTACCTGGTTGTATCAACCGGGAGGAGGTTTAAACTTAAGAGGTTTTGCAGGAGAGCAACTTACCGAACAAGCAACCTTAAACGGTGTAGACACTATTTTAACGCTGGCCTATACAGCCAGTGCAGCCTCATGGAGTGCAGAGATAGATCTGGATGAACTTGTACGCATTAAACCAAAGAAATATACGCAACCTTTCCACCTGGACGTCTACTTGTTCTACGATGTAGCTGTTTTGCAAAGCAACAGAATGGATCGCATAGAGTTTTCCAAAGTATATGCAGATGCAGGAATTGGAAGTGCATTAACCATCAAATTCTCCCCTTATGACATCACACCACTTGTGCTGCGTTGCGACATGCCCTTGTGGTTGAGCGAAAGTTCCACTAACTTCCAACCAGGTTCACGCATTGTGCTTGGCATTAACAGAACATTTTAACTGAAAACTGAGAACTGAAAACTGATACAGCATTTCTGTTCTCAGTTTTCAGTTCACCGTTCTCTCATTTATGAATTGGATCATCCTCATCATCGCCGGTTTATTTGAAGTAGGATTCACTACTTGTCTCAAATTATCTGACAACTTCAGCAATTTGAAATGGAGCATAGGTTTCTTCGTATGCATCACCCTCAGTTTTGTCTTGCTTAATATGGCGATTCAAACCATTCCCATGGGTACAGCATATGCAATTTGGACTGGAATAGGAGCCGTTGGAACAGTAATAGTGGGTATTTTGCTCTACAACGAACCTACCGATTTCTGGAGGCTATTATTCGTTTTTCTGCTAATTGGATGCATTATCGGGTTAAAAGTGGTAGCAAAGTAGTCATTCGTGTCTCCATCCGTTAAAACAAATATGTTAAACCAGCCTATTTATGTTCTTCATCCCGAAAAAAAAAAGGGAATACAATTATTTATTTTACAAATAAAATGCTATTATTGTAGTAAATAAAATTAACAACACAATGGCTAATAAAGGAACAGTAAAATTCTTTAACACTTCTAAAGGTTTTGGATTCATTAAAGAAGAAAATTCAGGTAAAGAGTACTTCGTACACGTATCTGGTTTAGTTGACGAAGTAAGAGAAAACGACGAAGTTGTTTTCGAACTTCAAGACGGCAAAAAAGGCGTAAATGCAGTGAATGTTAAACTAGCATAGTTCAACGATACAACACATTTATTATTTTGTCCCGCTTCTTTTTAGAAGCGGGATTTTTTTTGATTATACTTTTTCAAAACAAAGTCTGACAACAGTTCCTTCTCCTTTTTTACTTTCGATGCCTACTTTCCTTTGATTTTTCACATGTATTCCTTTATAAAATAAAGTCCAAGCCCTTTTCCCTGACCGTTGGCATGAAAGCGTTTGTATAAACCAAACACATCGTCTTTGTATCTATTAGAATCAAAACCGATTCCATTGTCTGAGAAACAGATGCATCAGTATTTACCGTCATCCTCTTCTCTGACCGTAATTTTCAACGGAACTCTCATCTCTCTGAACTTATAACCGTTTTCCAGCAACTGCTCAAATATAAAATCGAAGAATAATTTCATCTGCATACACCTGCTGCGCAATGAATGACTCTTCAAAAAAAACTTCTGTCCCTTCCGGAAGTTTGGTCATGAAAAATTCTTTGGATTCATAATAGGAAGGCGCAATTAATAGTTTGTCTCTTTTTGCCTCCTCATTATTATTTAAAGACAATAACATGATCATATCTTCACTACTTCATCAATAAGAAAATAATCTCTAGTATGCTACCGATTTTTAATGCGTTTTTTGTGAGAAAGGTAAAAGGCAGTATTCTTCTGCCGACAGCATATATATCATAGCGGACACAGAATATATTCCCCAGGCCAACATGTAATAAAAAGCAACTGTCTGTCACCTGTACTGATTGTTTGTATTGAACCATTGTGATACTTATACAAAACTAAAGTATCCAGATGCGCATTTTCAATTTGATGAAGCCGGTATGGGAAACCAAAATATACAACACAATAAAAAGTAGCGGTATGTCATGCTATAAACTCCATTGAAATGCGTATAGAGAAAACAGTGCCCGTTTGTTACTTTGCTCCGGGAATGTCTTTGATATCGACTACCATGTAACCTTCCGTGCTAAAATCACTTTCAGGTAAAGTTTCCTTTCTTATTTTCTTTATCAAAATAACAGTAGCATCGGCCTCTTTCACTTCTTTCACTTCCAATGCTATGTTCTTTTTACAAATATCAGCGGAACTGAATTTTACGGTCTGCCAATAATCACCACCATTTAAACCCGCGGAAAATTTGCCCAGGTATTCATAGAACTGAGCCATGCTAAATCCCAGTTCCGGTGTGACCCAAAGCTGTAATTTCATACCTGCTCCATCGTCCATAAAAACTTCTTTGCAAACAAAACCTTCCAGTGTTTTGGAATTCCCTGTTTCCTGAACAGTGATAGCAGAACCTGTAGAATCAGCGACCTGCTTTTGAAAGGTATATTTTATGGCTAGCTTCATCCCTCCTTCTTCCGTCAGGACAAATATATCGTTGCTATTTTTACTCAGCAATATTTTAACAGGTTTGGGTATCGTCGGATCCAATGGTTGAAGAATCAATTTGTCCTTTCTGACCGATACACTCATCATATTGACCGAATTATCATCCTGTACATGCATGACAAAAGTTCCTTCAAAGGATTGCGCTGACAATGAAGTGATACCGCCGTATACAATAAAAAGTGCGATAAGCGTTTTTCTCATAAAATGATGATTTATATACCTTATTTAAATTTAAACTATTAAATTTAAATAGGTTACCATTCTATCTTTTTTTTCCATTAACCCTAAATTCAGCATCTTGAAAGGCATGGTTTGGACGTGTGTGTGTTACCTTTTTATTCTTCTCTCACAGGAATCCAATGCACAGAGTGAAAGAATTGAAGGCATCATCAAAGACCACAGTGATTCTTCGGCCATGATTGGAGCTGTTGTTCACCTAAGAAACAACAAATCCATAGGAACGACTACTGACCAGGACGGACATTTTGTATTGGACCATGTGGCATCAAACGACGTGTTGATCATTGAAAACATTGGCTATGCAACAGTAGAAATACCCGTAGATCAACTGACTCCCCATCTCAATATTTACCTTAAATCCATAGCACGCGACGAGGTCATTGTAGAAGGCAACCCCTACAAAGACCGATTGGAAAGTACCCAAATGAGTACCATTACCCTGACCAGCAAAGAAGCCAAGTTGCTTCCCGCTTTGTTTGGTGAAGTGGACCTATTAAAAACACTACAGTTAAAACCAGGCATTCAATCCGGAGGAGAAGGCTCAAGCGGACTCTATGTGAGAGGAGGAGGAGCAGATCAGAATCTCTTTTTGCTGGATGGTATTACGGTCTATAATCCTTCTCACTTGTTCGGATTTTTTAGTGTATTCAATGCCGATGCTGTAAAAAGCATTACCCTCTACAAAGGTGGTTTCCCTGCCATGTATGGAGGAAGATTGTCATCTGTTGTAGATGTCCATACCAATAAAGGCGACAGCAGTAGCTATACTGTAAACGGTGGTATCGGTTTGATTTCATCCAGATTGGCTGTAGAAGGCCCTATTGTAAAAGGCAAATTATGGGGGACCATCGCTGTCAGGAGAACCTATGCTGATATTTTTACACGCGCATTGAACAAGTCTCAGGAAGGGAAACCCGATTATGATCCCATTCCTGACTACTACTTCTACGATGCCAACCTGCAATTGACTTATAAAATAAACAACAAAAACCATCTTCACCTGACAGGCTATTTTGGAAAGGATGTGTTCAAATTTAAAAATAACAACAACACCTTGGGCTTTCAATGGGGCAATGCACTGGCCGGCGTCAGTTGGGTTTCGAACATAGATTCTGCCACTACAATGACCACTACTCTTTCTGTAAGCGACTACCGCTACAAACTAAAAAACGAATTACCCTCTTTCAGTTTCAGTCTGACCTCTGGCATTAGAGATTACGCAGCAAGCAGTCATTTGAAAAAAGTATATAGAAAACACACCTTTCAAACAGGAATCCAACTCAGCCGATACGCCTTCACTATTTCAAGGCTGCAGGCAGGAAGTTCTGACGGCAAAGTGCAATTCTCCAACGGCACGGCATTGTATGGCACAGGCGGAGGTATTTATGTCAGTGATGAATTCAACTGGCGCGCAAGATGGATAATCAATGCAGGACTTCGCTGGTCATGGTTTTACCGGGAAAAGTTTTTTCAAGGTTTAGAACCGCGTCTGCAAGTGAATTACCGATTAAAGGAACGCATCAGCATCAAAGCCAGCTACAGCAGAATGTTTCAATACATACACCTGGCAAATAATTCCGGCGCATCACTACCTACCGACATATGGTATCCTTCCGGTACTACACCTGCTCCACAGCGCTCTGATCAAGTGGCCTTAGGTTATGAATTTTCTTTCCTTGGGAACAAGCTGTTTTTCAGTAACGAGTATTATTATAAGTACATGAAAAGTGTACTGGACTTTCGTGACGGTGCACAATTGTTTGTCAATGATTCCCTTCAAAGAGAATTTGTATTTGGCAAAGGAGAAAGTTATGGCGCCGAATTCTATTTAGAAAAAAAACAAGGCAAGACTACAGGGTGGATAGGCTATACGCTTTCCTGGACCAACAGACAGTTTGCAGAAATAAACCAGGGCAATTGGTTTCCCGCACGCTATGACAGAAGACATGATTTGTCGGTAGTGGTGATGCACAAATTAAATTCGCGTTTTTCTTTCTCCGGTACTTTTGTCTACGGAACAGGACAAGCTGTAAGTTTGCCTATCGGTAGATTTTACTTACAAGATGTCGATGGTGTAAGGCCAACAACAGTACCTATCTATACGGAACGAAATGCTTTCCGCTTACCGGCTTATCATCGCATGGATGTTGGTGTTGTCTACCGTTTCAAACCGAAATGGGGAGAAGCAGATCTGACACTAAGTATTTATAATGTATACAATAGAAGAAATACGTACTTCATCTATTTTGAAGAGATCAAAGATGAAAATGACATTCCTGTCCGGTATGTTGCCAAGCAAGTAGCATTATTCCCTATTATTCCTACTTTAACTTTTAACTTCAAATGGTAAACAAAGTAAGATACCTCCT
Organism: Cytophagaceae bacterium; assembly: GCA_029237685.1. Lineage (GTDB taxonomy): Bacteria > Bacteroidota > Bacteroidia > Cytophagales > Cytophagaceae > JACMQM01. The sequence goes on along the minus strand of JAQZBV010000025.1, from coordinate 23,055 downwards.
CTTGTTCGTTAGCAGTATGTTGCTTCTTCAATGCAATTTTGAAAAAGAAGTAACCATCGAGCTGCCTGCTTATACTAACACGCCCTACCTTGAATGTTATTTGGAACCAGGTAAACCTTATCGTTTACTGCTGTATAAAAGTCTTGGGTACTTCGAAGGCTTGATTCCTACACCCATCAGAGATGCCAATATAACCATCACACACCGAGGAGTCACAATCCCCCTGCCCTACGATAGCATTCCACGTGATGGAGATCTAAGATTCTATAACTACAGATCCAATGACACCTCTAAAGTGCCTACACATTATGACGAAGCATTTGATTTATCGGTGATGATAAATGGCGTAACTTATCACTCCTCCTCTACGATCAAAAAAATTGTAACTATTGATTCTTTGTATAAAAATTGCAATAATGAAGCCCGTTGTCAACTCGCTGTCCGTTTCAAAGATCAAATGAATACAGTTGACTTCTACAGGTATTTGGTTTTTTCCGACAGTTTGGGAGGCGACATCAAACAAGACTTTATCTTGAATGATGAGCTTTTTGATACAGAAGAGGTTGGAATAGCAGGAGGTTATAACTTCAATGACGGACAAACAACGGTGGTTCGCCTATTTCATATGACAAAAGAACATTACGATTTTCTAGTTTCTGTAAACAATTCTCAGAATGCCAATGGCAATCCCTTTGCTCAGCCTGCCAGTATAAAATCTAATATTCCAGGCATCATTGGCATATTTACGGGGTTGACGTATGACAATAAAGATAAAACGCTATAGTCCTACCAACCTGATGCCAGAACATCAGCAATATGTATGGTCTTTAAGGCAATCTTATTCTTCTTGATATAAGCATCGAGATGCATCAGACAAGACCAGTCGGAAGACACAATGTATTCTGCACCGGTATCCAAGGCATGGTTCACTTTTTGCTCTGCCATTGCGGATGAAATCTGTTCAAACTTCACGGCAAATGTACCACCGAAGCCACAGCAGGTCTCCGTATAATTCATTTCTATCAGTTCTAAGCCGTCTACATTTTTCAGCAGCTTTCTTGGACCTTGTTTTATATTGCATTCCCTCAAGCCTGCACAGGAATCATGGTACGTTACTTTATGAGGAAACTTAGCACCTGGCAATTTGTCAACGTGAAGTATTTCTGTCAAAAACTCCGTGAATTCATAGGTATATGTTTTCACTCTTTTGTATTCCAAAATATTAGAAGACTGTTGAAACAACGTACCATAACCATTTCTTACCATCCCAACGCAAGAGGCAGAAGGCATTACAATGTAACGTTCAGAAGGAAAGTCAGTCAAGAACTTTGAGGCCACAGAAGCCGCTTCGTCAAAAAAACCAGCATTGTATGCCGGTTGCCCACAACAAGTCTGATCTTTGGGATAATTGATTTTACACCCTAAAAACTCCAATACCTTCACCATGTTCCAACCTGTTTCCGGATAACATTGATCCACAAAACAAGGTAGAAAAATGTCTACTTTTTTGATTTTATTTTTAGTGCTCATAATTCGAAAATAAATCCTGTGCTTTCGATTGAGCAGCCTGAAAAGCGACAGCGTCAATGTTAATCGGATAGTTATTTTTACTCAGGTACGCATACAAAACTTCAGCACCCATATTGCCAGCCAATTCATCCGCTGCTAAAGGGCATCCTCCGTAGCCATTCATAGCGGTGTCAAAACGATTGCAACCTCCGTCAAACGCAGCCTTGATCAAAGGCTCTTCCATTCCTTTCACCACATGCAAATGCGCACCAAATACAATTCCCGGAAATTTTTGATGAAGCGCTTGAAAAGATTGAAGAACCTGAATAGGATTTGCAACTGCCACCGTATCTGATAAAGAAATAGTTTTTACTCCCATTTCTATGAGACGTTGGCTGAAGTCTAAGACATACTTGGTATCGTAAAGATCGCCATAAGGATTTCCAAATCCCATCGACAGGTAGACGACCAATTCCTGATGGGCGGCTTCTGTAATAGCGAAAATTTCTTTGAGATCGCTAAAGGCCTGGTCAATGCCGCGATTGGTATTTCTTTGCTGGAAAGTTTCGGATAAACTTAAAGGATACCCTACATCTTTTACCGTACCGGAAAAACCGGCTGCCCGTTCGGCCCCTTTAATGTTCGCGATGATAGAAAGCAATCGAGTTTGCCCTAAGTCATCTTTAATCGCCTCAAATACTTCTTCGCTATCTGCGAGCTGAGGAATCGCTTTAGCGGACACGAAACTTCCGGCATCTAAGGTATGAAATCCGCATCGCAGTAAAGCCTTGATGTAATCGACCTTTTCAGACGTAGGTATAAAATGCTTGATGCCTTGCATGGCATCTCTTGGACATTCTACCCATTGAATCGGTTTCGTCATTTATGAAGGATTAGAATAATTCTTTGGCAATGGCATAAACCGCTTCTGATTTACCCATGGTATAGTAATGCAACACCGGAACTCCCGCTGCTTTTAATTCTTTCGATTGTTGTATACACCATTCGATTCCTACCTGGCGAACTTGCTCATCGGTTGTGCAATCATTCACTGCTTTTACCAAAGCGTCGGGCATGTTTACATAGAAGATCGAAGGCAAAATACTGAGCTGTTTGCGTGTAGAAAGCGGTTTTAAGCCCGGAATGATAGGTATATTGATGCCCATTTCTTTGCATTTTTTCTCAAAGGCAAAGAACTTGCTATTGTCATAAAACAGCTGTGTCACGATATACTCTGCTCCTAATTCTACTTTTTGTTTAAGGTATTGCAAGTCGGAATCGAAACTTACCGCTTCATAATGTTTTTCAGGATAAGCGGCAATACCAATACAGAAATTAGTACACGAGGCATTTAAGATGTCGTCTTCTACATAAATGCCTTTATTCAAATTACTGATTTGTTGAATCAAATCCGTAGCGTATGCATTTCCATTGTGTTCCGGAATAAAACGTCCTTCTGCTTTAATCGGATCACCTCTTAAAGCCAATACATTGTCAATTCCTAAAAAATTTAGTTCGATCAAAGCGTTTTCCGTTTCTTCTTTCGAGAAACCTCCGCAGATAATATGAGGTACAGCATCTACCTTGAATCGATTCATGATGGCCGCTGAAATGGCCACAGTACCGGGTCTTTTGTACACTGATACTTTTTCCACCACACCATTTTCCCTCTTCTTATATACATAATCTTCTCGGTGGTATGTAACATCGATGAAAGGAGGTTTGAACTCCATCAAGGGTTCTATTCCACGAAACAGAGAGTTTATATCTTGTCCTTTTAACGGAGGGAGGATCTCAATGGAAAAAACAGTATCCTTGGCATTGCGTATATGATCAACTACTTTCATTCAACGTATTTTTGAAAATCAAAAATACGTCATTCTTTTCAGAAAATAATAGTTGAAGAAATTAAAAGCGTATTGATACATCAGAGTTATGCACAAAAAAAAACTGCCGCGGGCGCGGCAGTTTCTCTTAGTCAAGGGAACCAATTCTCTAATTACAAAAAAGTAAACATGCATTTAGGCGCATATTTGTGAGGATTAGTAATACTAAATTAGCAAAATCGCCCCTCAATTTCAAGGACGAAGCAATACCGGGAGGGGCAGAGTCGATCATTTCTTATAATAATGCAAACAAAAGGAAGCCTAACCCCTAAAAAGAAAGCTTGGCATACAAAAAATACCAAGCTTAGAATAAAACAATATCCTATATGAATAATACAAGAGTATTATAACAATCCGCTAACACTCAGAAAATTGCAACTTTTTATAGTTCGTAGGTCAGGTTGGGCTCTAGCCATTTTTCCAGTTTGGCTAGTGGCATATCCTTCCTTTTCGCATAAGATTCTACCTGGTCCTTTTCCACCTTTCCTAGGCCAAAATACTTAGATTCCGGATGTCCGATATAAAAACCACTTACTGCTGCGGCAGGATACATGGCTAGGCTCTCAGTAAGGATAATCCCGGTAGTTGCCGTGGCATCCAATAAGTCAAACAACTGCACCTTCTCGGTGTGATCCGGACAGGCAGGATAACCCGGAGCAGGACGAATACCACTGTAGGTCTCTTTGATTAGTTCTTCATTGGTCAATGTTTCATCGGCAGCATAGCCCCAACCTTCTTTACGCATCCATTGGTGCATTTTTTCCGCCAGTGCTTCCGCCAAACGATCTGCCAGTGCTTTTACCAGGATGGAATTGTAATCGTCAAACTCTGTTTCGTATTTTTTCACGATCTCTTCTATTCCCTCACCAGCTGTCACGGCAAATGCTCCGAAATAATCTTTTACGCCTGATTCCAACGGTGCGATATAATCAGCTAGGGAAATATTAGGGACATTTGTTCCTTTCTTTCCTTGCTGCCTTAAGAAATGAAATTGTTCTTTGACGGTTGTTCTGCTTTCATCGGTATACAATTGTACCGTGTCATGATCCACTACATTGGCAGGATAAATTCCTACCACAGCATTTGCCTTAAGTTGTTGATCAGCTAAAATTTTGTCTAACATACTATTGGCATCGTCAAACAATTTCTGTGCTTCAACACCAATCACAGGGTCTTTTAAGATGTTAGGATATTTCCCTTTCAACATCCAGGTTTGAAAAAATGGCGTCCAGTCTATATAAGGACGAATGTCTTCTAAGGGTATATTTTTAAATAATTTGTTGCCGATGAAAGAAGGTGTCTTCGGAGCATAAGTACTCCAGTCTATTTTTAACTTATTTTTCTGCGCCTGTACGTAAGGGATGTAATTCTTATCTTCCTTCTTATTGGCATAATCCGCACGCATCTGGGTGTATTCATCTTTCATTTTTTGGGTAAAGCTCTCTTTTTGATCTTTACTTAAAAGACTACTGGCTACCGGGACTCCCTTTGATGCATCTAAAACGTGAACAACTGCTCCGTCATACATGGGATCTATTTTCACAGCGGTGTGAATTCGGGAAGTTGTAGCACCTCCAATCAATAAAGGGAGTTTCATTCCCAGGCGTTGCATTTCTTTGGCTACATACACCATTTCGTCAAGGGAAGGTGTAATCAATCCTGAAAGACCGATGATGTCTACATTTTGTTCAACGGCTACCTGCAATATTTTATCGCAAGGCACCATGACACCGATGTCTATAATTTCATAATTATTGCAAGCCAATACGACACCTACAATATTTTTTCCAATATCATGAACATCTCCTTTGACCGTAGCCAACAAAATCTTACCGGCATTCTTGGCCGTATTGCCGCTGAGTTTTTTCTCTTCTTCCAAAAAAGGCAACAGCACAGCTACGCCTTTTTTCATGACACGGGCACTCTTAACCACTTGCGGCAAGAACATTTTACCGGCACCGAATAAGTCTCCCACTACATTCATCCCATCCATCAAAGGACCTTCAATCACTTTCAGTGGGCTCTCATATTTTACACGTGCTTCTTCGATATCGGCTTCGATGAAGGCTAATTCTCCTTTGACCAAAGAATAGGTCAGACGCTCTTCCACTGAAGTTTCTCTCCAGGATAAATCGATGATTTGCTCTTTGCCTTTTCCTTTTACCTGTTCCGCAAATTCCAATAAACGTTCGGTAGCATCTTCTCTTCGGTTAAGCAATACATCTTCTACTCTTTCCAACAAATCTTTTGGAATATCGTCGTACACGGTCAGCATACTTGGATTCACAATCCCCATGTCCATACCTTCTTTGATGGCATGGTAAAGGAAGGCAGAATGCATTGCTTCTCTCACATGATTATTCCCTCTAAAGGAAAAAGAAACGTTACTGACACCGCCACTCACATGTGCACCTGGAAGATTTTCACGAATCCATTTGGTCGCACGAAAAAAGTCAAGGGCATAATTTTTATGTTCATCGATCCCTGTTCCTACCGGAAATATATTGGGATCAAAAATAATGTCTTGAGGTGGAAACCCAACAACTTCTGTCAATACTTTGTAAGATCGCGAACATATTTCTACTCTGCGATCATAGGTATCGGCTTGGCCTTTCTCGTCAAAGGCCATGACTACAGCTGCAGCGCCGTATCGTTTTACTTTCTTAGCTTGTTCTACAAACTCTTCTTCACCTGCTTTTAAGCTGATGGAGTTAACGATCGGTTTTCCTTGTACACATTTTAATCCTGCCTCAATGACATTCCATTTAGAAGAATCAATCATAACCGGAACTCTGGAAATCTCTGGTTCTGAAGCCAACAAGTTGAGAAAGCGAACCATCATGGCTTCACTGTCCAACATGCCTTCGTCCATGTTGATGTCAATCACCTGAGCACCGCCACGAACTTGTTCCAATGCCACTTCCAGGGCTTCTTCAAATAGTCCTTCTTTGATCAGCCTCAAAAATTTGGCAGAACCGGTTACATTGGTTCGTTCACCGATATTGATAAAATTACTTTGAGGAGTGACCACCAACGGTTCAAGACCGCTCAGCTTTAGAAAACCAGGCATAGTGTAAGAAAGAAAATTATATTTTACTGCTATTGTATTCAAATTGGCGAGGTGCGTATTGTGCAGCTCGTTTGGCAATGGCCTGGATGTGATCCGGAGTTGATCCGCAACATCCTCCTACAATATTGATTAATCCTTCTTTCAGGAAAACTTCAATTTCGTCGGCCATTTGTTCCGGCGTTTGATCGTATTGTCCAAACTCATTCGGTAAACCGGCGTTAGGATAAGCACTGACAAACACATCGGCTTCTTTTGCCAGGACTTGTAAATAAGGTCTTAATTCTCTTGCCCCCAAAGCGCAATTCAATCCGACAGAAATCAACGGCGCATGAGAAACTGAAATCAGAAAAGCTTCTGTGGTTTGACCTGTCAAGGTACGTCCGCTGGCATCGGTGATGGTCGCGGAGACCATGATGGGCAATGTGGCACCGCGTTCATCCATCAATTCCATTAAACCAAATAAAGCGGCTTTCGCATTCAGGGTATCAAATATTGTCTCTACTAAAAAAGCATCCACACCACCGTCCCAAAGGGCAGCGGCTTGTTCCTTGTATGCTACTTTCAATTGATCAAAGGTAATGGCCCTGTATCCCGGATCGTTTACATCCGGAGAAATAGATGCGGTTCTGTTTGTCGGTCCTATCGCACCGGCAACAAAACGCGGTCTGGATGGATCCTTTGCCGTATACTCTGCACAAGCTTGCTTAGCGAGTTTGGCACCTTCGTAATTCAACTCGTATACCAAATGTTCCAGGTGATAATCCGCCTGCGCAATGGTCGTGCTGCTGAATGTATTGGTCTCTAAAATATCTGCTCCTGCATCAAGGTATTGCTTGTGAATAGCCAGTATAACGTCAGGTTGAGTAATGCTCAATAAATCGTTGTTTCCCTTTAATGGATGCTCATGATTAGCCAAAGACTCGTTTCTGAAATCATTTTCATCCAGGTTATACCGCTGGATCATGGTACCCATGGCACCATCCAGGATCAGGATACGTTTTTCTAATTCTTTGTATATATCGGGCATAACACGAAATCTTTGGAGGATAACAACAAATGCTTTTTACACGTTCAAAAAGACCTGCAAATATCAGTCTTAATCGCCTAATAAACAAACGTAACCTCGGTCAAATGTGGATAAAGAGTTTGGATTCCGAACGTATTAATGTGTAATTTCACAGCTAACTATAACCATCCAATACCCTCGTGAAGCTAGGAGCTGTAGACATAGGATCAAACGCCATCCGTTTTCAGGTTAGTAAAATAATTGATGTAAACGGAATGGTTCTTTTCAAGAAAATGGAATACGTACGTTTCCCTCTGCGGTTGGGTGAAGATGTATTCAAAATCGGTGAAATTAGTGCCGGAAAAGAAGCCAAATTTTTTAAACTGATACAAACCTTCAAAAACTTATTTGACTTATACGAAGTAGACGATTATATCATCTGCGCCACGTCAGCCATGCGTGAAGCCCGAAACGGCAAAGACATCGCTTTCAAAGTAAAAGATTTATTGGGTGTACAAATCGATATCATCGATGGAGATAAAGAAGCAGAACTGATCAACACAGTACTCTACAATGAGCTCGACGATTCAAGCTACATACACATTGATGTGGGTGGCGGTAGTACTGAAATCAATTTCTTTGTCAACAAACAAAAAATAGCCACGCGCTCTTTCAAGATCGGTTCCGTTCGTAGGCTAAACGGTTTGGACACACCGGAAGAATGGGAAGAGATGCGACGTTGGATTGAAGAACAAACCTTCAAAGCACCAAAACCAATCACGGCAATCGGTACCGGTGGCAACATTGGTAAGTTGTACGAATTGGGAAGTGGTGATAAAAATAAAAAAGAGAAACAAGTCATCTCTTTAAAAAAGTTAGAAGAAACACAGCAAATCATTGCCGGCTATACGTACGAAGAAAGAGTAAATATACTGATGATGAACACGGATCGTGCGGATGTGATTATACCGGCCTCGGACATTTACCTGAACATCATGCGATGGGCCAAAGCCACCAAAATGATGGTTCCTGAGTTGGGTCTAAAAGACGGTTTAATGCTGATGCTGTATGAAAGAAATACGAACAAAAGTGTTTCTGTCAATCAGGTATTGAACTTCAACAAATACAAAAAATAAAAACACTCCTTACGCATGGCACAGGAAAACGCTCAGCCTGAAGCAGACAATAAGGTGCTGAAGAACGGGACCAAGAAGCAGATGTATTCGATAGAGCAACCTTATTTCTTCAAATCTGCTTAGTGTGTGATGCCATTAGCATTGTATTGGAAAATTATTCCGGTAAAAAAAAATCTTGGATTCATGATTGTATGCGGAATTATAGGAACAATCATTTCATCCATCGCTTATTCTATCGCTCTTTCTATCTGATATACATGTCCAAGTTAAGTGAGATCATGATTGTTGATGACGATGACATTTCAAACTTCATCACACAAAAATGCCTGGAAAAATCCGGCATGGTAGAAAAAATATCTATTTACATGGAATCTCCGGCTGCAATCAATGAACTGATTCAGAAAAAGAAAAACAACATTCAACTTCCCGAATACATTTTATTAGACATTAACATGCCCTATATTGACGGGTTTGATTTTTTGGATCTGTGTCAATCCAGTGACATCCTGGATGCTATTCGTGTAATCATGTACACATCATCCTTGCGACTGGAAGACAGAAAGAAAGCGCTCACCTATTCATCGGTAAAAGGCTATCTAGAGAAGCCTTTGCAAATTTCAGATTTTAAAGCCATTGTGAATAGCTTATAAAAAAAGTCTCACTTCATGCGAGACTTTTTCTATTCTGTAGCTAAAGTGAGTACTAAAAAACCTTTGCGGCTTGTACTTCTTTCTCCGTAATTTTGTAAAACTCTTCGTGCATATTAAACAACGCTTCGCCTGGAACGGGAACAACTTTGGTATAGTTGGTCTGAGAATCTAATTCATACGCATTATAATTATCCAATAGATTATACTGAAGCATCGCAATGACTTCCTGCTTGCATTTTTCATCGTTGATTTTAAACAACGATTCTATGCGTCGGTCAAAACTTCTGATCATTGCATCCGCACTACCACCCAATACAACCGGATCGCCTTGGTTATGGAAATAATAAATTCTCGAATGTTCCAGAAAATTTCCAACAATAGAACGCACCGTAATATTTTCACTCAACCCTTGCTTACCTGGTTTCAAACAACAGATCCCACGAACAATCAATTTAATTTTCACACCGGCACCCGATGCAGTATATAACGCATCAATGACCGCTTGATCCTGAAGTGAATTAATTTTAATCACTATACCGCTTGGCTTGCCTTCTCTCGCATTGTCAGCTTCCTTCAAAATCAAATCGATCAGCTCCGTACGCATATCACCAGGTGCGGTAATAATACTTTGATAAACTCCTGGTCGTGAATGGCCTGTAATTACATTAAAAAATTCGCTGATATCTTGTGCATATATTTCATTGGTTGTCAATAAACTGATGTCTGTATACAAACGCGCTGTCTCTTCGTTGTAATTACCACTAGACAAGTGTACATAACTCGTAACCTGTTCCTCCGAATCTTTCCTTACGATAAGTAAGAGCTTAGTATGTGTCTTGTATTTATTGACACCATAAACTACGAAGCAGCCTGCTTTCTGTAACCGCTGTGCTTCTTTGATATTATTCTCTTCATCGAATCGCGCTTTCACTTCAAACAGTACGGAAACGTGTTTCCCATTTTCTGCCGCTTTAAGCAAAGCCGCACTGATTCTGGAGTTCTTGGCCAAACGGTAAATAGTTACTTTAATGGCCAATACATTCTGATCTTCAGCCGCTTCTTCAATCAAGTCCAATACATAATTAAAGCTGTTGTAAGGATGATGCAACAACAGGTCATGATCTTTTAGGTAATCAAACAGATCCAATGTTTTTTCATCTTCCACCAAAGTCAAAGGTTTTACCGGAGGCTTTACGGAAGGTAATTCCTCCTTAAACTCTTTATGATTGACAATCTGCCACAAAGCAGAATAATCAATCAATTCAGTATTTTCAAATATGTTATACTCATCGATATCCCAACGCTGAACTAAAAGAGACTTCATCCATTCATTCATGCCTGGCTCTGTCTCCAAACGTACTACTCGCGCCGTTTTTCTAGACATCAATTTCTTCTTGATCTCCTCGATGTACTGCTCCTCCATGTCGTCGCTTTCTTCCACCGAAAAATCACCGTTGCGGGTAATGCGGAAAGAGGAAACCGCTACAATTTCTACATTACGAAACAGTTTATGAATATGCGCGCGAATGATTTCAACAGTAGGGACAAAAATAATTAGGTCACCTCTTATGATCTCATAAAACTTAGGAAGATTTTGAGGCATTTGAACAAAGGACAATTTCTTCTGTTCTCCAATCAGACCGTCGTTCTTGGTCACCACACCTAACACCATCAGCTTATTCATCAGGATGGGGAAAGAATGATAACCGTCGTAAGTCATCGGAGTAAGCATTGGAAACAAAATCCGCTTGAAATAATCATCCGCCTTTTGTCTCTCCTCTTCCGATAAGTCATTCAAATTGGCTATTAAAAAACCTGCATCATGAAAAGCAGGCTTCAATTCTTGAGCATAAATTTCTTTTTGTCTTTCGTAAAAGGCCTTCACTTCTGCTAACAGAGTTCTTCTGAAAGTAGTCTCACGCAGCCCTGAATAGTCGGTGCGTTCCTTGCCATAGTCGATGTAATTGTATAAGCTACCAATCCTGATTTGAAAAAACTCATCCAGGTTGGAAGACGTGATCGCTAAAAACTTCATCGCCTCAAACACATTGTGATCGGGATGCACGGTTTGATCTAATACTCTGTAATTAAAATTAATCCAGCTTAGATCTCGACTAATGTACTTACTGTCTACCGGGTTGTTGTTATTTTTTTGCCAAAACATAGATTTACCGAAGATCGAAATTAAAAAAAGGGGTTATTAGCCCCTCATTTTTACGATTAAATTAATATTATGTTTTTGAATCTACACATCAACTTTAGCATATTTCGCATTTTTCTCAATGAAATCACGACGAGGTGCGACCTCATCTCCCATCAACATGGAGAACAATAAATCTGCTTCAGCCGCGGATTCAATAGATACTTGTTTCAAACTTCTTCTTTCAGGATCCATGGTCGTCGTCCACAATTGTTCCGGGTTCATTTCTCCCAAACCTTTGTAACGTTGGATACCTACTGAATCTTCTTTGCCATCTTTCGCCAGTTCTTTTACCGCTACTTCGCGCTGTGCTTCCGTCCAGCAATACCTTTCCTCTTTCCCTTTTTTGATTTGGTAAAGCGGAGGCAAAGCAATGTAGAGATAGCCATTGTCAATCAAAGCTCTCATGTAACGGAAGAAGAACGTTAAGATCAGCGTGCGAATGTGACTACCGTCAATATCCGCATCCGTCATAATGATGATCTTGTGGTAACGAAGTTTCGTCATGTTCAATTCTTTGTCACCTTCCGGTGTCCCAAAACTTACACCCAGCGCAGTGATCATGTTCTTGATCTCTTCGTTGTCGTATATTCTATGTTCCTGTGCTTTCTCTACGTTTAGAATTTTACCTCTTAAAGGAAGAATGGCTTGTGTACGACGGTCACGGCCTTGCTTGGCCGACCCACCTGCCGAGTCACCTTCCACCAGGTACAATTCGCATTGAGCCGGATCGCTTTCCGCGCAATCGGCTAGCTTACCAGGTAAACCGGTTCCAGACAATACATTTTTACGCTGCACCATTTCACGTGCTTTGCGGGCAGCGAAACGAGCCTGTGCCGCTAATATCACTTTTGACACAATGATCTTTGCCTCACGTGGATGTTCTTCCAGGTAGTTGTTCAACATCTCTCCTACTAAGGTATCCACGGCACCCATCACATCGGAGTTCCCCAATTTGGTTTTCGTTTGTCCTTCAAATTGAGGTTCAGCTACTTTTACAGAAATCACCGCAGACAATCCTTCGCGGAAGTCATCACCTGTAATCTCAATTTTCAGTTTGTCCAGCAAACCTGATTTATCAGCATAACTTTTCAATGTACGCGTCAAAGCTCTTCTAAAACCGGCTACGTGAGTACCGCCTTCTATAGTATTGATGTTGTTTACATAAGAATATACGTTCTCAGAATAAGACGTATTATAAAGCATCGCTACTTCAACAGGTATAGCACCTGTAGTATCCTCAAGATACAAAGGTTCAGGAATTAATTGCTCTCTGCTTGAATCCAAGTAAGAAACAAATTCTTTAATACCCCCTTGAGAGAAAAAAGTTTCACCAATAGACAAACCATCTTCTCCTACTTCTCTGTGATCTTTGAAGTTTATTTTAATTCCTTTATTCAGGAACGACAATTCTCTTAAACGTGCCGCTACTGTTTCGTATTTGTAAACTGATTCCGTGAATATGCTACTATCCGGAAGAAAGTGAACGGTGGTGCCATGTATATCAGTTGTACCGATTTCCTTGACATCATATTGCGGAATACCTTTTTTATATTCCTGACGGAATACTTTTCCTTCTCTGCTGTTTACCGTAACCGTAAGATGACTGGATAAAGCATTCACACAAGATACCCCTACACCGTGCAATCCACCCGATACTTTGTATGTATCTTTATCGAATTTACCGCCGGCATGCAATACTGTCATTACAACTTCCAACGCAGATTTACCCATTTTTGAGTGCATACCTGTAGGAATTCCACGACCATTATCACTCACTTTTACAGAATTGTCTTCGTTAATCTCAACTGTAATTTCATCGCAATGGCCAGCCATTGCCTCGTCAATCGAGTTGTCAACTACTTCCCAAATCAAGTGATGTAATCCTTTAATACCGATGTCACCAATGTACATGGCCGGTCTCTTGCGAACCGCTTCTAATCCTTCCAGGACCTGAATATTATCTGCTGAATAATCGGCTGGTATCTTATCTGTTATTTCGCTCATTTTCAGTGCTTAGTAGTAGTGTAAAAATACTATTTTTACACCAGAAAACAGCGCGTTTTTATAGATTTTATCCACAAAAACGAAACAAAAAAATCCTTCTAAAAAAGCTTAATAAGTACCCGTTCCAATCATAACTAAAGTACAACCTTCAACAGCTTCTATGCCTTTACTTTCAAGCCGTTGAGCAAAGTCATCGTTTTCTGTACCTGGATTGAAAATAACACGCTTAGGATGCAAAGAAATAATGTAATCGTAATACTCCGGTTGACGTTTTGGATTGATGTATAAAGTGACGGTATGAATGTCTTTCAAATCCGGCTTTCCGGTAACGATGGTTTCGCCTTCTATGGTACCTGTTCGAAGGCCTAAAGGTACAAAAGCAATCTTATGTCTCCGTAAACGTCCTGCAGCCAAGCTGGCATAACGTGTGGGGTCTTCTGACGAGCCTATAATCAATGTTCTCTTTTCCATACCTTCAATTAATAAACCGATGCTATAGCTTCGGCACATTTCATGCCATCGATGGCTGCTGAAACAATACCTCCGGCATAACCGGCACCTTCACCGCAAGGGTATAACCTTTTTACCTGAACATGTTCCAACGTCTCTTTGTTCCTCGGCACCGCTACAGGAGAAGAGGTACGACTCTCAACTCCCACAACCTGAGCTTCATTGGTATAAAAGCCTTTTATCTTTTGCCCAAAGGCTTTAAAACCACCTTTCAAACGATGCGCAATAAAAGGAGGTAAAACATCGTCCAGCACGGCAGAAGTTAATCCAGGCTGATAAGAACTTTCTGGTAATGAAGTAGAAAGTCTGCCGTTCACAAAATCCACGAGACGCTGCGCAGGAGCAGCCTGTGTCTTTCCTGCCGCAAGCCAGGCCCTATGTTCTACACTTTTTTGAAAAGCCATGCAAGCCAAGGCTCCTTTACCAGAGAACTCAAGAATATCTTCCAACTCTACAGAAACCACAATGCCGGAATTGGCATACTTTGAATCTCGTCTCGACGGTGACATTCCATTGACCACGATTTCGTCCTGAGCTGTTGCCGCAGGTACAATAAAGCCCCCCGGACACATGCAAAAAGAATAAACACCACGGTCTATGCCTTTGTATGCTACTTGTTGAACCAATGAATAAGAAGATGCCGGCAAATATGGACCGCGGTCCTCACAATGGTATTGCACACTGTCAATGATTTCCTGCGGATGTTCCACCCTCAAACCCAAAGCAAAAGGCTTGGCTTCAATGTAGATGTTTTGCTCCTGCAGCAATTCAAAAATATCACGGGCTGAATGTCCGGTGGCCAGAATACAAGCGATACCTGTATACTTTGTCCCACCTGCTGTCTCCACTCCCTTTACCTCATTCCCTGACAAAATAAATCGTGTCACTTTGGTGTCGAAAAAAACCTCTCCTCCTGCAGCAATGATGCTTTCTCGCATACCTTGTATGATAGCAGGAAGCTTATTGGTTCCTATATGAGGATGGGTATCAATGAGTATATCTTCTTTTGCACCGTGTGCTACAAATAATTCCAATACTTTTCGCAAGTCTCCACGTTTTTTTGAGCGCGTATAAAGCTTGCCGTCTGAATAAGTTCCGGCACCTCCTTCTCCAAAACAATAATTGGATTCGGGATTAACAATATTATCTTTATTGATCGCTGCCAGGTCACGGCGACGGGCTTTTACATCTGCTCCTCGCTCCAATACAACCGGTTTATAACCTAATTCTATCAAGCGCAAGGCTGCGAACAAGCCTGCAGGACCTGCTCCCACAACAATGACTTCTTTGGCTTTCGCTACATTGTTCGTACTTATTTCGTAAGAAGATAGCGGTTTAAGAAGCTCTATCTCTCCCACTTCCAATGCCATTCTATAAAGCACCACTCTACTTCTTGCATCGATCGATCGACGGATGACTCGGCAATAAAATGCATCGGGATTCTTTATACCTAATTTCTGAAAGGCTTGTGTGCGGAGGTAAGACTCATCAAAAGCTTGTTGCGGTAAACAAGCGAGTTCTATAATTTCTAACATGTGTAAGGTGTTTATCCTTAAATGAAGTCCTCAAGTTAAGAATATTCAATTGTTTATGCAACCGGCCTGATCTATGCAATGGATCAATGCGCTTTAGGGAAAATATATCCGATTGTGAATCCTAATCTGAAAGGAACCTTGATGGCGCCCGTACTAATACTTGAAAAAGCATTTTTGTATATCTTATTATCTTCCGGCCAATTGCGTTCTATCATGCGATAACCGATGCCTAAGCCTACATAGATATCTAACGTAATTCCTTTCTTACGAGCATCTTTAATCAATCGATCGCCTACTAATACAGAATACTCAATCGTTTTTTCAGTAAGGTCAATATCCATCTCTTGAGCAGGAACCATAATGGTATCCATCACTTTGACACTATATACCGTATTGGTATACCTTAGTTCATGTGCGAAATAAAACATACCGTAGTCTTGATCCTTTTGATAAAACTTCTGCCGGATATACAAATGGTAACCCATATAATTGATTTCATTCAATGGAAGTGATGAATGACTTTTAAACATCGGTTTACTCAAGTATGTGGCACCAAACTCATAACCTATTCGCTCCTGGAAATAAATTTCTACACTGGCCGGTAAAGCATTCCTTAATAAGGCCATAGGATTGGCTCCTACAATATAACCCCTGAATTCATTTACCCTTGGAGTAAAATACCTGGAACGTTTCTTACGATTCGAAAACGTAGGCATTTCTATAATCGTGCTGTCTCTTGGAGTTGCTATTACGGAATCCAATGGAAGGTCCTCAAATGCAGGTGCGTCTTTGTCGTAATACGTTTTGTACAACCCGGCCAATTCTCCATTGGGTTTATACAAGCGCCAAATTCCGGTTTTATGTCCATCTTCTAACAGGCCTTCCATTTTATTGGTGCCGTCTTTGTAATAGCCTAAATACTTTCCTTTCCCTTGTTGGTAAAAACACTTTCCTTCTTGTTCTCCAGTTTCATAAAAATAATTCCAAGGCCCTTCATTCTTATCGTTCTCAATCGCTCCTTCTATTTTCAATTTACCGCTGTCATAAAACTCTCTGTAAATTCCTTTTCCAGACTTAAAACTTCCTTCTCCTATTTTCTTACCCGCCGTATTGAAGGTTGTCCAATCGCCTTCTTTTTTATCATCGGTGTATTCTCCTTTGGAAGCAAGCGTTCCATTCTCATGAAAATATTCCCAGGAACCAGACTGTTTACCTTGCGTGTAATTGCCCTTTGAAGCTACCTGCCCAGACTTATCATAGTAAACCCAAGGACCTTCTTTCAATCCGTCTTTCTCTACGCCTTCACCGAGCAACTTACCGTTTTCATGGTAATACTTCCAGGTTCCTATACTTCTTCCATCGATCAACAAGCCCTCACTTTTTTTGGCGCCGCTTGGATAAAACTCGGTGTACATTCCTCGATCTTCATGAAAATCTGCCTGTGCTTTAAAGTTTCCGCTTTCATCATAAAACTTCCAGCGTCCTTCTCGTTTATCATTTACATAAACGCCATCTGTCTTTAAAACACCTGCAGTACTTTCAAAATAATATTTCCAATCTCCTTCTTTCTTACCTTCCTTATAGGAACCTTCTGTACTGATATTGCCGTTTTCGTAATAATATTTCCAATCGCCATACTTGGTAGTATGATTCAGTTTTCCATAAGACTTAACCAAACCAGATTCGTAATAGTAATACCACAATCCTACTGGCACATCATTCTTAAAAAGACCTTTGGATTTGACTTTACCATTCTGATAAAAAGAGGTGTAGGAACTGTCTCGTACCATGCCGCTCTTTTTCTTCTTTACTAAAAAAACTTCCCGCTTCACTTTTTTTGCGGCATCGTAATACATTTCTACCGTCTGATGAGTTTGAGCAGAGGCGTCAACAGTTAAAAATATACTACCCAGTACAGTGAAGCAAACACTGACTAAAAATGGCGTATACTTCAACGCTGAACTTTTCATTTACACAGGTAGTTTTGAAAACACTTCTTTCTCCACCCAGCTTCTTCCCCAGTTCTCTATCTCTTCAGCTGTCCACAATTCATTAAAGAAAATTCTTTTCTGAAAACGAGGTGGAAGGTATTGTCGCCAATTCGTTCCGCCGGTAGCAGAAGCTACATCTTTGTTTTTGATTAAATGGTGAATAGCATGTTTGAAGTGTGTCAATGGCCAGAATAAATTGGCATACATATCATACTTCTTCATTTCATCTACCAGCGATTTTTGCGTTTGATCGTCAAAGGAAAGTCTGCGATAAACCGACCATAGATTTTTGGTACGATGATCCTCGGCTACTCTCAAAAGCATTTTATCGTATTCGTGCTCGAAAGCCTTTAATGTTAATGTTTTCTTTCCTGTTGCCGCGTCGACTGCGCCTTTCTTCCAATAGATTTTCTCAAACATTTCTTCCGTGGTGATGTAATCATCGTCACCAAGAATCTCCCGATCGTTTGGATGTACCAGGTTGATCATATCCGTAGACGCCAGTTCCACCATGCGGTATTGCACCGATTGAAATCCACTGGCAGGAGATAATGCGGCTCTGAATTTCAGGAACTGCTCTTGTTCCAAGCCTACAGAAATGATATCAAAGGATTCGATCATTTGACCGAAACACCAATTGAGACGTTCGATGCGTTGTTTAAAAAAATCAGCAGATACTGTTTCTTGTTGTTGCAGCAAATTGAGTTCATGTAAAATCAATTTGAAATATAATTCTGTAATTTGGTGGTAAACAATGAATACCATTTCATCCGGAAAATCAGTACGCGGTTTTTGAAGTGACAACAACGTATCCAAACGAATGTAATCCCAATAATTGACATACTTGGCGTATAGCAAACCGGTCAGATGAGTATTTAAATCCTGTCCATCAGATTCGTACCTTTCATGAAGAGCAGCCAGTATTTCGTTGGTTTTATTTTCTGGATCGGGAGTGACCATATTCTGTATTTTTTCGTATCTATACCCTGCGGAGCATTCTTTCAATGTTAAATTTAATAATATCACCTAGATATACAAGGTATGAAACAACAACAATTTGATAGTCCCGATTATTATGCCATAGACGATCTTCTATCGGATGAGCACAAGTTGATTAGACAGAGTGTCAGAGAGTTTGTCAATCACTCCATACGTCCTATCATTGAAAAATGTGCGCAGGAAAATCACTTCCCGACAGAGATCATTAAAGCTTTTGGAAACCTGGGTGTATTTGGGCCAACAGTGCCTGAAACCTATGGAGGAGGAGGCTTAGACTATATTGCTTATGGTATCATGATGCAAGAGATTGAGCGAGGTGATTCAGGGATGAGATCCACGGCCTCTGTTCAAGGTTCATTGGTCATGCATCCGATTTATCAATACGGTTCGGAAGAACAAAAGAAAAAGTACCTGCCTAAATTGGCCTCTGGAGAAATGTTGGGCTGCTTTGGATTGACTGAGCCTGATCATGGTTCTAACCCCAACGGCATGGCCACAAAAATTACCGATCAGGGAGATCATTACTTGCTCAACGGTAGTAAAATGTGGATCACCAACTCCCCTTTAGCTGACTTAGCTGTAGTCTGGGCAAAAAACGAAGCGGGCCGAATAAAGGGACTGATTGTAGAACGGGGTATGGAAGGTTTTACTACGCCGGAGATCCATAACAAATGGTCGCTGAGAGCAAGTATTACAGGAGAATTGGTATTCGATCATGTCAAAGTACCAAAAGCTAATCTCCTTCCTAATGCCGATGGATTGAGCGGTCCGCTCGGATGTCTTGATTCCGCACGCTACGGCATTGCATGGGGTGCTTTGGGCGCTGCGATTGATTGTTATGAAACGGCTAAACAATATTCCATGGAACGCATTCAGTTCGACAAACCTATTGCCTCTTTTCAATTGGTACAAAAAAAATTAGCTGAGATGTTGACGGAAATCACCAAGGGACAGTTGTTGGCTTGGCGATTAGGCATGTTGAAAAATCAAGGTAAAGCGACAACCGGAATGATCTCTATGGCGAAACGAAACAATGTAGAACTGGCACTGAATGTAGCTCGTACAGCCAGACAGATATTAGGTGCCATGGGAATATCAGGAGAATATCCAATCATGCGACACATGATGAATCTGGAATCGGTGGTGACCTATGAAGGAACACACGACATTCATTTATTGATTACAGGAAATGAAATTACGGGCATACCGGCTTTTAAATAGTACCGCTTCAACAGGATATATTTTGGATGAATAAAAGAGACGAGAAAAGAGAGATGATAAAATTGTCGCATTTCTCCTCTCTCTTTTCTCATCTCATTAAACGCTCCTTAATTTTTTACAGTCAATTGCAATTGGCCGGCAATCAATTTAGCAAAACCTAACAAAAGAGCTATCATCACGGATGCCCATTTCAAGTCAATAAAAGATACCGTTAAGACCGGAGTCAGTATAGCTGTGACCAATTCTACTCTGATGTGTTTAGATTGCAAAATATGTTTATAATATTCTGTGGTTTGCAACAAGACAATGGCCAACACACCTAGCATGAATTGGCTTTTATCCGATACAAGAATTTCCCAGGAAGGTACAGACATAACGAGACCCAATGCATCGTGTACAGCTAAAATCTGTCCATAAGAAAAAACACCGATTACAGCACACAACGTTAGAATAGCAATGAATTTAAATGTCGGTATCGACACCATACGATCGTCCGATAACACGGCTTTACTCCTCCACCATTTGATCGCAGTGAACAAACAGGTCACCAAGGTCTCAATGACATAATAAAGAACTACCAGTAGCGGCCCCCAATTCCAGTACCAAATAAAGAAGAGAAGAAAAACGATATCGAATGCGTTTTGTAAAAAATCAACCGATACAGGCAAAGGCCTGTATCGGTACTTGTCATAAATAGGAAGCCATTGATAAGAAATCTTGTCAGAAGCAGCCATTATTATTTTTCCAGAATAAGCGCGGCAGCTCCTAACAAACCCGCATCGTTGCTTAGCGATGCTTGCTTGATTTGCAAATCATCAGTATAGTAAGCAGGCAAATGTTTCTTCAAAACACTCATCATTTCAGGCTTAATCAATTCAATAGCAGGAGAAATCCCACCACCGATTAAAATCTTATCCAAGTCTAATGTACGAATCACTCCCACCATCGTTTCACCCAGCAATCTTCCCGCGTGTTTATAAACTTCTAAAGCGATTTCATCACCCTTAGTACCCTCTTCCTGTATAGACTTCGGATCTAAATCTTCTACGCTATGCAAACTGGATTTATAGGCAGTATCTTTGGCTAATAATTCTTTCGCATAAGAGACTAAGTTTTTCAATCCCACTTGCTCTTCTAACGTCTTACCGGTATGCGTAAGAATATGTCCGATCTCTGTACCATTGCCACGTACTCCGATAAACAATTTTCCTTTCATGACCACTCCGCTACCAACACCAGTGCCAAGTGTCACTAAGATGTAGTTGTCAAAGCCTTTGTGTCCACCGAAATAATATTCTCCTAATGCGGCGCATTTGGCATCGTTCTCTATCTTAAACACAATACCTGGAAATCTGGAATTGAGTAATGGTACAACATACTCATCCTTTACAGAAGGAATATTAGGAAGCAATACCACTTTCTTTCTATCTGCGGATAACAAACCCGGCCAGCCGATACCAACACCAGTGATGGCTGGATATAGTTTCAAATAATTTCCAATCTCATCCGCCAGGTTATTAATAAAACCACCCTGGCTGATCCATGCTTCTGTTTTGAAACGTTTAGAATGAGAAATTTCTCCTTCATGAGATACAATACCGAACTTAGCTGATGTTCCCCCTATGTCAATTCCTAAAATCATACTTGTTTACTAAATCAATGAATACAAAACCAAATGAGTCGTAGCTAATTGCCAATTTAAAACTAAAATCCTTAAAACACAGGAGACAAAGTACTTTTGTGGATTATTTCCGCTAGAGGCCTGCCTATTTCAGTGATTAATTACTAGTTTTAATCACCATGTTGCAATTATCCTTTAACTCTATACCTGCTGATCTTAGCGGCTTGAAAGACGATGAGAACCTACGTCCTGCGATTGATTTCATCAATGAATGGTACGCAGGTGCAGAATCTTTCACCTTCTATTCATCAGGTTCAACAGGCGTTCCTAAGCCGACTGTGTTATCTAAAACATTCCTTATTGCCAGCGCCAAACGCACGATTGACCTGTTTAACATCAATTCTTCTGATTGTTTATTGCTGGCTTTAAACACCTCTTTCATGGGAGGTATGATGATGGTTGTAAGAGCCCTTGTTGCAGAGTGCACCCTGATCTACCTCTCTCCTTCAAATCTATCTGCAGATGCTTTAACAGCCTTGCCACACATCAAATTAGCTTCATTGGTACCCAGTCAGATTCAGGGGCTGTTACACAACAACACATTAGGAGATCCCTTTCTCCAAATAGATAATCTATTGATGGGCGGAGCTCCGCTAAACTCCTGGCTGGAAAATCGTTTACAGAACTTGCACAGTGCCTGCCTTTTCTTTCATACCTATGGGATGACGGAAACCGCTTCCCATGTTGCGATAAGAGCACTCCATACCAAAGAAACGCTTTATCACGCACTCAACGGATATGAATTTTCGCAAGATCACAGAGATTGCCTGATTATTCATCATCTTAATCCTCCGGCATTTACTTTAGTAACACAGGATGTAGTAAAATTGATGACACCTCTAACATTTGAATGGACGGGCCGTGTAGACTGGGTAATCAATTCGGGCGGAATTAAATACAGCCTGGAAAAAGCGGAAGAGTGTGTGACTGATTTTTTTTACCGGAACAATATTCAAAATAGCTTTACCTCTTATAAATTGCCTGATGAAACATGGGGAGAAAAGTGGGCGCTCGTTGTTACCGGAGTATTGGATCAAAACGAAATCGATCAACTCACCGACTATTGTAAAGTAACTTTAGGAAAATACATCTATCCTAAGGAAATCTTATTTGCAAAAAAAATAGTCTACCTCCCGAGTGGAAAAGTAGACCGTTTAAATTCTTACCTAGAAGCCATTAAACTTTCGTCTTAAAACGTTTATCAAATTCAATGGCTATTGCTTTGGCATCGAAATGATAAGGTTTCTTAGAAATATCTACCGGAACTACCACTTTTACACCTTCAAAATCGGTGAAACGTATACCAACCTTAGGTAACCCGAAATCTTTATCCGCTGAACTAATATCTTCAAATAAGATATCAAGCATATTGAGGAGTTTACTGTCTAACTTCTGAGCTTCCAACAAAGCCATCAAATCAGCGGATAATGCAGGTAGGTAGTCGGCATTTAATGAAGCGAGTTTAAGCTCTACCAGCTTCTCACGTACATCGTAAAACTCATCTAATATGATATCCCAAACTTCTTCCGCAAACGCATCGTCTTCTAGCGCTTCTTCTTCTACATCATCAATCATGAGAAACAATTGATTCCATAGGTAGATTTCCACCCCTCCATTTGCATAAGTAGTCTTTACTTCTGTATTTGCTAAAGAA
>JAQZBV010000024.1 GCA_029237685.1 Cytophagaceae bacterium | reverse complement strand
ATAAATACGTTGCGTCCCAGCGGGACGCCATGTCTCTAGCCCCGAAAACAATTATAACCGCAAGTCCCCTTTAGGGGATTTAGGGGCCGGATGGATTGAAAACAGAAAACAGAAAACAGAAAATAGGAATAGCAGGAAGCCAATAAATACGTTGCGTCCCAGCGGGACAAGAGCCTTCAATTGTTGCATTACCCCCCTGAGATAGTCGTAATTAAATGCCCGAAGAATCTGATGCGGCAATATTTTTGTATGACATTCCTATCTTCAATCAAAAAAATAAGACTATGGCAACTGTACAAAAAATTACCTCCAACCTTTGGTTTGATAGCGAAGCGGAAGAAGCCGCCAAGTATTATACTTCCATCTTTAAAAACTCCAGCATAGGAAGAATTACCCGTTATGGGAACGTTGGTCAGGAAATCCACAAAAGACCGGCAAATTCTGTGATGTGTGTAGAGTTCACCCTCAATGGTCATCCCTTCATGGCATTGAATGGCGGACCTGTATTTAAATTCAGTGAAGCTGTCTCTTTCATTATCAGTTGCGACACGCAAGAAGAGGTAGATTATTACTGGGAGAAATTGAAAGCTGGAGGAGATCAGAAAGCACAGGAATGCGGTTGGCTGAAAGACAAGTATGGCTTATCCTGGCAGGTTGTTCCAGTCTTACTGGATGAAATGATCGCTGATCCCGATCAGGAAAAAGCAGACCGTGTAATGGCCGCCATGCTGAAGATGAAGAAACTGGATATCGCGACTTTGCAGAAAGCCTATAAAGGATGAAAACATAAAACTGAGAACAGAAAACTGAATCCGTTTTCTGTTCTCAGTTTTCAGCTTTCTGTTCTCTATTCTTTTTCGCTTGCTGCAAATGCCTTTCATTATGTGCAATGATGAATTGAAACACATCCCCCAATTTTAAGCGCAGCCATTTCATGATCGAAATGGGAATACGGATTTTATTCAGGTCCACTGTTTTTGCCCGACGGAGTTGCAGCAATAATGTTTCCTGTTGCCGGATAAACTCTGCCACCACAGCATGCGCGTCCAAGGACGGTGAAGGCTGATGATCCTTAAAGGCTTTGTATTTACTTTTGCTTGTTTTAGGATCCATGATGCGAATGAAATAAGCACCCAACCAACTGCTTTTAAAGTTTTCATTTGGAGCACCGCTGTAGTGTTCTATTCCTTTTGAAATGCGCGGCAAATAATAATGTCCGTAACTGTTTAAATGTTCCAGGCACTGCGCCATGCTCCAGCCCCCTGTAGCAGAAGGGCGAAGCAAGACTTCAGCAGGAAGGTTTTGAAACAAAGCAATGACTTCTTGTACATGCGCCTCTGTTTTTTCTTCGAGTTGTTCCAGTAGGGTATTTTTATCGATCGGTTCCATAAGACATTTAAGTATATGAGTTATGAAACAAAATTGCAATGCCTGCCCTTCATGAATCTTGGTATTTACCAAGATTATAAGCAGAATTAAAACGATTCGTCAATCAATTCCTTATTCATCGCCGCGCCGGCCATCGTGCCGGAAGAAACAGCCATCGTCAGTGTCCGGAAAGGATACGTACAATCACCCGCTGCATACAAGCCGGGCAGACTGGTTTTTTGCATGGGATCCACTTGTATGTAACCCATTTCCGTAAGCTTGCAATCCGAAGGAATAGTTTCTGAGTAGTGCTCGAAAGGAATTTTCGCAAACAGAGCCGTAAGACTTTCAGAAGAACCATCCTGAAAGATCAGCTGCTGCAGATAACCTTGCTTGTGCACAAGCTCTGCGATTTCTTTTTCAATCACACGGATGCCTTTGTTTTCAAGGGCTTCACGTTGTGTGACAGTCAGTGTGGATGCTCCGTTTGTAAACAAGGTCAAATCCTTGCTCCAGTGCTGAATGAGTTTGCTCATTTCAAAAGCCAGATCTCCATTGCCTAAAACACCCAGGTTGGTTTCTCTCACTTCGTAGCCGTGGCAATAAGGGCAGTGCAAGACAGAGATACCCCAACAGTCGGCAAAACCTTTGATGTTGGGCATCAGATCCTTTACACCTGTAGCGAGCAAAACTTTCTTGGCCTGGTAAGCAGTGCCCGATTTTGTAAGAAGACTGAAATGCTCTGACGACTTGTGAATAGCCGTGACAAAATCTTCTTGAAGTTTTACAGTAGGATAAGCAAGCACCTGTTGTTTTGCTTTCGCGGCAATAGCCGCAGGTGTTTCCCCGTCGTGTGTGATGAAATTGTGCGCATGAGGCGTCTGCCGGTTACAAGGCTTGCCGCTGTCTATAATTAATACATCCCTCATGGAACGCCCTAAGGCCATGGCTGCGGACAATCCCGCATAACTTCCGCCAACAATAATGGCGTCAAAAATTTTGTCTTTCATGTGGTGGTTTTTATAGTGCAACGGTGTTGCATGAAGGAAAGTTCACGAATACTGAAAAATTAATCGGATCTATTCCATACTCGCGCTCGTACTTCATCTTTTGTTTCTTTGGGGGCGCACCATATTTTTTGTGTCAGGTCTGATTTGGGTGTCAGGTCTTTCGACCTGACACTGCTTGTATGAAAACGAAACATTATTACTAGGGTCCGGCAGTGTCAGGTCGAAAGACCTGACACCCAAAAAAGCTTGTATAAAACCAAAAAAACAATTATTAAAACAATTATTAAAACAACTAACAACTAACAACTAACAACTAAATCCTAACCCTATTCATCAGCTTACTAAAATTAGTCGGATCAATACCGAGGTAATTGGCTAAATATTTATGCGGCACCAATTGCAAAATATGGGGACTGCGTTGTAATAATTTTTTGAAACGTTCTTCCGAAGTATAACATTGCAATTCGACGAGTCGCTCGAGTACACCGGAAAGACTTTGACTAAGGCCTTGCCGCACCATGCGTTCGATGGCGGGTCTGCGGAGCATAAGAGCTTCCAAATCGGCGTAAGAAGCTTTGAGGAAAGCGGAAGGAGTGAGCGTTTCGTAATAATAGCGGGAAGGTTGTTTCAACGTCAAAGCATCCAATACTCCACCAAAAGAAGGCGCGTAAGTAAATACGAGCGTAGCTTCGCGTTCCTGTTCATCGAAATAATAAACGCGTTGCACGCCTTCTGTTACGAAATATAAATGAGCTTCCGCTTCACCTGCTGCTGTGATGATTTCTTTTCGCTTGGCAGCGTGTGGTTTCCATAGGCTGGCGAAGTCCTGCCATTCTTCCTCGGTCAATGGAGAAATGGCCTTCACTAATTTTTCTAATGCAAGAAGGTCTTCGGACATCTATACTTTCTCATCCATTTTTTGTTGTGTGGCTAGCAATAGATAGTCCAACAACAATTGCAGTTGCTTAAAAGTATCCGCATCGGTAATTTCTCCGGTTTCATTTATTTTTTTCTTGACAGCAGGAATGATTAATGCAGAATGCTCGTCTTTAATGGTGCCCAATGCGGTTAGCGTATGCAGCAAAGATTCCAATGCCTTTTCTCCGCCGGATGCTAAAGGAGAAGCACTGATGACCGCCACGGGTTTTTCATTGAATTCACCGGTAGACACCACCCAGTCGAAGGCATTTTTTAAAACACCGGGTATGCCAAAAGCATATTCCGGGGTGCAGATAATGACGGCATCAGCGTCTTGCAGCAGTTTACGGAAATGAAGCACGGGGGCCACATCTTGCGGCTTGTCGGGATTAAATGGCGGCAAGTCTTCTAATCCTTCATAAAATATAAAACCAGTAAGCTGCGGTACCATGTTAGACATGACTTTTAAGATCATTCGATTAACAGAGTGGCTACGAAGACTGCCGGAAATGGCTAGGATGCGGAGAACTGTGGTTTCTGACATATAGAATGTTGTGTCTGCTACCCTAAGTTGGGAAAAAAATGCACGCGAACAAAATAGTGGCAAAATCAACAATACTTGTTTTTCAAGCAGTTAGCATTTTTTCTGGAATGGTACGATTCTGTAATCATGCTTATCCGAACAATGAATTTTCAAACTCTAAAATACTACCACTATGGCTACTAAAGAAAATAATATCGAAGTCCTGAACGACCTGATCCGTATCAACAACGACCGTGTAGTCGGTTATACTAAAGCAACAGAAGAATTGAAAGACGAAGACAACGACTTGCGTGTAGTGTTCCAGTCTTTTATTCTAAGCAGCAAAAGACACATTTCTGAATTGACAGAATTAGTATTGAAAAATGGCGGAGAGCCGGCACACGACAGCACAGCGGCAGGTAAAATCTACCACGCTTGGATGGATGTGAAAGCTACGTTTACAGGGAATGACTTGTTATCGATCTTGAATGCTTGCGAATACGGCGAAGATGCCGCACAGCGTTCTTATAAAACTGCCATCGAAGACAGTGAAGAAGTTTCTTCTGAAGTGCTTGAACTGATCAGAGATCAAAAAGCTTCTTTGAAAAAAGAACACGATGCAGTAAGAGAATACAGAGACTCTGTTAAAGTAACAAAATAATTTTAGTTCGTACCAATACAACTCTACATATAATGCTGTGCCGGCAACCTCTCGCTGGTGCAGCATTTCTTCCCTCTTTTATTTTATTTATTCAACCCTATCATTTTAATCTATGAAAAATCTAGTATCCTTCCTGAGCGCATCTATGATCGCTATTGCCTGCTCTTTGACTATTCAATCTTGCGAAGAGAAAAAAGAAAACCAAGATTCAGCAGAAGTTGCTGAAGCAGAAAACGACAGAAAATTTGAAACCAACGAAAGCGAAAAGAACGCTGACTTTGTGGCTAAAGCTGTAGAATGCAGCTATGCTGTCATCGAAATTTCAAAATTAGCGGAACAAAAAGCGTTGCGTGCAGATGTGAAAAAAGAAGTGGCAGAAATCAAAAAAGACCACGAATCGATTTTGGCTGAGTTGAAAGCAGTCGCTGAAACCGAAGGTATCTCTGTAGCTTCTGGTCCTAGTGACAAAGCAGAAGATAAAGTAGAAGACCTAGCTGAAAAAGACGCGGATAAATTCGACAAAAAAGTGGTCAACAAATTGATCGACAAACACAAGAAAGCCATTTCTGATTTGGAAGACGCTTTGAACAGCGACAAAATCCATGGCATAGAAAAAGAATGGGCAAACAAAACATTGCCTTCTTTGAAAGCGCACTTGGAAAAATTGGAGTCTATTGATAAAGACATCAAAAGCTAATTTCCAAAACGAGAGTTTAAACTGAACAACAAAGCAAGGCCGGTGCGTGTTAACACCGGCTTTGCTTTGTCTTATTTTATAGGTTCTCGTAAAATGGTTCTTAATTTGTCTGGAACCGTTTTTCTAAAGTCCGATAAATAAATTTCATGGTGTTGTCCTCCTTGTTGAAACGCGTGTTCTTTCATGAAAGAAGAAATTTCCTGAAGCGATTCCGGTTCTTTGTCAAACGAGCCCTTGTGCAGGATCTGTACCGCTCTATGGGCAGGAATTTCCACCCGTTTTATTTCCTGTTCGAATGCAATTTTCTTTTTCATGCGCGCCACTTCCAAAGCCTGGTGCAGGTCTTGTCTGGTGACGAATTCCGGTATGCGGATCATAAGCGTATAGGTCCAGTCAGCACGGGGAATACGAGTCGGCGCTTCTTCCATGCTGATGCTCGCGTATTTTGTTTTATCGTAAGACCAAAGTCCTTCCAGCTTTGCTACGACAAAATCTTTTTCACGAAGTTTGCATTGTCTAAATTCTTCCGAAGAAGGATCGCCTTTGCCTTGTATGCATAAAAAGGCAGCAGCTTCTACCTCCACCAACTCAGGTCGATCCAATGCACTATAATAGGCTTTGTGTTTTTTAGAAAGGTCTATTTTTTTCATATCGTAAGCATTAAAAATGATGGAGCAAGAGGTGTTGCACTTGCTCCATACCGTTGCTGATTTAAAAGTTCATGTCATCGGCACTTGGTCCGTAACTCCCCGGAATCGGAACATCCAGCAAACGCAGGAACACACCCAGTTGCGCACGGTGATGCACTAGTTGAGAATAAGCCATGCGGATCACTTCTGCTTTAGAAGAGACACTGTAAATTTCCTCACCGTTTCTCAGGGTCCAGTTTTCTAACAATTGTTCTTCCGTTGCCTGTTCCAAGGCTGCTTTTCCTGCTGCATAAGAGCGCTCAAAATAGGCGAGCAGGTCTGTGGTATTCCCGATTTTTTCTTGTTGGTAAGGATTGGCTGCAAAGTCCAGTTCTTCGGTATAAAGGGTCATTGATACCCAACCTGGAAGCTCTCCGATGTGCGTAGCGAGTTGTTGAATGCTCATGCTTTTAGGATGCGGTCGCCAATCGTATTTATCGTTCGGTACGACAGCCAGCATTTTGCGTGTCGTGATGGCTTCCTGATCTAATTCTTTCAATAACAGATCAATAATAGCAAGGGATTTGGTTTCAGTGGCTGACATAAGCTTTTTCGGTTTAGTGATGACACAAAGAAAACGCAGGGCACTGACAACCCTATGGCAGTGTAAAAAAGGGGAGTAAAATTTTTTAGGAGATTAAATCAAGAGCGGAGAAACAGAGCGGAGAGCGAAATAGTCCTTTCTGGTAGACTGGGTGTCAGGTCTTTCGACCTGACACTGTTTGTATGAAAACGAAACATTATTACTAGGGTCCCGCAGTGTCAGGTCGAAAGACCTGGCACCCAAACAAGAGGTAAATTCCCCTTAGTCCCCGCAGGGTCTCTCGAAGAGGACCCTGCGCGATGCTTGAATGCAAGCTGCGCGTCACTCAAGACGCAGAGTGCCTTTCAGGAGACCCTGCGGGGACTAACAATTTACAAATCAGCAAGTGCAAAATAACATCCATGAAGTCATTCATATTATTGAAGCACACTTGAATGCAAAGTCCCCTTTAGGGGATTAGGGGCTCAGGCAGCCAGTTAGATCAAAAGTGAACAGGCAATTGTTCCATATACTCATCCAAAGACATATGCGATGATTTTGTAAAGGGCAAATCCGTCAACCGAATATTCATAATACGTGCCACTTTAAAATCACGGTATTCTTTTCTCAGGTGACACCAGCCGATCACGTGCCAGCCGAAGGCATAAAAAATAAGACCGATGGGTTCGGCTTTGCGCAAGCTCGATTCGCCTTTGTTGTTGGTATATTCTATTTCGATAATGAGGCTGGATGTAATGGCTTCTTGTAAAATGGACAAGTAAGAAAAATTAGGGCGTAAGCGATCCGGCAATTGCAGCTTGATCTTACTGCTCATCAGTTCCAGTTTTTCTTTTTGACTGGATTTCAACACCGCCTTTACTTTATTCAAAGCAGAAGAATAATGTGTAGCGATGGATTGGTCCGCAAATCCTGCGACCATGGTTTCCATGAGCAGCAAGGCATTGGCTTCATCAGAATTGAAGGCTACCGGTGGAAGAAAATAACCTTGTACAATGAAATATCCTTTATGCTGCTCAAAACTGACCGGCACACCTTGTTCACCCAATGCTTTCACATCACGGTATACCGTGCGTACACTGATATCAAACTTTTCAGCGATGCGTTCCGCTGTCACATATTTTTTGGATTGCAGCAGAGTAAGTATACCAAAGAGTCTGTCGATGCGGTTCATTATAAAGTGTTGAGTCAGACTATAAAGATAATAAAAATTCATCCAGAGGAAAGACGAACAGTATGAAAGTCAAACGATGCTTTTGTTTGTCGTTAAAATCAATATATTGAGGCATCAGAGTTGAAGAAACAATAAAATATTTTTCAACTAACAACTAACAACTAACAACTAACAACTAACAACTAACAACTAACAACTATATCAGCTATGGGTATTTTCTCCAACATCAAACAAGCCTATAAACTTTTTAGACAGGTAGACCTTGCAGCACTCAGCAAGTTGTCTGCAAAAGTAGACCTCGGCCAGGTCATGCAGACCGTGAGCAAGATGGACGACAAGCAATTGAACGGCTTGATGAAAATGCTGAGTCACTCCGGCAAGAAAAAAGAACTACCACCCATTGAAGCGGATTTTTATCATCTGGCGCAAACACTGACAGATGAAGACCGTGCCACGCAATTGAAAGTGCGTGAGTTCATGGAGCGTGAAGTAAAACCCATAGCAAACGAATATTGGCTGAAGGCCGAATTTCCTTTTGAAATCATTTCGAAGCTTGCCGCATTAAATATTTGTGGAGTTACCTATAAAGGATATGGATGTTCCGGAAGATCCAGTTTGCTGGAAGGCATACTGGCCATGGAGATGGCACGCGTGGATACCTCTATCGCTACCTTCTTCGGTGTGCAAAGCGGCTTAGTGATGGGCAGCATTTATTTGTTGGGATCGGAAGAACAAAAACAAAAATGGTTACCGGATTTGCAACAGTTCAAAAAAATCGGGGCATTCGGTTTGACAGAACCCGAAGTCGGTTCGGCCGTAGCCGGTGGTTTGACCATGGAAGCAAAGCGAGTAGGAGATATATGGGTATTGAACGGACAGAAAAAATGGATCGGCAACGCGACCTTCGCCGATGTCATCATCATTTGGGCAAGAGATGTGGACGACGATCAGGTAAAAGGATTTTTGGTGAAGAAAGGAACTCCCGGATTGGCCGTGGAAAAAATGGAAGATAAAATGGCTCTTCGTATCGTACAAAATGGTGTGATCACGTTGACCAATTGTGAAGTACTGGAAGAAGACCGGTTACAAAGGGCCAATTCCTT
The DNA here is from genome assembly GCA_029237685.1 of Cytophagaceae bacterium. Lineage (GTDB taxonomy): Bacteria > Bacteroidota > Bacteroidia > Cytophagales > Cytophagaceae > JACMQM01. The sequence goes on along the minus strand of JAQZBV010000024.1, from coordinate 27,952 downwards.
TAAAGATACCGCGGAAGTCTTGCGCATGACCAGAGCCGGTGTGGCCTGGCTGGCGGTAGGCTGTGCGAGAGGAGCCTATGAAAACGCCTTGGCTTATACCAGAGAAAGAAAACAATTTGGTAAACCCATTGCTGCTTTTCAGTTGATCCAAAACCATTTGGTGGAAATGTTATCGAACCTCACCGCGACACAAACCCTGGTTTTCCGTTTGTCGCAATTACAAGACGAAGGATTACTCACAGACGAACATGCTTCACTGGCGAAGGTATTTTGCAGTTTGCGTACCCGAGACATTGTAAGCCGTGCGAGAGAAGTGATGGGAGGCAATGGTATTTTGATGCAATACAACGTGGCGCGTTTCGTAGCCGATGCCGAAGCGATTTATTCATATGAAGGAACGAAGGAAGTGAATACCTTGATCGTGGGAAGAGCGATTACAGGGTATAGCGCATTTGTGTAATAGTTAAGGAGTTGTTGGTTGTTGAAAAAATTGAGTTTATGGCAATTGAAATTGTAAACTGGCTTGAAATACCCTATGTAAATCTTAAACGAGCAAAGCATTTTTATGAAACGCTGTTTGACTGTCAACTTGTTGACATGGCGGTAGGAGAAGAAATGTATCCCTGTTTTCCTAATAAGAATGATGAGGGATTTAGTGGCGCGCTCGTACAATATGATTTTACAAAACCTGGTAAAAATGGTCCGTTGGTTTACTTAAATGCTTACGGCCAAATGGATGTAATGATTTCCAAGATTGAAGTCTTGGGTGGAAAAATTATTCAAGAGAAAAAGGAAATAGCTCCCGGCTTTGGCTACTTCATGGTTTTTGAAGACAGCGAGGGAAATCAGTTAGCCTTGCAGGAATAAGAGTAGATGTTGTTAGAAATAATAAACAACTAACAACTAACAACTAACAACTAACAACTAACAACTAACAACTAAATTATTTTGCCGACTTCATCGCTTTCACCACTTTCAATGTGGTGTCTTTAGAAAGTTTTTTGTACTCCGCACTGCCTGCACTGTAAAGGGCTATTTTCCCGTTTTTGTCGTTATGAATGCCCCAGCCGTAGCGCTTGGTAAGAGGAGAAGCGCGAAAACAAGGTTGGCCTTTAGAAAAAAATTGTTCTCTGGCTTCTTTGTATTCGCTTTTCGTCAGATCGTTTTTTTCTGCAAAGACCTGAAACAGCACATCATCAGACGTGTATTTATAGGGGTGTTTACTGATCATTTCAAACTGAATGTTCGCTGCCGTTTTTTTATCTGCTTTTAACGGTGGGATTTCTCCGGTGGAAGTAGGGCTATCTTCGGCGATGGTTATGAACGTATTTTCGTAGTTGGTGGTGTGTGTCTTCATGGTGTGCAAGGATATTTATAGAACAACTACCACTTTTCCAACCGTTCTCCCGCTCTCCACCGCTAAGTGTGCCTCAGCGATTTGATCGAGCGAAAAGGTTTTGGAAACGGTGGACTTCAAAATTCCTTTTTCTAGTAACGCAGCAATATGTTGCATGTCCTGCCCGTTGGATTGCACGAGAAAGAAATAACCGTTCACCCCTTTTGCTTTTGCTTTCTCCACTACGGTTTCATTCAAACCACTGGGAATGCTGATGACCGTGCCGCCTTGCTTGGTTACGTTGATGGAATGGTCGATGGATTCACCGCCGATGGTATCCAACACAAAGTCCATGTGTGGCGCTACATCTTCTAATAGCTCTCTTTTATAATTGATGTGCAGGTCCGCACCCAAGTTCAGTACAAAGTCTTTGTTGCTTCCGGAAGAAGTTCCGGTGACGTTGGCGCCTAAATGTTTCGCCAGTTGTACCGCGTAATGTCCCACGCCCCCGGAAGCCGCATGAATCAATACATAAGCTCCTGGCTGTAAGTTGGCATGTGTGACCAATGCTTGCCAGGCTGTCAATGCCGCCAGGGTAGCAGCCGCCGCTTCTTCGTGCGAAATGTTGGAAGGTTTTAACGCCACATGCGCAGCAGGTGCCGCCACGTATTCCGCATAGGCTTGTCCGTGACCGGGGAAGTTGACCATGCCGAATACTTCATCGCCTTTTTTTAATCCCAGTACGGCATCCCCTACTTCTGTCACAATACCGGAAATGTCCCATCCAAGAATCAAAGGTTTTATTTCTTTCAATCTACCCGCCATGCCTTTGCCCGCACGCGTCTTTACATCCACCGGATTAATGCTGATTGCTTTTACTTGTATCAAAACCTCATCCGCAGCAACAGCTGGAATTGGCAATTCCTGTTTCACCAAGTGTTCTACACCACCAAAATCTTTCAATACAATCGCCTTCATAATTATTTTGTAAAAACAACTAACAACTAACAACTAACAACTAATACGGTCTTTGATTCAATAAAATCCAAAACATCCCCATCGTCTTCATGGCTTCCGTAAAGCCTCCGAAGTCAACCGGTTTGAGGATATAGGCATTTACGTTCAGCTTGTAAGCGTCAATGATATCTTGTTGCTCTTTAGAAGTCGTAAGCATGATCACAGGAATGTCTTTCGTTTGTTCATCGTTGCGCAATCTTTTCAATACTTCCAATCCATCCACTTTTGGCATTTGAATATCGAGCAAAATCATTTTTGGTTTGCTTTTAATGTCGCGATGGCTGTATCGCCCTTCTGCGAAAATATATTCCAATGCTTCTTCACCGTCTTTCACCCAATCGATTTTATTGATGAGGTTATATTTTTTCAAGCCCATGAGTGCGAGTTCCGCATCTTCAGGGCGGTCTTCGACTAAGAGTATGTCAACTATATGTTCGGTCATGATGTATAGTGGTTTAAATGATGGGAAGCGCAACTATAAATTCAGTTCCTTTACCGAGGGTGCTGCTGACTTTTATCCAACCGTCGTGCTTTTGTATGATGCGGTTAACGATGGCAAGTCCTACACCGGTGCCTTCAAATTCGTCGCTGCGGTGTAAACGTTGGAAAACGCCAAAAAGTTTATCCTTGTATTTTTCGTCAAATCCCACACCGTTGTCTTTAATAGAGTAGACTACAAAGTTTCCTTCTGCCTTGGAATCAATAGAGCTGCTGATGTGTTCGTTTTTAGAAGAATATTTTAAGGCATTGGAGCTCAGGTTTTGCCATACCTGAGCAAGCATCGCGCGGTCACCTTCTGCATCTTCTAATTTACCGAGCTGAAGCTGAATCTTTTTATGAGCATAATTATTTTTTTCCGCTTCGAATAATTGTTCTACTAAGGGTTGCATACGCACCGGTACTTTATTGACCTCAGTCCGGCTGATGCGGGAGAAGTTGAGGATGTCATTGATGAGCACGCCCATGCGGTTGGCGTTTTCAGATATGAAGCGAAGCCAGCGGTCCGCGTCTTCATCAAATTTGCCCTGGTAGTTTTCCATTAGCAACTTAGAAAATCCCTCTAAGGAACGAAGAGGTGCCTTTAGATCATGAGAAACGGAATAACTGAAGGTTTCCAGTTCTTCGTTGGCTTGTTTCAGTTGCGAGGCTTGCAGTTGTTGGAGTGCTTCGTCTTCTTTCTTCTGTGTGATGTCGAGCATGGTAGACAACATGCATTTTTCGTTGTTGATTTCTACGATTTGTATCGAACAGGAAATCCAACGGGCGTTGCCATTGGTCTGAAGAATTTGTCCTTCAACGCCCACTACCTTTTCATCCTTCGACAGCGCGGCTACAATTCTTTCTCTTCCGGTGCTGTCCATGGTTACATTAAGATCCGCCGACTTTTTGCCAATGATTTCTTCTTTGGAAGGAAAACCGAAAAGCTTAAGCAGCGACTGGTTAACGTTCATGATTTTACCGTCACTCATGCGGGACAAAGCGATGCTGGCCGGATTGTGTTCGAAGATGTTGCTGAATAATTGTTCTGATCGGATAAGGTCAGTGATTTCCGTCACGCTATGAAGAATATAGCTCACCTCATTTTTTTCATTGAACAAAGGTTTGTCTTCCGAACTCCAGTATTTGGTTTCGAATGTGCCATCCGGTCTCTGAGTATTGTATATTCGGAGGGGAGTGCTTAGCGTCTTTTTCTCCTCCAATACTTTTTTCAATATATCCCGAAGGTTATAACCGGCATTGTTCTTTACATCCTCAGGGTTATCCGGAAAGACGTCAAAAAAGACACGACCCATAAGTGCTTCTCTTTTCATTTTAGCCGCGCTCGCGTAAGCGTCACTGACGGCTAAAATTCTAAAGTCTGTCGATAGCACAAGATGCAGTCCCGGAATGGCTTCGAAAAATTGCTGAAAATCAATGGTGTTCATTAAAAAGTGTACGAGAAATTTATCTTAAAGTAGTCGTTCGTTTTGGTTAAAAAAAATGAAATTTATTTTTTTATTGAGAGTAATTGATGTTTGAACTCTAAGATAATCTTTATGCATCGTGAGTTTGATCGTTAGTCCCCGCAGGGTCTCTCGGAGAGGACCCTACGCGCTGCTCGAGTAATGCAATCTTCGTTGCATTCAAGAACGCAGGTTCCCTTATCAGGAAGCCCTGCGGGAACACAAAAGATAGATAAGACGACTAAAGATTGATTGGCGGTAACGCCCTAACAAACCAATGCTTGATCTTCTTCACAAAAGCAAAATCCCTTATTCATAAACCACTAACGGCCTGAGGAAAATCTACACAGTTGTAACTGTCGCAATGGATTGATACTTTTAAGCGTTATCACACAAATCTACCAGCTAAAGCATGCCCTTATCTTTGAAAGAGAACATCCGTAAATTTTTGAAAAACCGCTGGCTCAAACGCGCAGCCATTGCATTCGCCGGCTTACTGCTGCTTTTCATCGTTTCTCTTGTTTTCTTGTACAATTATGTGGCAGGCAAAGTACCTTCTGAAACGGAGTTACGAAACATTCAGAACCATACGGCTTCAGAAGTTTATTCTGCCGATGGGGTGCTGCTGGGTAAGTATTTCATTTACGAACGCAGCAATGTAGCCTATTCCGAAATTTCCCAGGATTTGATTCAGGCGCTCGTAGCTACGGAAGACGCGCGCTTTTATGAGCATACCGGAGTAGATGGCATTGGTATGCTGCGTGTATTGGTCAAAAGTGTTTTGCTGAGAAAGGAAAATTCCGGCGGAGGGAGTACACTGAGTCAGCAATTGGCTAAAAATGTTTTTCCCAGAAAACAATACCCTTTTCTTTCTTTGCCTTTGAATAAACTGCGTGAAGCCATTACGGCGCGTAAACTGGAAAAGGTATTCAACAAAGAAGAGATCCTTACCCTTTACCTGAATACGGTGCCTTTTGGCGACAATGCGTATGGAATCAAAGTAGCAGCAAAACGTTTCTTCGATAAAGCACCATCCGAGTTAAGCATTCAGGAATCTGCCGTGTTGGTGGGTATGTTGAAAGCCAACACTTCTTACAACCCGCGCAAAAACCCCGGACGTTCCAAAGACAGGCGCAATGTGGTGCTAGAGCAGTTATATAAAAACGACTATTTATCCAGAGCAAGTGTTGACTCCCTCAAAGCTCTTCCTTTGGTGGTGCGCTATACAGTAGAGAATCATCACGAAGGATTGGCCCCGTATTTCAGAGAACAGCTGCGGCAAGAACTGATTACCTGGTGTACAGCGCATCCCAAACCGGACGGCTCTGAATACAATTTGTACACCGACGGACTAAAAATATATACCACGCTGGATTCAAGAATGCAGCAACACGCGGAAGAAGCGGTGCGTGAACACATGGCTGTTGTTCAGCGTACTTTTTTTGCGCATTGGAAAGGACAAAGACCCTGGGGCAAAAATGCGGCTGTGATCCAGGATGCGATGAAACGCTGCGATCATTACAAAGCCTTGAAAGAACAAGGTTTGTCAGAGAAAGAGATCAACATCATTTTCAATAAACCGGTGCCGATGAAACTCTTCACCTGGGCAGGTGACAAAGAAGTGACCATGAGTCCGATGGATTCGCTGAAGTATTACCAATACTTTTTACAGGCAGGCTTATTGGCGATGGCTCCGGAAAGCGGTTATGTGAAAGCCTGGGTTGGCGGTATCGACCACGAATATTTTCAATATGACCATGTCAATCCCAACACAAAACGCCAGGTAGGTTCTACCTTCAAACCGATTGTGTATGCATCTGCTTTGAAGCAAGGTATACAACCTTGTGAGCGTTTTTCTGATGAGAAGAAAATATACGAAGAGTTCGACGGTTGGTCCCCGGGAAACGCGGAGAACGAATACGGCGGGACCTATTCCATGGAAGGCGCCTTGACGAAATCTGTCAATACTGTTTCTGCAGAATTAATTGTGCGTTCAGGCATTAATAACACCATTCAATTAGCGCGGAAGATGGGCATCAACAGCGAGTTGGAACCGATTCCTTCCATTGCTTTAGGCTCAGGGGATGTTTCACTCACGGAAATGGTAACAGCCTACGGTACCTTTGCCAATGAGGGTTTGGTGAGCAAACCGGTCTATCTGATTCGAATCACGGATAAACAGGGCAAAGACATTTTTCTACACAAGCAGCAAAAACCAAAACGCGTATTGTCAACAGACGATGCCGCGATGTTGACGCACATGTTACAGAATGCCGTGAACGAAGGTACCGGTTCTTCTTTGCGCTCTGTCTATGGCTTTCGCCGTGACATCGCCGGCAAGACCGGAACCACACAATCACAGGCTGACGGCTGGTTTATCGGTTTTACTCCTGACCTGGTGGCAGGCGTTTGGGTAGGTGCGGAAGACCGGAGGGTGCATTTCCGTTCGTTGGCTTTAGGGAAAGGTGCGGCTACGGCTCTGCCTATATGGGCCAAATTCATGGCGAAAGTAGATCGCGATCCTGCGTTTAAGAAAAACAGAACGCAGCATTTTGCACCTTTATCAGCGGCGGCTTTGGAGCGATTGGATTGCATGGCTTATGAAGAGGCGAAACAAACGATGTGGCAAAAAATATTCGGCAAGAAAAAGAAAGAAGACAAAGAAGGGGATGCAGAAGAGAAAGATAAAAAAGACAAACCGAAAAAAGGATGGTGGCCGTTTCGGAAGAAAGAATGAGTAGAATAAGGATAGGTAATTGTACTTTCGTTCGAACACCAAGCTGTCTTAACCCCTAAATCCCCTGAAGGGGACTTTAAAGAAAGAGAAAGAGATGACATTCTTTCTCGCTGCTGGCGCCAATTTTTATTGGTGCCTTTTTGACATAGGACATCTGTCCGGGGTTATTAAATTAATCATGCTAATTTAATAACCCTTATTGTTAGAAACAGATTTTAATTAAACTGAATGATAACAGAGTAGTTTTATATCTTTACTTTAGTTGTTAGTCTATTCCCGGGCAGAAGCCCTATGTGGAAGGGGCACCAATAGATATTGGCGCCAGCGTATAGAATGCGCCAGCCCAAGCACAGCGGGTGTGCAGTCATATTTTTAGTGGAAAGCTTTTTAAGAAGAAGGATCTGTTTAGTATATTTATTCAGCGTGATGTCAGCTTAACATGAACAACTCCATTGACATAAGAAAATACTTTACACCCATACAGCCCAATGCCAGTGAGCGGGCGGAGAATTTCATTTATCAGGAATTGAGTCCTGCTCTAAAACTTCAAAAGTACATTTATTGCTACTGGCAATTTAAAACCACCGAACCGCTTGCAGAAGAACTCCATCACATCATCGTGGCGGACGGTTGCATCGACATTTTTTTTGAAATGCAAAACCCGCAGGATAATTTTGTCATGGGCTTCTGTGAAAAGGCCACTGATTTTTTACTGAGTTCATCCTTTAACTACGTTGGCGTGCGTTTTTTACCGACCATGTTTTCTCAGATATTTAATGTCAGTTCAAAAGAACTGGCCAACAGGTTTGAACATTTAGCAAACGTGGTTCCTTCCACCTCATTTTTTATAAGAGAACATATTGAACCTGGTAATAATCTGGCGGAGATAAAACATATTTTTGACAATTACTTCCTTCAACTCATTGATGAATCCAATTTTGATTGGGATGGCAGGGTTTATGAAAGCTTAGACATTATTTTTAAAAACCATGGTGCGGTTGACATTCAGAAGGACTTGAACCCAGGCATCAGTCAACGACAACTTCGAAGACTTTTTGAATTTTACATCGGAGACACGCCTAAAACGTTCAGTCAAGTGGTTCGTTTTCAAAATATTCTTAAAGCAAAACCGTCAAACCAAAACCCAAAACACCAAGATTTATTTTTTGACCTCGGATACTACGATCAGTCACATTTTATTAAAGAGTTTAAAAAATTTCATGGCGTCACCCCTAATCAAGCCTTTGGGAAGTAAGATGTCCGTTTTTTACTATTTCAATAAGTTCATTTCCATCAACTTTGTGATGATCAAAAATAATCCATGATGAAACGGTTACTGGTATTCATTTCCACAATATGCTTTACAGCAAGTGTATGTGCACAATCAAGTTCAACAAGTAAAAACTCATTCCATATGAAACTAAATGCTGGTATCATAACACCTAAGTTGGCAGAAACCAAGGCTTTTTACACGGAGAAGTTAGGTTTTGGAGTAACGTTTGAAAATGAATTTTATCTTTTGTTACACACGCCTAATGGTGAATCAGAAATCAGTTTCTTGCTTCCGAAACACCCCAGTCAGCAAGCACTTTTTCAAGCGCCCTTCCAAAATCAGGGCGTTTATTTAACCATTGAAGTAGACGATGTGGACAGCATTTACCTCCAGTTGAAAAAACAAGGAGTCGAAATCAAAATTGATATACGCAACGAGTCTTGGGGGGACAGGCATTTTGCTATACAAGATCCAAACGGTATAGGCATTGATTTTGTAAACTATACACCACAGGAGAAAATAACAGAGCAAGCCGAAATTCAGGCCAACAAAGTAACGTGGTTCAGCATGCCTGCTGACAATGTACAAAGGGCAATTAAATTTTATAAAGAAGCTTTTAATTGGACAATAGAGCCTGAAACAAAGGAAGAGAATGACCGGTATTCTTTTTATGTAGCCATAAATAGCAAAAGTGACAGCAACTATATTTCGGAGACAAAAGGTGCCATTAACGGTTGTATTGTAAAACGTGAAATCGGTTTGCCCACACCTGCTGTTTTGGTGGAAGTAGATGATTTGGATAGTGCCATTGCAAAGGTAAAGACAGCAGGGGGCAAACTTGCTTCTGAAAAGACAGTAATGAAATCACTGAATGGCATTTTTGTGTTGATTAAAGATACGGAAGGCAACTATGTTGAACTGTTTCAAAATAATAAACAATAGAAGTTTAATGAACAACTAGGTCTCCTGCTGGTACCAATATCTATTGGCAACTCATCTGTTGCTCTCTTGCTTCTAAGCAGACAAGTCCCCTTCAGGGGCAATGTCGTTAAGTTAATCCTACTCCATGGCCTGTCCCCTGACAGGCCATCGTTCGATGTGAACCTCTACTGTTTACTTTAACAAACGTTTCGGCCTGTCAGGGGACAGGCCGAGGGAATAGGAAGCAACTATGTAATAGTAAACAATAGAAGTTTAATTAACTACCTGGTCTCCTAGTTGCGCCAGCGAGTATCTTTCTGTTGATCTATACTCTTGCTCTAAGCTGATTTACGGGTTAGACGGTTTGTGCACACAATTGTTGTTTAAAAGAAAAAGACAAATCAATCTCCGCTATAAACTAGGGTGTTCGCACAAAAGTCAGGTATTTTTTTTAATAAAAAACAATCTTGGTACTTAAGAGGTACATTCCCTGCTGATTTAGCGTTAAGACGTTGAAAGGCAGTACAATCAATGTGTTTAAAAACAACCAAACACCTTGTTGAGAGCCAGCAAAACCACGGTTGGCGGCCTATATGATGGCACTTTCGCATCATTTTTTAAAGATAATCAGTATCTATTCTAAGATCTCGCGAATGAACGATTAACGGTTGTGCTCATGAAAAAAATAATCTTGCTTTTAGTTCTCCTATGCAGTTATTCCTCACTCCTGAATGCTCAGGTCAGTCCCAAAAGAGGAATGGCTTATGGCTACCATTCTCAGGCTGATTTGGATAAAGTAGCAGAAGGCGTATCCTGGTGGTACAACTGGAGTGCTGTTCCTGATGATGCCGTTAAAACCTATTACAGTTCGCTAGGGGTGGAGTTTGTTCCGATGGCCTGGAACAACAATTTTACTGTTGCCGGTATGATCGAACAAATACCTGCTGGTGCTAAATATTTGCTGGCTTACAATGAACCCAATTTCACCGTGGAAGCCAACATCACGCCGGCTCAGGCGGCTGCGGCCTGGTATAAACTGGAAGAAGTTGCCGCAGCGAGAAATTTGGAAATCGTCAGCGCGGCAGCAGCTTATTGCGGCGGCGGTGTTTGTATTCCCGGTTACGAAAGTCCCATCACCTGGCACGACGAGTTCTTCGCGGCTTGTCCGGATTGCAAAGTGGATTACATCGCTTTTCATAATTACGAACCTACTGTCGGTGGATTGACAGCCTTGGTGGGCAATATGAAAAAATACAACCGTCCGATTTGGGTTACAGAGTTTGCTTACTGGGACAATGCCACCGAAACCAACAAAATCACTTACCTGCAAAATGCCGTCGCTGCTTTTGAAAACGATCCCGACATCTTCCGCTATTCCTGGTTTACAGGAAGGAGTACCCCGAATCCTTCGGTATCTCTTTTGGGTGCGGATGGTTTGTTAAAACCTTTAGGAACGGCTTACATCAATGCCGACTATCCAACACATGCTGTTCCCGGAAAAATAGAAGTCGAAGACATATACCGTCGCAAAGGCACGGGATTCCAAGTTACCACGGATGCCGGCGGCGGACAGAATGTCGGTTATACCGATGCCGGTACGTGGAACGAATACCTGGTCAACATCAGCGCAACAGGTTCTTATACCTTCCGTTTTCGTGTGGCATCGAATGTGTCTACAGGAAAGTTCAACATCAAACTCGATGACCAGTTGCTCAAAAGCAATGTCAGTATCGCATCCACAGGAGGCTGGCAGACCTGGACGGATTACGATGTGACGGGTGTAGTACTTACCAGCGGTCAGCACCTGATTAAATTTGACTTTACGGAAACCGGTACCAACATGAATTATTTCACGACGATCTACGAAGGAACCGTCCCACCCATCGCTGACTTCAAGGCCTCTAACGTAGCTTCGTGTACAGGCAATCAGGTGGTCTTCACCAATGCCTCCGATCATCTTTTAGGTGCAGAAACCTACGCCTGGAACTTCGGCTCCGGTGCGAGTCCCGCTACAGCAAATACCGTTGGTCCTCATACAGTGACTTACTCTACAGCCGGACAGAAAACAATCAGTTTGCAAGTGACCAATACAAACGGTACAGACACCGAAACAAAAACCAATTACCTCACCATCGCTCCGCCTCCTACAGGCTGTTTGCAATCAGATGACTTTGACAACAACACCGTGAGCTGGATCGATCCTATACCTCATGCGTTCACGCATACAGAGGCAGGCACAGATTGGACGATCTCCAACAATGGGTATGGAGAATGGTCCAATTTCACCTATAGTTTGAATAACGGCACTACTGCTTCACCCCTTAATTTTCAATGCGCAGTCAATAAACCGGTGGTTAAGATCAGAGCCAAAGCTTCCGGTAATTGCCTGCTGCGTTTAACACTCGTGGATGTGAATGGAAGATCGGTAGACAATACCTCTGCGATCGATCTGGAACTGACTTCTACGTATCAAACCTTCACGATTAATTTTGCAGGAAAGTTCAGAAATTACAACAGCGGCAGTCCCGGTCTGCTAGACAGCACTAACATTACGAAGTTACAGTTCTATGTAAACCCAGGGTATTACACCTATCCGATCACTGGCAACAATGCTACGTATAACGCTAGTTTCCCGGGTACAATAGACATCGATTGGATCGGCATCGGCAATGGCTGTTCAGCACCTGTAGTGACGGATATAGAAACAGCAGAAAGTCACGCCTATCGCATTTCTCCCAATCCTTTTGCAGAAGAAACCAGGTTGAATTTACAAGCCTGGAAGGGAGAAAAAGTTTCCCTTAAAATTTCAAACCTACAGGGAACAGTCGTGTATGCCAACGATCAACAGAACGTGGATGAAACGATTACCATTGGCAGTTCATTACCTGCCGGAGTATACATCGTGACAGCTGTTCACGGCAATCAGCTGGCGACGTTTAAGATCGTGAAGGTAAAATAAAAATACAATAATTATTGTGTCAGCGGTTTTGTAAATGATAGCTATATTCTCGTGCCATCCTTTTTCTTTTCTTTTGATCGCCCAAAAGAAAAGAAACAAAAGAAAAGGGCGCCACGAAAACCAATTAAAGAAGACATGATGGCTCCTTTAAACGACACGAAGTTAATTCCTACCCATGTCTTCTTTAATTCGCTCTTTTCGTGGACACCTGCCGCACCAGGCTTTATTATTTCAAAACAAATTTGATCTAGCACCAACTCCGCTCTCCGCACTTTCGCTCTCCGCTCTATTTTTTCATTGGGATGCTAAAATCCCAAAACGTCAACGCTCTCCACAACCATTCCAATGGTCCGTAGTGATAGCGCTTCATCCAGTAAGAGGAGAAGAGCATCTGCAAAATAAGTAAAACAATACCAAATAGCAGACTTAAGGTCACACCACAAAGTTGGTACATGCTGAGTCCGAAACCATAAAAGAAGGGCACGCCTATCAGGGGTTGCAGGAAGTAATTGGTCAGGCTCATTTTGCCATAAGAGGCCAGGACCGTTTTTTTATTTTCGATGTTCCACTCCATAGCCAGCAGAATAAAAAGAGCAAAGAGCAACGAGGTGAAAAAAAGGTTACCGTAAGAGTCCAGCAAAGTACGGATCAATAAAGTTTGCGCTGGGCTGAAATGATTTTCAATGAAGAAAGAAGCAGTATATACGGATGCAAATAAAAGACCGCTGACTAAAGCTATGATTCTAGTAGCAGGAAGGTGTTGTTTTAAATTTTCAAAATAATTAATCCGTCCGATCAATAGGCCGATGATGAACAGGCCGATCAGTTGCAGGTAGCGGCCGGTGTTCAAAAAGAATTGCCATTTGGCTAAATGTCCCTGGTACGCGTTGAACTGCATCACATCCAGAAAAGAACCTTTGGAAAAAGTAGAGTAGACGTTTTCCCAGGCGCTCCAATTGAGTTCATAGTAGAAATCAGGTTGCGAGAAAGACAACCTGAGTAAGAACAGTGTAGGAACCTGCAATAGAAATAATACGGCCAGAATAACCAACCATCGGTTTGACAAACGATGCAACAGAATCAATAAGAGTCCAAGCAGTGCAAAGGCGGTCAGTATTTCTCCGATATAGACCAGCGAAAGCAAATAACCAAAGGCAAACAGCAACACAAGGCGCCAAATGAAACGTCCCTGAAAATCAATGCCACGATCCGCTTGCTTTTTCATTTGCAAATAAAAACTCAAACCAAATAGAATGGAGAAAATGGAGTAGGCTTTGCCGGCGAAAATGAAGAATAAAATAGTTGAAACAATGGGATTAAGAATCGCAAGCCATCCTGTTTCAGAGTGAGGGTATAAAAGCAAATCAAAGTGTTCTATGGCATGCAGCAGCAAAATGCCCGTCAGGGCAAATCCTCTTAACGCATCGACAACAAAAATTCTGGAAGAAAGTGTAAAGGACATTGTTTCAGTTTTGGAAAGAATGGCAAGTTATCTTTTTAATGCTGTAATTTAATTAACCGGCTTTAGTTTCTCGATTAAATAATAATACTGATAAAAGAAATGATGGCTGAAAACCTTATCCTGCTTATTCGGAAACTTTTCGTAGTAAGCTTCATCCACTTGCAGTACAATGGTATGGCCCGTCCTTACATAGTTGCTCGTATGCACGTAAACAGGTTCTTCCAGATCGGGCAATTGTTTTTTGATTCCTTTGTAAAGGTAATGCCCCAGGAACTTCTCGTATTTTTTTTGTGCTTTCAAAGGGTGTTTGCTGAGTTGTTTGTAAACATGCTTCAATAATAATTTTTTACCACCTTTTTGTTTTTTAACTAATTTTTTAGCGCCGCTGAATGGATTCACCGTATTGAAATCGTAAACGGTTTGTACACTGAAAGGAACTTCCGGCACCCAATCTGCTGTGTTCACGACGGTGTAGGCCCAACCTTCCTGAGTCAAGGCTTCGTAGGAGTAAGCAAAATACAAGTTACCTGGTTTTGGCGCGGCGGTGCAATATGTTTTAAAACGAAGGTCTGCCGGAAGCTTCCCTTGTTTTTGCAAACTGTACAAGTGCGCCGTCAACAAATACGAAACCCCTCCGCCTTGACTGTGACCGGCGATGAAGATGTTTTTTATACCTGTCTTATAAATAGAATCTATTTTTGGTAAGATGTCTTTGGATAAGAAGGCAACACTGAGCAAATAACCGGCATGCACAGCCGCTTTTGGATCGGAGGACAATTCGTAGGTAAACGTTTCTGTTTTGGAAAGTTTCAATTCTCCTTTCGCTGCGACCATGGCCGAATAAAAATTCGCCATCCAACTGGCCCGATCTCTTGTGCTTCCTCTTACATTGATCACAGCCTGATGCTTTTCATTCGTCCATAGATCCCAGCAAAATTGTAAGCCTGTTTCTTTAGAGCGGTAAACGGAGTGAAAATTCTCTTGCTTCGGTAATTTGCGGTGGAAAGAAGTGTCCGCATGGTGCGCACTTAATATAAGGAGTTCCAGGCATTCTTGTTTATCAAAGCCGGGTTTGAGCGTTGTACTTTGGCCTAAAGCAGATGCATGGTACAAGAGCAAAAGGCAGAAGGAGAGGGATGGTATTAATTTCATAGCAGGATCCGTTTGATTAAACAACAGCTATTGCCTGTCACTTGTTCAGACAGCGCCTGTTTTTTTGAAGGAAGTGCCGGCCAGTTGTTGTTGACTGAGGCGGACGGAACTTATGTCTTTTAGTTTTATAGCAAGCTTAGAACAGAAAACAGAAAACAGAAAACTGAGAACCGAAATCAGTTCTCAGTTTTCTGTTTTCAGTTCTCTCTATTATCCGATAAACCGCTGCATCAATACCTCTTTTTTATTCGGCGACACATCCACATAGGACTGATCGCTCATGATCAGCTGCCCTCCTTTGCCTTTCAGGTATTTGGTCACGTGCTGCACATTGATGAGGTGCGACTTGTGTACACGCACAAAATTATAATCTTCCAGCATCGTTTCATAATGCTTGAGGGTACGGCAGATCATGACTTTTCGGTTGCCGGTTAAAATAAAATCGGTGAAATTATCATTGGCTTCACAACGAATGATGTTTTTCACTTGTATGACTTCAAAACCGTCCAACAAAGGCAACACAATTTTTTGCGCCTGTTTGTTTTCAGTGTGGATGTTCTCTACCAAAATTTTGGTGTGCAACAACTCTTTGTGTTCTTCTTTTTGTTTCCTTATTTTTTCAACCGCAGAAATCAACTCGTCGATTTCAATCGGTTTCAAAATGTAATAAGAAGCGCTGAGGTTAAGGGCTTTCAGGGCGTAATTGCTGAAGGCAGTCACAAATACGGTTTCAAAAGAAACATCCTGCACTTGCTCCAATAAATCGAAGGCATTGCCATAAGGCATTTCTACATCCAGAAAAACAATATCCGGCTGGTGTTGACGAATGGCCTCAATCCCTTTTTTTACCGAATCGGCTTGCGCCATCAACTCCACATCCGGGCAATAGCGTCCCAAATAATTTTTCAGTGTGTCCCGGCTGGCTTCTTCGTCGTCGACAATGATGGCTTTAAGCTTCATGGTGTGCAGTGGGTGTTTGTGTGATGTATAAGGTTACTTTTGTACCGCTTCCGGTGACCGGATCAAGGTCTTCGATGTTCACGCGCAGGTGGGTTTTATACAATTCATTGATAATGCCAATGCGTGCCTCTGTATTTTTTAATCCGATTGAATCTTTGTCTTTCTGATTGTGTGTTTTCAGTTCCGCGGATTTTTTTCTGCCGATGCCGTTGTCTTCAATCGTGACCACTACTTCTTCGCCATGCGGGAGGATGCTGACGGTCAACAATCCTTTTTCTTCCTTGTAACGCAAGCCATGCCAGATGGCATTTTCTATGTAAGGCTGGATCAACATGGGTGGAATCTGTGTTTGCTCCTGAGAGAGTTCTTCCGATACGGTGAGTGTATAATCAAACTTGTCTTTGAAGCGTGCATGTTCCAGCGAAAGGTACAATTGCAAAATGCTTTGTTCGGTGGCTAAACTGATGAACTCGTAACGGGAATTTTCCATGACGGTTCGCATCAATTTAGAAAAGTCGGACAGGTATTTATTGGCGGACCGCTCGTCATTTTTAGAAATGAAATTATTCACGGAGTTTAAGGCATTGAAGATGAAGTGTGGATTCATCTGACTTCTTAAGGAACGCAAAACCAGTGACTGATTAGCGGCACGGCGCTTCTTGGCATTGATGTAAACCATCCAGGAACTGACCAAAACAATCAGCAAGCCCATGATCAACGCATAGATGACCAGTTTGGAAAAACTTTTTTCTTCGTTTAACAATTGAATGGTTTTTTCATTCAATTGCATGTCTTTCTCCAACAAGTCTATTTGTTTTTGCTTTAAGGACAATTCATCGTTGAAACTGATCATCGTATTGACTCTGCTTTCTCTGGAAGAAAGCAAAGAGTCTTTCGCCTCCACGTACAACTGATAATGCTCCAGTGCTTTGGAATAGTTTTGTTGTTGTTTGTATACATCTGAAATGGCTTCTTGCGATTTTGCTTCCACTTCTAACAGGCCTTTATTTTTAGAAAGGTTTACACTCCTGTTGAGGTAGTCCAACGCTTGTTCCGGTTTTTTTTGTGTGAGATAAAGTTGACCGATTTCTAAATAGTCTTTTGCTAAAGCTTCCTCGTCGTTTCTTTTATCGCTGACTTCCGCTTTCTTTTTACGCAGTACTAACTCATCTTCTGTTTTTCCTTCCAGCTTATAGGTATTGGCCATTTTGTCGTAGGACTTGCTCAGGTCTTTTTGGTCTTTATCCTGCAGCGCGCTTTCCTGCGCACTTTGGTAAACCTCTTTGGCTTCTTCTACTTTATTTTGCTGAATGTATACATCACCCATGTTGTCATAGGCTTCACGTTCACCGGATTTATTCTGTTTCCTTTTTTCCTTTTGCAACACCTCTTTGTACAGCGTAAGCGCCTCTTCGTTTTTGCCTTGCAATTTGTAGATGTTTGCCATGGCATTTTTAAAGGCCAGGACTTCTGTGCTATTCTTAGCTTCTTCCGCTTCTTTCAATCCTTTTTTGTATTGATCCAAGGCATTGTCGTAGGCGGAATTTTTTTCGTAGACAGCGCCCAAGTGTTTTCTTGTTTTTAATACCAGAGCAGTTTGTTTTTCTTTTTCAAAGAGAGGAAGCGCTTTACCATAAAAATTGATGGCTTGAGCATAAAGCTTTTGTTTGGAATTCAAATTTCCCAACACCACATAAGTATTTGCTTCACCGATTTTATCGCCTTCCTGTAAACTAATGCTCAAGGCTTGTTCCAGGTAATCCAGTGCCGCCTTCGGGTCTTTGTCGGAAAGGCTTTCGGCTTTCTGCAGCAAGAGCGCTACACTGTTTCCTTGCCTGCTGGCAGAGCTTACCGAAGAAAACTTCTTCGATTTTATCTCCTGGCTGTAGCCGGAGAGAAATGAAAGTAACAGGAATGAAACAAGAAACAGCTGTTTATAGATCATGCTAAAACTTATGGAATACAACAAATGTACTGGATAATCAGCTATTTAGGTACTCCAAACAGCATAAAAATTTCCCTCGGTGAAAGGCTTGTTTCACTCAGTGAAAGTGTCGGTTGCCTAAGTCTGCATTTGCCTTTGTGAAAGATCGACGTAGGTTCCCTTCATAAACCAAAACAAAGGAACATGAAAAAGATAGTGAATAATTCCCTTTACCTGTTGCTGCCTTTCGCCTTTCTGATCGGAATGGTGGTTGTGTATAGCAGTCATGCCCGCACCTATACCTATAAAGTCAATCCCAAAGAAGTAAGATCACAAACAGGCATGCCTGTAGATCGCACAGAAACACAGGCGGCAAAAAAGATTAAGCTGGCGCTCTTACTAGATACCAGCGGAAGCATGGACGGGCTGATCGATCAGGCCAAGTCACAACTTTGGACGATTGTCAACGAGTTGGCAACGGCTAAATGCGACGGTGCGAAACCCGAAGTGCAAATCGCTTTGTACGAATACGGCAACGACGCATTACCGGCAAGCGAAGGTTACATTCGCTTGGTTACTCCATTGACCAATGACCTGGATAAATTGTCACAGGATTTATTCGGATTAAAAACAAACGGCGGAAGTGAGTTTTGCGGACACGTCATTCAAACCGCTTGTCGGCAATTGGATTGGTCCGCTGACGGTGGTGATTTGCAAATCATTTTCATCGCAGGAAACGAAACGTTTACTCAAGGCTCTATCAATTACCAATTAGCCTGTGCGGAAGCAAAGCGCAAAAATATTGTGGTGAATACCATTTTCTGCGGAGACTTTCAGGAAGGCATCAACACCTCCTGGAAATCCGGTGCGGACCTGGCTTCCGGCACTTATGCCAGCATCGAGCAAAATTCTAAAACAGTTTTTATTCCTTCTCCTTATGACGACAAGATCGATCAATTGAATACGCAATTGAATGGCACTTACATTGAGTATGGAAGCGAAGGCTTGAAGAAAAAAGAAATGCAATCCAGACAAGACGCGGAGTCTGAAAGCTACGGAGCAGAGAATAAAGTGAACCGCGCCGTTTCCAAATCAACACACGTGTATAAAAACAAATCCTGGGACATGGTAGATGCAGCGGAAGACAAGTCGTTTGATGTCACCAAGGTCTCCAAAGACGAACTTCCTGATGCCATGAAAAACATGACGGATGATCAAAAGAAGAACTACGTCAAACAAAAAACGGTGGAGCGGGAGAAAATCAAAACAGAGATTCAGGAATTAAATAAGAAACGCACAGAGTTTTTATTGGCGCAGAAGAAAAACGACAAAGAAAATATGCTGGACAAGTCTATGATCCATGCAATCAGGGTTCAGGCCCAAAAGAAAAATTTCACGTTCTAGCTTTATTAAAAACAGGAGAGAGCCATTCGGTTTCTCCTGTTTTTATTTCCACAGCATCATGTCAGCGATATTTTTTAAATGCCGGCGTTCGTATAAATAAGCATTCATGCAAAAGAAGGATAGGCAGGTTGGCTACGCAAAATCAGTCTGATGGCAGCCAGGTGTGAGAGCAAGACCAAAGGTACTATACAGCAAGACATCCAAAGAAAGGGGAAATATAATACGGCGACATTCGGCTGTTGACTGTCTATATAAGCATAGGGTAAAGGCGCAGCTAAGACGGCATATACGACAGTAGTTAGAAGCAACGTCATGCTTGTAAAATTCCATATCAACAGTGCTTTTTTGCTCAGGTTGTTTTTGATAAACACGCGATACAACATGACCGGCGCCGTAAGACCGGATAGAAGGTCGAGATTACGCAGTTCAAAAATACTGATGGCGGGTTGGTCTTGGTAAAAAAACAACCAGAACAAAACCAATTCCAAAGGTATTCTAATGACATGTAAAAGCGTGAGAGCAGGAAGATCTAAACTATCGATGAATAGTTTTCCTTTGAGCGTGTTGAATACACCGAAAATAAACAAGACGATCGGTAAAAGCTGTATTAAAAACCGCAAGGGTATAAAATCACTTAGGATATAAAATCCGGCAATGGCCAATACGGCTTGAAGGCCAAGCCATATCAAAAGTACCCGAAGAACGGTTTTAGAGAAATAGCTGGCACCATGAAAAATCAAAATGGTGAGGGCTGTAGTGAGTACGAAAAATATGCCGGTTAACGCGGGTAGCTGATCCATTTTTATTTTTTAATAAGCTGACGAATGGCCGCCAGGTGTGAAAGCAATACCAGGGGTACTACACAGCAAGGCAACCAAATAAATGGAAAATGTAAAACGGCAACATTGGGTTGATCAAAAGCCATTTTCTGAAAAGGAGAGGGAGCAGACAGAACAGCATGAATCACAATATTGAAAAGCAAACCCAAACAAATGAAGTTCCAGATCAAAAA
This sequence comes from Cytophagaceae bacterium, assembly GCA_029237685.1. GTDB lineage: Bacteria > Bacteroidota > Bacteroidia > Cytophagales > Cytophagaceae > JACMQM01. Next base: position 7,852 of record JAQZBV010000024.1, on the reverse strand, counting down.
TGCTTTTCTACCGATTTTGTTTTTGATAAATACAAAATAAAAAACGAGAGGTGCTGTCAGACCGGAAAGAATATCGAAGTTGCGTCCTTCATAGGTCATGACCTCCGGAACGACACCAAAGAAGAACAACCAGAATAAAACCAGCTCCACCGGGATTCGGATGATATGCAGCATGGTGAGTGTTTGTAGATCCAACCGGTCAACGAAGGCACGACCTTGTGGAGTGCAAAAAAGCAGCAGGATGAATAGTAAAGGAGGTCCTGCCAATAGCAAGAATCTGGGTGGTATAGAATCTGTAACGGTGTAAAATCCCGTCAAGGCAATGATCCCTTGCAGCAGGAGCCATCCCGTGGAGATGCGCAGTACTGTTTTAGAATAGCGTGCTGCTCTGTAGAAAAGCAGGACCGTCATGAGGGTTGTCAATCCAAAAAAAATGCCGGTGAATATGGGGAGCTGTTCCATAAAGCAAAAATAGCAGAACGAAGATGTTATGCAATCGTTCTGCTATCTGTTTATGAAATCTTCATTTTCTTAGTCGAGGTATCCGAATTTGCCTTGATTGTAGTCGTCTATCGCTTGCACGATTTCCTGTCTGGTATTCATGACAAAGGGACCTTGAGCAGCTATGGGTTCATTCAATGGTTCACCACTTAATACCAATACAACGGCATTCTCCAACGCTTCTATGGTAAAGGATTCTCCGTCGTTTTCAAATAAAACGAAATGGTCCGTTTCCACTGCTTCATTTTCATTGACTTTTATACTTCCTTCAATGACCAATAAAGCGGTATTGTAATGGGAAGGGAAATGGAAATCAGCTTTACCTCCTTTATTTAATTTCGCGTTTTGCAAATGCACAGGAGAGAAAGTAGAAGCAGCTCCTTTGACTTCTTTATATTGTCCCGCAATGACTTCAACGACACCGGCGTTATCGGGCAGGTTAAACTTGCTGATCGACTCGCGTGTCAAGCCCTGGTATTTGGGTTTGGACATTTTGTCTTTCGCCGGCAAATTCACCCACAACTGTACCATTTGAAATTCTCCACCCGTTTTACTGAATGCTTCTTCGTGGTATTCTTTGTGCAGAATCCCTGAAGCAGCAGTCATCCATTGCACTTCTCCTTCGCCTATGATACCGCTGTTGCCTGCACTGTCATGGTGAGCCACTTTGCCTTTGTAAGCCAGCGTCACCGTTTCAAATCCCCGGTGAGGATGCACGCCCACACCCTTAGGGTGTTCAGAAGGAGGGAAGATAAATTTAGCATTATAATCCATCATGATGAAGGGTGTCATGCGCTGCATGTCCAGGTGGTAGCCGCTGGGTATAAAATTATGTACTCGGAAACCATCACCCACATAATGCGGTGCCGGTGGCGGTACGATCACTTCTATCGATCTTGTTTTCATACTAGTTGCGTTTTATTATGGTATAAAAGTAGGGTATAGCTTATGCTTATGCATTGATGTATGGTAAGTAATAGATTAAAGAGGAGAAGTTGTTTTAAGCAGACTGTTTTGGATGGGAATAAAATGACTGCTGGAAATTTGGGCGTGTCCCTTCGGGTCGGGCAGCACTGCGTGCGCAATCTTCGCACTCTCGTGCTCTATTGTGCTGCAAGTCCTCACTCGGATCAAAGAAGCATCATTCACAAACCGAAAAGCTCGCTGTGGGCTTTCCGCTGCTATCCCTCACGTGGCTTGTAGCTACCTATAAAATCAGTTAAAATCAGTGAGGTTTAAAATTATTCTTCGCCAACTCTTTTCTAACCCTGCTCAAACTTTCCGGTGTAATGCCCAGATAAGAAGCAATCATCCATTGCGGAACGCGTAGTGTAAGATCAGGGTAGAGGCGTACGAACTCCAGGTAACGTTTTTCTGCCGTGGCGCTCAACAAGAGGTTGATTCTTTTTTGCAATTGACGGATATGATTCTGCAAAGCTTTCTCATTGAAGCTCATGAAGCTTGGATAGTTGGCAGAAGCCCGACTGATAAAGGCCGCATCAATCAGCACAACGGTAGTGTCTTCCACGGCTTCAATAGCGAAGTCAGAAGGTTCATTAAAGTAGGAACTGCTTCGATCAGTGACAAACCAGTTTTCCGGTCCAAATTGTATGATGTGTTCTTTCCCTGTTTCATCGGTTGTGAAAGAACGAAGCAATCCCTTCTCTACAAAAAAAGCGTAGGCACAAACTTCTCCTGCATGCAATAAGAAATCACCTTTGCGGTATGTTTTGGAAGACAAAGAGGCGGTCAGTGTTTGGATGTCGAGGTTAGACAAACCGACTTTTTCTTTTAAAAATAATTGGTAATTTTCTATCATGACTATTCAACTACATTACTAGTTTGTCTGTTTTATTCTTCCTGATTTCAGCATCTTTAGATTTGCTGTCCAGTTTTACTTTGTCCATCCAGTGCCACCATTTCAGTTTTTCCACTTCCTGTTTTTGAATCGGTGTCTCCGCAAAGTAAACGGCACAGCGAAAGGTATACAATAGGCAAATGTCTTGGACTTCCCCTTTCAGGTCATTGTGAAGGACATAAAGTATTTCCGGATCTTGTGCTTTTAAGTCCGCCACAGATTTAAAACCCAGTCGGTATAAATCTTTCGCAATGACTTTACCCACTCCGGGTATACGCAAGAGGTCTTTTAGAGAATCGTCCATAGGCTAATTCTTTAGTTGTGTTATACTTAACAAATGCAGCGAACTGTAAGAGTACAATATAAAAAAAGATGAGGGATGTACAAGGGATGGCTAAATAATCATGACGCATCCTGATTGGTAAAAATGGTGCAAAAAGTGAAGGGCTACACTGGCAATAGAATAGTAAAGCGGCTGCCGGCTTCTTCTTCACTTTCCACGAGCAACTGACCCTTGTGTTTTTCTACAAAATCTTTGCAAAGTATAAGTCCTAGCCCGGTCCCTATTTCATTGTCTGTGCCGGGAGTCATTACTTTTTTGTCCAGCTTAAATAAATCACCTAAAAGTGCAGGAGAAATACCGATGCCATTGTCTACGATGGAGAGTTTAATGCAATCGGAACCATCAGATGATTTTACTTGCTCCGCGATAACATTTACTTTTCCACCTGATGGGGTAAATTTTATCGCATTCGTCAACAGGTTGCGAATGATGGTATGCATCATGTGTTCATCGGCAAACAGAAAAAAATCGGATGCTACTTCATTGACCATGGTAATGTTTTTTTGCTGGGCCATGGCACTGAGCAGTTGAAGGTCTTCATTCACCAGTGCTCTCAGTTCAAGGCGTGTAGGAGTAAAATTGATTTTACCGGTTTGGTTATTGGCCCATAACAACACATTGTTAAGCAAGCGTGAAATGTTTTCAAGACTGGTACGAAACAACTGCTGAATCTCTTGACGTTCTTGTTCGCCTATATTTTCTTCCTGCAATAATTCGGTCAAGAGAAGAGATGTAGCCACGGGACCTTTCAGGTCATGTGACAGAATAGAAAAAAACTTGTCTTTACTGGCATTGGACTCCTTTAGTTCTTCTGCTTGTAGTTCAATCAGGCGAATTTGACGAAAGCGCACGAGGTTATTGTTCCAGGTGAACAAAGAAAAACAATAACTGATAAATAAAGTTGCCAGTCCCAGGACACGGTTCAATAAAATATAATTGGGATTGGTTTGATGAATGGGTATGACTAAATAAAATACAAAGTACAGAATAATGAAATAGTAAAACAAAACGAGAGGTCTTATCAAAAGCATCACAAGCACAAATGAAGCAAGTATAAAGGGAACGATGTTCCAGGAAATCAATTGGTGAATGGCTGTTCCCGCAATGCCCCATGCCCCTACTACGACCATGAAGGCATAGGGCAGACAGGCATAGAGGATATGGTTTGTGTTTTTATAACGCAGCGCAAAAAATGCTAAGCAAGCAATAAGGGTATTGAAGGTAAGGGTGATCACATTCAGTTGAAGAACATGTGCCCTCCATGCTGATTCTAAAGCGGTGATACCTGTATTGCTTTGTGAAAAGACACTCATGACAGCGGCACTAAATATAATGGCACCAGAAGTCCCTATTAAGGTACGTGTCAGATTGGATTTTCTAACCTCTCGCAGAATGGTCGAGTCGTCTATGCTTAAAGCGATGAAGAGGGCTTTTAATCGTTGGATCATGGAGCAATTGTAAATTGCGTGTTTACTACTTAAACGCAGGGCTTAAGGTAAAGTTTTTTGAACGATAAAATAAACGATCAATTTGATTTTTTACATTGGGCCGTTTTCCGAACGAAGCCTATGGAGTACTGCAACCGCTTCAGCGAGAGCCAACCGGCTTGCTGTTTCAAATTTCAAGAAATGAGTGCGCAGCAACGCTTGTTGATTTCCCAATTTAGCCAATTTCTCCATATCTGTAAGCAGGTCCAGTAGCCTGAGGTCCATGCCGATCATGGTGATGGAAGATTTGATTTTATGCGAAAGGTATTCTGTGGTCTCCTCTTCATTGGCTTCAATAGAGGCTTCCAATTGCTGCAAATGGGCAGTCATTTCAGATACAAAAAGTTCCAGCATTTCCTGAATAAACGCTACATTGTTGTCAGACATTTCTCGCAACTCTGTCAAATCAATCGTTTGTGTAGAAAGAGTTTGATCTGATGACGCAAGAGGTGCTGCTACAGTTGACATTTGATCACTTATTTTTTGATACAAATCCGCCGCCTTAAACGGTTTGGAAATATAATCGTTCATGCCAATAGCCAGACATTTTTCTTTCTCTCCGCTCATCGCATGAGCAGTCATGGCAATGATAGGAACTGTTAACTTCAATTGCTTTCGTATCGCAGTTGCTGTTTCGTAGCCATCCATTTCGGGCATTTGCATGTCCATCAATATCAAATCGTAGGCGCCTTGTTGCAATTTTTCAAGTGCAATTTTGCCATTGCCTGCAATGTCCAACGTAAAACCAAAGTTAGTCAGGTGTTTTTCAGCCAGCTTCTGATTGATCACATTGTCTTCTACCAACAAAATGTGCCACTTCTTTTTTTCATAAGTTGTGATATGCAGGGTATTGGCTTGCAGGTCTTTTATTGCTTCACCGCTTTGTTCAGTAAAAGGAAGTGTAAATTCAAAAACAGATCCTATACCTAAAGAGCTTTTGAGGTGGATACTACCGCCTTGAAGTTCTACCAATCGTTTCACAATGCTTAAGCCAAGTCCTGTGCCGCCGTACTTGCGCGTCGTATCATTGGTCGCTTGATTGAAACGCTCAAACACCGCGTCTATTTTGTCTTCCGCGATGCCTATGCCGGTATCGGCCACAGTAAATCTCACATGCGCTACTTGGTCTATCTTCTTCTCAAGCACAGCCGCTACCTTCACACTGCCTTTTTCGGTAAACTTGATGGCATTGCTTACCAGGTTGATGATAATTTGTGTCAAGCGCGTCGGATCACCGGATAAATGATCCGGAATCGCGGGATCTGTAGTAAACGACAACGCAAGGGCTGTATTTCTTTGATTAAACAATACCGATAAAGAACTGAAAATACTACGCACACTCATCGGTGCTTGTTCGATGGTCATCATGCCTGCCTCGATCTTAGAGTAATCGAGGATGTCATTGATGATGGACATCAGGTTCTTGCCGGAGGTTTGTATGGCTTCCACAAAATCTTTTTGTTCCGGATTAAGGGGAGTATCGATCAATAAATCGGTGAAGCCCAATACTGCATTCATCGGCGTACGGATTTCATGACTCATGTTAGACAAGAAATGTTCTTTGGCAACCACAGACTTTTCAGCCGTTTCTTTCGCCGCACGCAATTCCTGCTCCAGTATTTTTCTTTCTGTGATGTCTTGCATGGTGCCTCGGAAAAGACAGATGTTGCCATTTTTGTCGAATTGCGGAACGGTTCGGGTTTCGATCCACTTGGTATTGCCTTTGGCGGTGATAAAACGGTTGACGGTTAAATCACGCGTTTTAGTCGCATAGGTTCTTTCCATGTTCGCCAAAACCATGGTCAGATCCTCAGGATGAATGGCCCTGATGTAGGAAGGATAATCCAATGGATCGCTGTTTGCATCCATTTCCATCATGGTAAAAATTTCTTTTGACCAGGTTACCGTTTGATCGATGATGTTGTGCTCAAAACTGCCCAAATGACCAATTGTCATCGCTTCTGTCAACAAGGTTTTGGTTTTCAAAAGCTCTTGTTCGAATTTTTTTCGAATGGAAATATCTATATAAACATTGAGCGCGAAGGGCTTCTTCTCAATTTCTATAATACTGGCTGAAATTAAAACATGTTTTTTATTCCGGCTTTTAGTGATCAGCGCTACTTCCTGATTTCTTAAAGAACCATCCTCACGAAAAGCTTTGGAAAGCTTTTCTCTGTCTTCTTCGGTGAGTATGCCGATTTCAACAGAGTTTTTTTGAATCACTTCATCCTGGTTGAATTCAGTAAGCAGCTCAAAGGATTGGTTTACTTCTACAATTTTACTCGGATCCAAAGAAGCCAGGCTCATGGCTACCGGACTGGAATGAAAAAGTTTAGTAAAGCGCTCATCGCGTTCTTCCAACATACTCTGAATTTCTTTTTGACTGGAAATATCAGTGGCCATTCCGCAAAGCGCATAAATCTCTCCTTGTTCATTGCGTAAGGGAACTTTAGTCGTGAGCAAAGTCAGCGTTTTGCCGTTATTGATGAGTTGTTGTTCATAGGTGATCGGTTCCTTTGTGTCAAACAGCTTTTTATCTGTGCGGCACATTTCATCCGCTAGTTCTTTCGGCCGGAAGTCATAATCTGTTTTCAGGTAAATGTCCTTCAGCGAAACACCGTTGATCTTTTCGTATTGATTATTGATCAACAGGTAGCGGCCTTCTTTGTCTTTGATAAAAATGATGGAAGGTACATTATCCAGAATAGATTGAAGCATATTGCGCGCTTCTTCCATTTCTTTCCGTGCTCTCTTTAACGTTTGTTCAGCATGCCACCTGGGGTCGATATCTCTTACCACACTCTGGAAACCCGTGATGCGATCGCCTTCCAGGTTGAGCATCACTTTTTGTTCTACCCATTTGGCCTGTCCGTTGCGCATGATGACGGGAAACTCGAGGGTACTTTCTTTTTGCCTGCTTTTAAATTGTTCAAAATAAAAGCGACTGATTTTTTCCTTGTATTGCGGTTCTATGAGATCTCTGAAATTTTTACCGATCAATTCTTCCGGCTTATAACCCAGGATGCGTTTTGCATTGCGGTTGACATAAGTAAAATTCCCCTGGATGTCTGAAGTGTAAATGATGTCGGCAATGTCATCAACAATCTGATGGTATTTTTCTTCACTTTCTTTGAGTTGCTCACTTTTTCGGCGCAGTTCAAAATGATTAATGATGAATCCGGATAAAATGCGAAGGGTTTCTTTTTGCTTTTCGTTGAGGTGTTTGGGAACGGTATCAATGACACACAAGGTTCCCAATTTATATCCTTCGGGGCTGATCAGTGGAGCTCCGGCATAGAACCTTACATGGGGATCACCTGTTACAAAAGGATTATCTGCGAATAATTTATTTTCTAAGGCATTGGGAACTTCGTAGACGTCATCGCCCTGAATGGCAAAGTTGCAGAAGGCATGTTCCCTGGCCGTTTCTGTTCCTTCTATACCAACTTTTGATTTGAACCATTGGCGGCGCTCGTCAATTAAACTGATGAGCGCGATAGGCGTATCACAGATCGTAGATGCCAGTTTCGTAAGCGCATCTAATTCTTGCTCAGGCATGCTGTCCATCACATGGTATTCATTAAGCGCTTTTAAGCGCTTTTCTTCATTATGTGGATCAGCCTGCGTCATCAGTAGAAATTTAGCTACAAATAAATGTTTTTT
>JAQZBV010000147.1 GCA_029237685.1 Cytophagaceae bacterium | reverse complement strand
TTTTAGAAGACCTTCAGGCAGCACCGAGATTTTGTTGGAGGAAAGATTCATCGCCTTTAAATGTTTTAATCGGTCCAAGCCTGTTGGCAGGGTAGTGATTTCATTCGAAGAAAAATCCACATGCGAAAGTTTTTTCAACTTTGTCATCTGCAAGGGCAGGGCATCTATTTTATTGGTCGATAAATTTAAAAATTGCAATATCCGAAGTTTCTGCCAAGGATAATCTATTTGAGTGAATCGATTTCTGCTTAAGTCCAGCTCGCCTATTTTTCGTAGTTTAAAAAAGGAAGAGGGGAGCTCCGCCAGTTGATTTTGTCTGAAGTTGACGATGCGTAAGGATGTTAATTCTCCTATAGCAGGATCTATAGAAGCGATGTTATTTTTCATGGCATTGATAAACTTAAGTTTCTTCAATTCTCCGATCGAAGCGGAAATTTCTTTATAGCCTTGTTGTCTTAAATTCAATCCAACTACTGTATCCGGATTAGATAGGGCCAAATTGAAATCGTAGCAGATATAACTTTTCCTTAGCCATGCATCGGACAACGATTCTTGTTGAGCAAACAGCGTAAAGGGAACGAATAAAAACAGGATGTAGGATATGTTAAGTCTCATTATACAAAGGAATCAAATGAGATAAAGGCATGGAGATATTCTCCATGCCTCATCATCATGTAAATAAAAAGTTAAATTAGTACACTATGAATCGACGCGATTCGGATTTTTCTCCTGCTTGCAGGTTGACAATGTACATACCACTCGTTAATTGGTTTGTCCACTGATCAAGCTTCCAGGTCTGCATACCGGTGTCATAGTATCCATTGGCTACTTCTCCAACTACATTTCCATTGAGGTCATGCAAAATCAATTGCAACTGAGTAGAGGAAGTCAGGTTTAATACTACAGATACTTGTTTGTTTTGAATGTGCTGTAATACCACAAATCCATTTTGCTGAGTCAATAGTTCGTCAATGGATGTTGCTATATCACGTGTAACCAGAACAGAAGAAGAGGCTTCGCAGCCATTGGCATCGGTAACTGTAACTGTGTAAGTACCGGCCTCCACTACTTCCAATGTTCTATTGCTTGTTGAATTGTTCCACAGGTAAGTGGCAAATCCAGCTCCTGCATCTAATGTTAATGGACATGACGCGCATAAATTCACATCCGGTCCTAAACTTACAACAGGTAATGGATTAATTTCTACCAATACTTCATCTTCTGAGCTACACAAAGTCGATGGATCTGTTTTCACTACGGTATATTCAGCAGAGTTGGAAACAGTGATAGAAGCGCTCGTGGCTTCCGTGCTCCACTCGTAGCTGTAGTTATTATCACCGGCAGTTAAGATCACCGACCCTCCACACTGTTCGATATCTTCACCCAAGTCAAGTGCTGGCGATTCGTAAATATCCACATGCACTTCGTCTTCAGCGACACATGTAGTTGCAGGGTTTGTTTTTACGACATGGTAGTCGCCAGTTGCAGTGGCTACAATGGATGGGCTTGTGGCACTGTTATTCCATTCATACGTATAGGTTTCATCTCCCGCTGTCAAGGCTACCGGCTCATCGCAGGATGTCACATCAGCACCTAGATTTAATACAGGTTTTTCATTGATCGTTACATACACACTGTCTTTGAACATTTTTCCATTATTGGCATAAGCCGTTACTTTATACCAGCCTGTTGCGGTGGCTTCCAATGTCGCTTCTGTACTGTTGTTTTCCCATACATTCAACACATCTGTAGTGGTATTGGCCGTTAATTCTAATTTCTCACAAGCCACTAAGTCTGTACCTAAATCAAAAGATGGAGCAATAGCATTGGCGCCCAGGTATTCTTTACGTGCAAACACAATGGTAGCACCTGCGTTAAAACGTACCGTATTTCCTGCCGCGTCTGTCAAATCGGTATTTCCTCCAGGATGTTGGATCGAAATGAAACCGTATTTGTAATCTGGAGTAAAGGTCAAACCTGTAGACTCAGAACCGGAAGGGGTCACAGCAAACAGTTCTACTTTAGGATCCGCTTGTGTATGCTCCGGACGAATTACCCAAAGGTGTCCGCGACCGCCGTCTTGCATGGCCCATAAGTTCCCTTCACCGTCGAAAGTGAGGTTATCGATGCCTGTACCAAAACTTTCATTTACAGTACCTTCACTGTGTGTGATCGGATAGTTTCTGTTCGTTACCCAAGCCTCCAGTTCACTTACTGTTGTACCATCGTCTTTGAACCTCCAGATCGTACCGGTTCCTTTGGAGGTAAAATACATTTTACCATCAGGGCCAAACTCCACGTCTTCCGGTCCATTCCAGTTGGTACCACCCAAAGCACCAATTACACTGGATACTGTATTGCATTCCGATTGTGTCGTATTTGGCACTTGCACCCAGGTAGCTGTTGTAGAGGTACTGTTATCTCTTCTTAGTACCCATAAGGTTCCGTTATTCATTTTGCCTTTGACATCCATTACATATTTATAGACACCACTGCTTCCACCGTCTTCAGCCTGATAGGCAATAGCACTGACGGCACTGACGGCAATGTTTTCATGACTCATTCTTCCCATTCTCCATATCTTATCCGGATTACCATCGTTGTTGTAATCCATTATTTTGCCTGATATCGGATCTATTTCTACTTGCCATCCTCGGTCTTGATAACCATCGGCATTGGCATCGGCTGTCGTATAGGTTTCTTCAGAGGTAATGATGGTTTCCCATGGTGTTACACCACCTGAACAGTTACGAGTAGTTCTTACTAAAGCTGTGAAATCCACCAAGCGCGCAGAGTCCAATACCCATGTCATGCTTTCGTCGTTCAAGTGAACAGAAAGTAGAGATACATCCCCCGGATCGTTCTCATGGTTTACCGCTACAATACCTTGTTTGCTGTTTGCCCCTTGCGAAACATATCCCGTGAAATCATGATTCGATGGCATGCTGCGGGTAGAATTCTTGTAAAAATCAGCTTGCCCTTGCTTCGCAATCAATTGAAAGGTATGCGTAGAAGGAATGATGAATCCACCTGTTTGTGCCGATGGCCTCACGGAAGTAAAACATCCAATTTTATCACTTGTAGTGGGATCACAGGTAACGATGGAAGTATTCGGAGTTTGTGTTTTTGCTAATTCTTGTAAAGCAATTTTACAATCAAAACGCACATCCGATTCCGTTGCATTGAACTTGTGAATTTCTACCGCTACACTATTATCACCTGTAAGCAATAAAGACAAAGGCAAGTTGATGGCTAACCATTGTGTTTCTTCCGCTCCTTCAATGGCTCTTAGGGCTTTGGTGCTATGCGTAACGGTACCTGAGGTAATGTTATTTCTATAGACTTCGCTTCCGTTTAAATGCACCACCGCAGCGTCGTCTCTTTGTAAAAGCAATTGCAGGTTGGCATATCCTGCGGTCGACGACACATTCACTACTTTTCTAAAGTAAGTCGTGATGTGTTTGTTTACTGCATCGGATCCATAACTTATAGTTGTTGCTTCATCACCGTTGCCATAACCCAAAGCAGCATTACCAGAAGACCAGGCAGCATCGTCAAAGTTTAAGTCAGTCCAACCCGTAGCAGCACTAAGTCCTAGGTCATTGTACTTCCAGGCAGATCCTGCCGGAGCCAATACCAGATCAGGTTTAACGAAGTCAACCGATACATCAAAGTACGTATCAGAGCTTGTCGCATTGACTTGGTGTATTTCTACGGCGAATGTATTTTCACCTTCTATCAATACATTTTTAGAAAGCACAGCTGTAAACTCCTGAGGGGCACTTCCAACTGTAGCATTAGCAAAAGAAGAAGACGTGATGTTTCCTGTAGGCATATTTCTACGCATTACCTCTGTACCATTAATGTATAACACTCCACCGTCGTCTAATCTAAACGTTACAAGTATAGAATCCACTGGCGCCAAATCACCTGTGGTCAAGTTGACTTTCTTTCTATAATAGGTAGTAGGGTATTTATTGGAAGATGAAGGACCGAAACTTACGTTTGTTACTACTCCTGTCATCACATAACCTAAAGGAGCTAATCCGCTTTGCCACGCCGCATCATCAAATGCCACATCTCTCCAGGCTGTTCCTTGATTGGTACCATTATCCAAGTACTTCCACAAGGTGCCAGGACCGATCACCAAACGTTCTTGAATATTTTCCAAAGCCAGATCAAAACTCAAATCAGAGCTTGTCAAGTTTGTTTGGTGCATGGATACGGCTATAACGTTGTTTCCTGTAACAAAAAAGGAGGCTGGGATCAATTGTGAAATCACTGCTTCGTTATTGGAAGAAGAAAAAGTCTGGTGATTAATCACACCTTCTGGCATATTAGAACGCAACGCTTCCACGCCGTTAATATACACCACAGCGCCATCATCACGGTTCAACGTCAGTTTCACATTATCCAAGCTGCTCGCGTCAGCAATAGAAATTGTTTTGCGGAAATAAGTGGTTATGTGCTTGTTTTGATCATCGGCACCATAAGTCACGATCGTAGATTCATCTCCGTCTCCATAACCCAATTGCGCTGGGCCTGAAGACCAAGCCGCATCGTCAAAAGAGGTTTCTTTCCAGGCTGTTCCCTGGTCAGATCCATTATCTAAGTATTTCCATGTACTGCCTAATGGAAGCAATACCTGTGCATCCACACTCGCTATATTCGTGCACAGCAGCACGAACAAGAGCAGGGATAATTTTCTGAATTGTGTTTTCATGTTTGGATAAGTTGTTTTAATCCCCAAACCTACGTGCGTCATATCATCGTTTGTTTATACATGTATTATGTTTTAGCGAATAAAAACCAGTGAATATTACCTTAATGTAAAGCGTATTGAAACTCCCAAGATGTTATGGGGTATTGGAAGACTTTATGCGAGCACTCAATAAAAGAAGATCTAACAAGGTGTTTTTGTATGGAGTATAGAATCATGCATGATTCGGTTTGTAGTTGGATGTGCCCATATGGTTATGTGATGATGGGTTTAATGGAAAGGAATAATAAACAGGCGTATCGAGGGGGGACAATTTCGTGCAAAAAGTAGCAGATGGTAGAACAACCATACCGTCTAAAAATGGACTTATATCGCTTTGATAGAGAGTGATAAGCTTGTGATTTGATTTCGTGGTTATACGAAGGGAATCAGTAGCTTCCTGTCTGTTAGGAAGTTTTTTAAACTAATCTTGTACGCCAAGGCAAATCCTTCTAATTTGCTGGTTGAATACACATTATAAAAGAGGTATGAAAAATAAATGCATCTTTAGCTTTTTGATTTTGCTGCTTGTCAGTACAAGTCACACCGCTGTAAATGCGGCTTCTGGTAGCCTTTTTAAAATTAGTGATCCGGAAGATTCACTGTCTGTTATGGATCGGGTCATTCAATACGGAAAATCATTTGTCGGCAAACCTTATTGTTATAAAGGCCCATCAGCCTGGAAAATGGATTGCAGCGGTTACCTCTCGCACCTTTATTCTACGCACAATATTTCTATTCCTCATTCTGCGGCGCAGATTGCGAGAAATGTAATCAAAATAGATTTTGCTGACGTTAAAAAAGGCGACTTTCTATTTTTCAAAGGAAGAGACCTGAATCGCTCTACTGTCGGGCATATCAGCATGGTGATTGAAGTGAGCAACGGCTTTGTCACCATGATGCACAGCTGCCAGAGAGGTATTCTGATCGAGCGATACGATAAACTGGATTACTACAAACGTCGTTTTTTGTTTGCCGGCAGATTGCCTTTCCATCTTCAGCAGTTTGCAAAAGAAGAAAACCTTTATACGATGCAAGCCTCTGCACTAAATAAGGATACCATTTCTATCATCGGAGTGGGAGACATGATGTTGGGTACTAATTATCCTGCGGGCTATTTACCACCAGAGGACGGCAAAGAACTTTTAACACCGGTCAAAGATATCCTGATCGATGCCGATCTGACTTTCGGTAATATGGAAGGCACTTTGCTAAGTGGTGAAGGAAATATGAAAACATGCAGCAATCCTGCTACCTGCTATGCTTTCAAGAGCCCTGATCATTACATTACTTACTTTAAAGAGGCCGGTTTTGATGTGCTGAGTTTGGCAAACAACCACTCCGGCGATTTTGGTACACCGGGAAAAATAAATACGGTCAGGTTATTAAAAGAAAACGCGATCGAGTTCGCGGGCTTGCTGGAGTATCCATATACCATCTTCACCAAAGACAGTGTCACCTACGGCTTTTGTGCTTTCGCGCCTAATAACGGCACGGTCAGCATCAACGACAGACAAAACGCTGTCGGCATCGTGCGTCATTTGGATTCTTTGTGTGACATGGTCATTGTATCTTTTCATGGCGGCGCAGAAGGTGTCACGCACCGCAACATTACCAAGAAGAATGAAATCTACCTGGGCGAGAATCGAGGCAATCCCTACCAGTTTTCAAGAGATGTGATCGATGCCGGTGCTGATATTGTCTTCGGTCACGGACCGCACGTGACCCGTGCGATTGATCTTTACAAAGGAAGATTCATTGCTTACAGTTTAGGAAACTTCGCTACCTATGGTCGCTTCAACCTCAGAGGCGCGACAGGACATGCCCCGATCATCAAAGTATATGTAAATAAAAAGGGAGAATTCATTCAGGGGCAAATCATTTCAACGAAACAAATAGGAGAAGGCGGCCCTATTCTCGATCCGGATCAAAGTGCCTTGAATGAAATCATCAGTTTGACACAAACCGATTTGCCGGAAAGTAACTTGGTGATTGGCACAGACGGTCTGGTCAAAACCAAATAAGATCTAGTTTCATTTGGATCAACGCATTTGTCTTTATTTATTTTATAACATAGTCCAAAACCATCCATGTCCGAAGAATCCATCCCTTGCCCTAGATGCAAATCCCCTTATGCTTATTCCAACGGCTCGCTGATGGTATGCCCTGAATGCAATTACGAATGGAGTCCGGAGGAGGACGCTACAGATGCGGCAGCTATAGAAACAGCAGGGGCGATCAAAGATGCCAATGGTACTGTGTTACAAGATGGAGATACCGTGGTGATCATTAAAGACCTTCCGGTGAAAGGCGCACCCAAAGCCATTAAAGCCGGTACAAAGGTAAAGAATATCCGCCTGACAGACGGTGACGGTGACCATAACATCGACTGCAAAATCGACGGTTTCGGTGCGATGGCTTTGAAATCGGAGTTTGTGAGAAAAGCCTAACTAACGTTTATAGCTTTTTTTTAGAATATCTTGTTTTATACCTTTATGTATTATACCTTTTGGTATAAAATTTTGGAGGCATGAAAAATTCACCATTTATTTACGGGAATACAGTCAGCGTTCATTCTTTTACCAACCGGGAAGAGGAAACGGTAAAACTGAAAAACAACCTGCTGAACGGGATCAATACCATGATCATTTCACCAAGACGATGGGGAAAATCATCTCTGGTGGAAAAGGTGATCCATGATATTGAACGAAAGAGTAAAATACATAAAGTAGTATTGATGGATCTCTTCGCAGTCAATAGTGAAGAGGAATTTTTAGAAACATTTGCCAGAGAAGTCATTAAAGCATCGTCTAACAAATGGCAGGAGTGGATAGGAAGTGGAAAGGATTTTTTTAAACAATTGATTCCATCTATTAGTTTAGGTCTGGATCCGGCTACTGATTTTAGCATCAGTTTTGATTGGAAAGAACTTCGCAAACACAGTGAAGAAATTTTGAAGCTTCCAGAAACTATATTCAACAGTTGGCTTCTTTCAAAGAGTATCCTGTTTTTGAAAAGAAATTGAGGTCTGTTTGGCAGCGTCAGAAGCATGTCACCTATTGTCTTTACGGAAGTAAACGCCACATGATGACAGAGATTTTTAATAATCCTTCGAAACCTTTTTACAGATTTGGTGATATCATGTTGTTGCCGAAGATCGAGAGTGAAAAATGGATTACATTCATATGCAAAAGTTTTGTCGACAGCGGTAAACAAATCTCAGAAGCTGACGCAGCATGGATTCCTAAGCTTATGAAAGATCATTCCTGGTACGTACAACAGCTTTCTCACTATACCTGGAATTTAACAGCTAAAAAGGCAACTTCAAAGGAAGTCGCTTTGGCTTTGCAAGAATTGATTCAAGCCAATACTCCTTTATATCAAAGAGAAGTAGAGATCATTAGCGGTACACAACTTAATTTACTGAAGGCTATTGCGAAGAAGGAAAACCAGTTTACAAGTACTGCAATCATGAGGGATTATATGCTCGGAACGCCGAGAAATGTGAGTAAGAATAAAGCTATTCTTTTGGCTAACGACATGGTGTATGAACATAACGGAACATTGGAATTCCTGGATCCAGCATTTGAGCTATGGTTTAAGAAACAGTTCTTCAATGAATCATATTTGGAACAGCTTGGACTTTAATTCTCTTCCAGAATCTTCAACAATACTTTTTCTGCAGGCGTTAAACTTTCCTTGTTGTCGCAACTCGTTTCCAATCGATTGATTTGCTGCAGGTATTTTTCCAGTTTATGGGATTCATAATCCGATAGAATGCCGGGATGCACATAATGTTTTTTGCAGACTGACCGCGTATTGCCAAGCGCTAAGGCTACTTTATCCAGCGCTTCCACCACGTTTTTTTTCTGTTGTGTTTTTGTTTCACCGAATCCTATTTCTTTAAAGGCCAGCAAACATTGCACGGTGCCGGTCCAGGTGCGGAAATCTTTGCTGGTATAATCACCGCCGGAAATGGTGCGGATGTAATTGTTGACTTCCAACGAATCAATGCCATGTCGGTTGCCTTCTTCATCGATGTATTGGAAAAGTTGTTGCCCCGGTACATCTCTGCAGCGGGTTACAATGTTGGCGAGTTTCCGATTCTTTAAAGAGATCTTATGCTGCACACCTTTTTTGCCTTTGAATTGGAAAGTCAGTTGATCGCCTTTGATGATGACGTGACGGTCCTTTAGGGTGGATAAGCCAAAAGAACCATAGAGTTTTTCATAGGTACTGTTGCCTACACGAATGCTGGTCGATTCCATTACACTGACTACCGCAGCCAATACTTTTTCTTTCGACAATTCTTGTTTGCATAAATCGGATTTCAATCGCTGTCTGATCTCGGGTAACGCTTTGGCAAAATCCTTCAAGCGGTAATATTTTGTTTCATCCCGCAGGGCAGACCAGGCATTGTGGTAGCGGTATTGTTTTCTGTTTTTGACATCATAACCCGTTACTTGTATATGGCCGTTGGCATGCGGACAAATCCATACGCGCTCCCATGCCGGAGGGATGACCAGGTGTTTGATGCGTTCTAAGGTCGGTTTATCTTTTACTTTTTTCCCTTGAAAGAAAAATTCATAGGCCGTTCCTTTTTTCTTTCTGCTGATGCCCTCTTCTTTATCGTTGGTATACACCAAATCGGCAGC
Source organism: Cytophagaceae bacterium (assembly GCA_029237685.1). Classification (GTDB taxonomy): domain Bacteria; phylum Bacteroidota; class Bacteroidia; order Cytophagales; family Cytophagaceae; genus JACMQM01. The sequence continues at coordinate 4,782 of JAQZBV010000147.1, read as the reverse complement.
TTGAGCGGAGGCGGAGTAATTGTGAACAAGGTGACGAAGTTTCTTTTTGGGAACGGTCCATCTGGAAGTCTGATCAGTTGCTGTAGCCATGAGACATTGATTATAAGAAACCCTGTTGCATAAAATGTTCCACAGCATCATTTTCTCTTTCACGACGTCATAAAGGCATTCAGGTTAGGAGAAGAGAACTATTTCAACAAAAAAAATCACCAGGTAAGGGAAAACCTGGTGATTATATTCTACATTAAAAAATGAGAGCGGTCAATAGATCATGACCTTTTGTTTGTATTCTCCTTTATTAGCAGGAGCAACAGAGATGATGTAAGTACCATTGGAAAGATAAGTCAGGCTTCCAAGATCTTCATGCACATTCCCTGCTTCGTCACTTACGAGAACAGTCGAATAGATCAATCGTCCTAACATGTCGTAAATCGCCACCGGTATTTTAGCATTGGCATCAGCGCCTATCAAATCCAGGAAGATGCTCGATCCACTAGCGGCCGGGTTTGGTGAAAGATTCAGGCTGAATGTTTTCAACGAGCTGTCATCAATTTTAGCGATGTTAGAATAAGAATACTTGCCGTCATAATCCGTTTGCTTCACCCTGTAATAAGAAATACCGGACAGTGCCTGCGCATCGATGTGGCTGTAGTTGTTCACCGTATTCGAAGTTCCTGCACCGTCTTTCTCGATCACATCGGTAAAGTTGATGCCGTCCGCAGAGCGTTGCAACGTAAAGTAATCGTTGTTCTCTTCACTGGCAGTGCTCCATTGCAACAAGGCTGTTCCTGGTGTCGTTAGAAGTGCACGGAAATAAAGTAATCTTACTGGAAGAGAAGCATAAGCAGTAACAGGAGTGCGACCGCAGGATGCAGCAGGAGATCCTACTGTGATCTGCCAGTTGAACATTCCTGGATACCATCCCTGACCTTGAGTAGTGATATTCAATTCCGGATCTTTAGTAATAGTAGCCGGTGGATTGGCTCCCCAAGGACCACGTGCTCCGACAAAATCCCAATACCTGATATTCTGAGCCGTTGCAACAGGTGTTACATCGTAACTGATCTTATAATTATGTCCTGAAATAATGGCGAAACCTCCAAGACTGACTGTCACACTTTGTACACCTGTAGGAAGCCCGGTTACTGCTTGTGTATATGTTGTCATGGTACCTGCCGTCAAATCTCTAAGGTAAACTCTGGCTTGAGTGCCTGCAGGCTGAGGAGCAACTGAAACATTCACATCTAAGCTGATGGAATTAAATGTAAAACTGCTGTTCGCGCGGAAGTCTAACCATAAATCATTTTCAGGAGCGTTGGTTTGAGTAGCAGTATTGTTACCACCTGTACCATATTGTGTACGGTTCAAATAAGCTACACTTTTATTGGTAAATGCTGTAATGGCTGCATTCTTAACATAGTAAGTCGTGGTGGTGGCCAGTACTGGAGTGGTATAAGTAGTACCTGTATAAACAGGAGTTCCACCTGTAGGATCAGTATACCATTCATAGGTTCCTCCTTCATTGTCGACACTTAATGTTGTGGCCGCGGGAGCAGAAAATGTATTATCGTTTCCGTCAGGCAAAGCTGGATAAGTTTTGATGTCAGCAGTTCCTGATTCTGATCCGTTGCAAGCAGAGCCGTCTGTTACGCCGGTTAATGCATAAAGATGTGGAGCCGTTGCATTGATCACATAAGGTGAAGAGGTAATGCCGGTTACTGCCGGTTGGGCGACACCATCAATAGAGTAGGTGACAGACCATGGTTGTGTACCTGTTAAGGCCACTGAAATAGGGGTGGTAGAACCGTCATCACAAATGGTAGTCCCTCCGCTCATTACACCGGTCGCTCCTGTAGAAGAAATGTTGAAGGTTAAGGTAGCAGGACATAAACTGCCGGATTGATTTTGTTGTACGTTAACCGTATAAGTACCTGGACTTGTAATGTTAGCAGTAGAAGTGGTTGCACCTGTAGACCAGTTGTAAGTAGTAGGAGCAGAACCTGAAGAAGGAGTAATACCTACAGATATAGAACCTGTACAAACTGTATTAGGTCCCGTTTTAGTTAAAGTATAGGCTGTACAGCATGAACCGGATGCACATTGCCATGGAATCACACTGCCTGTCGGAGCAATCCATTGTTCATTGGAAGCAGAACCTGTGGCACCCGTAAACCCCCAATACACAGAGTTGTTGCCTGCAAAGATGGTATTGATCAAGTTACCGGTGTACGTCAAGGTAAGTGTACCTTCTTCGTATAAGCGAAGTGTTTGAGTAGTGGCATTGGTATAGGTCCATTGCACGCGAATACTATAATAATTGGAGGAGTTAGCGGCACAGGCTTCTAAGTCTCTTCCTCCTGCGAAATCAAGGGTACGTTGGTTGGTAACTGATCCGCTGGTGCCAACAAAGGTGTTTGTAGTATTATTTACGTTACCATTGATATCAATAGCAATGTGATCGGCTGCCTGTTCATTTGATCCTCCTGAAGCAGTACCATCATAGGTGTCAAACTCGATCGATAAAGCAGGTGATATGGCGTTGCCACCGCCTACACCCAAATATCCAAATCCATCTCCCAATGCATTTAATCCTCTGGGATCATTGTGAAAGGTGAACGTCATGCCGTCTCCTCCGTTTGCTCCGTTGTCGCAACCGAAGAACATGTCAAAGCTTCTGTCAAAGGTTTGAGTAAGGTCTATCTTCGTCGTACTCCAGGCTGATGCTGTCTGGTTACCAATACTGGCCGCTGTCATGCGAACCAATCCGGAGCCGTTATTTAATGCGCTACCATTTACTTGGTAGGTTTGGGAGTAAGAAGTATAGCTACCCAGACAAAGTGCAAATACCAGACACACGAATACCGTTTTGAGACTGGTAGAAAAAAGAGTGGTATGAGCTTCTTGCGTTTTCATGATCATTGCATCAAGGGTTTAGTAATTCCTTAATGTATGTTTATACGCCATTTAGAAAATAAAGTGAATGAAAATGGAGGGAAATATGCAGGTCAAAAATCGATGTAAATATTGTGATTATTCAATAGAGCGCACGATTTGATAAGTTATCTTAGAACTAAGAATACACCATAGCGTTGCAGAGAAGCTATTAAAGAAAAATTTTATCAATTGCCTTTGCACTTAAAAAACAAGAATATTTTTTTTAATAGAATAACTAATCCAAGAAGGCCGGCTTTCTAAGTTTATAAAAAAAGGGCTTCAGTTGAAGCCCTTTTTTTATAAAAACGTAAGATTATAATCGTTTACCATATGATTTGAAGCCATCCCTTATAAGATTCTCCATTTTTTAACTTCAAGTCGTAATAATAGACGCCTGCAGAGATATTTTCAGCTGCCCATTGGTTATTGTAATTATCGCTTTGGTAAACAGCATTTCCCCAACGGTTGTATACTCCAAGTTTCGATCCGTCAGGAAGTCCAAGGATTTCGAAGCGGTCGTTTTTGCCGTCGTTGTTGGGTGTCATCAGGTTTGGAATGAACAAAGCAGCGGTGGGCACAAAAACAATGGCTGTTACCGGAGTGCGTTCACAACTGGCGATTCCTCCTATGATTTGTTCTACATAATAAGTGGTAGTCGCCGTTAAGGTTGGTGTGGTATATGTAATACCTGTGTTTACCAGGTTGCCTCCAGTAGCCGCATCGTACCAGTTAAAGGTGCTTCCTGCATTGTTGTCAACGGTAAGTAACGCAGTACCCGGACTAACGAACGTGGCATCGTATCCAACCGGGGCATCCGGGTTTACGGTTATGGTAGCGGTTCCGGAAGTACCATTGGCACATCCGGTGCTTGTTGCATTGGTTACAGATACCAAGGTATATACATGTGCACCTGGCGCTGAAGTGATCAGGTAGGGATTCGGTGCAGTGATTCCTGTAATGGCCGTTTGTGTGACTCCGTCAATGGCATAAGTTAATGTCCATGGTGAAGCACCTGTGAGCGCTACAGACAATTCAGTAGTCGTTGTACCATCGTTACAAATCACCGCATCGCCGCTCAATGCTGCGGTAGGACATAAGTAAGCGGTAACCGGTGTACGGGTACAGCTGGTATCTCCATTGGCATCTACATGTTGAACGTATAAGGTAGTAGTGTTTGTCAGAACAGGACTGTAAGTCGATCCGGTGTGAACTGCGGTTCCCCCGCTAGCTGAAGCAAACCAATTGTAGGTACCAACCGGATTATCGACGGTTAAGTTAGCCGCATCTCCTGGTAGGAACGTGACGTCGTTCGCAACAGGCGCTTCCGGATTAACGGTTACTGTTGCCGTTCCTGAAGCACCGTTTGCACATCCTGTGCTTGTTGCATTGGCTACGGATACTAAAGTATATACATGTGCTCCTGTTTGAGACGCAAACTGATACGTTGTTGAATTGATACCGGTAATCGCCGGTTGATTGACACTATCAATGGCATAGGTCAATGACCAAGGTGCATCACCATCCAATACAACAGATAAAGTAGTCGTTGAAACACCATCGTCACAAATGACCGCATTACCACTCAAGGCAGCAGTAGGACATACGTAGGCTGTAACGGGTGTGCGGCCGCAAGTAGGAGTAGAGGATACCGTGCTTATTTTCCAGTCAAACAAGCCTGGGTATCTTCCCGGTCTTCCCGCATCGTATTGGGTGATCGAAAGTTCAGGATCATCGTCAATCGGATAAGCGTTAGGTCCTGTAAGCGGCAGCAATTGAAAATACATTTCAGTTTGAATGTTGTTGCTCGCTCCATAACTGATATGGTAAGTAGTACCTGCTGTACAAGCA
>JAQZBV010000023.1 GCA_029237685.1 Cytophagaceae bacterium | reverse complement strand
CCGGTCTGTTTGGTTTGATGAATCTTTTTGCACGCGCATTGGGCGGTTACTTTGGAGACCGCATGGGCAATCGTTTTGGTTTGAAAGGCAGGGTATGGATTCTGAGCGCTTTCCTATTAATGGAAGGATTGGGGATCATGTTGTTTTCTCAAATGTCGGTATTACCCATCGCTATCGCCACAATGTTGCTCTTCGCTCTTTTTGTAAAAATGTCTAACGGTGCCACTTATTCTGTCGTGCCTTTTATCAATAACAAAGCGATGGGAGCGGTAGGTGGATTGGTAGGTGCCGGTGGCAACATCGGAGCGGTAATGGCCGGTTTTCTTTTCAAATCGGAAAGCATCTCTTACCGTGAAGCTTTTTTCATATTGGGTGTCGCTGTGGTGTGTGTCGCAGTGGTATCCTCTTTTATAAAATTTAAAATGCCAAGTGTAAACGAATCGTCAACCTTAACCGAAGAACAACCAAAAGCCTATGCCTATGAAACAGCCGCAGTCTAAGTAATGGTAAAAAAGAGCCCCTGATAAAACTACGAATTTTACCAAGGGCCAACATGAATGACTAAAATTTTTAATCACCTGAATCAAAAAACATGAAAAAAAATCAACTTTCCAAATTATTAGCCCTTGCGTTTTGCCTTCTCGGTAGTTACGCTCAGGCTCAATACACGTTCAACGGGCAAGTCAGAACGCGTACAGAGTATAGAAACGGCGTTGGAAATTTATTGCCGAAAGGCAGTGATGCCGCATTTTTTACATCGCAGAGAACCAATTTAAGTTTTGGTTATAAATGGGACAAGCTTATTTTTTCTACACAAATCAGAGATGTACGTGTATGGGGGCAAGATGCTTCGACCATAAACAATGGTGATGGTAATAAATTATTCTTGCATGAAGCCTGGGGTGAATTTATTCTCGCTACTTCATTAGATACCAATAGCAGATTGAAAGTAGATAATCTCTCGATCAAAGTGGGACGCCAGGAATTGGTATACGATGACGCGCGGTTATTGGGTAACCTGGACTGGCTGCAACAAGGGAGAAGACATGATGCCGCTCTGATCAAATTTGCACATAGCGGTTATCAGGTAGATATCGGTGCCGCATTCAATCAAAATTCAGATGCTTTCGGTAAATCAGGTGTATTCTTTTCTCCTAATAACAGCAATGCTTATGCAACCACAACAACCGGTTTTCTAATTCCTGTTCCGGGAAGTAAACCTAACTTTATTCCAACCGCAGGTAAAAATGGTGCACCCATTGTCGCCGGCGCCGGTCCTAGTACGAATGGCATGAATCAGATGTACAAGACGATGCAGTTTTTATACCTCAAGAAGAAGTTGGGGCCAACAACAGTATCGGCTTTGGTGTTCAAAGATGATTTCTCGAAATGGAGATTGGATTCTATTGGCAATGCAACCACAGGTTTTGCTTACGGAAGAAATTACGATCAGGTAGGTACAAATAGTCGCATCACAACAGGATTAAACATAAACTCTGTAGTAGGCAATGCCAGCAGCGGCGGTAAGTTGGCCCTTCAGGCTTTTGGTTATTACCAAACCGGTAAAGATTTTAACGGGATAGATTTGAATGCCTATCATTTTGGTGCCAATGCCATGTACCAAAGAGGCAAGTTCTCCGCAGGTCCGGGTTATGAGGTGCTTTCCGGAAATGATAAAGCATCAGATGTCAATCACCGTTTTGATCCTTTGTATGGAACACCGCATAAATTCTGGGGCTATATGGACTTTTTCTATACCGGCACAGGATCGCCGATAGCGGGCTTACAAAATGCTTTCATCAAAACAAAATATGCCGCCAAAGATTTATACATCACGTTGGATGTACATCAGTTCTGGACGGCCGCTCAAAGTGCCAATCGATTAGATGGGGGTAATTTGAATAAAGCATTAGGTACTGAAATAGATATCGTGCTCAATTACAACATCAATAAATTTGTGAGCATGGAGTTGGGTTACTCGACCATGTTTGCCACCAAGTCTCTAGAATATGTAAAGTCTGAATTGGCCGGTGTGCCTACTCAAACGGCAACCAGGCACAACGCGCAGTGGGCTTACCTGATGTTGAACATTCGTCCTGATTTTCTATTCACTAAACCGGTCGCATTGGCTCCGGCTAAATAATAAAGACTTATATACAGTTGAACCTTAACCGTTACAGATATGAAAACGAATCTACTGATAAAGAAAATTATTCAACCCATTTCTAAAACAACGCTTATGACTTGCGGTGTTTTAGTATTGCTTGTATTCCTGACTTCAACGGTAGGATCCGTGAAGAAAGAAAAAATCAAAATTGGTTTTATCCCATTGACGGATTGTGCGCCGATCATCATGGCCAAAGAATTGGGGCTGTTTACAAAATACGGTGTAGACGTGGAAGTCACCAAAGAGGCGTCTTGGGCAAATGTTCGCGACAAGCTGTTGACAGGGGAGTTGGACGGTGCGCATTGTTTATTCAGCATGCCTTTTTCTGTTTACACCGGTTTAGGTGGAAAGACAGGTTCGGAAATGCAAGTTGCCATGATGCTCAGCAACAATGGACAAGCCATTACACTTTCTAAAGAATTTTGTGGTCAGGTGGGATTCAAAGACATCAAAAAAGTTGCTCCTGCTGTTGCGGCACTTAAAAAGAAAAAGGAGGTAACCTTTGCGATGACTTTCCCTGGCGGAACACATGACATCTGGCTGCGCTATTGGTTAGCGGCTGCCGGTGTGGATCAACGCAAAGTGGGTATCATCACTATTCCTCCTCCACAAATGGTCGCCAACATGAAAGTGGACAACATGGAAGGTTATTGTGTAGGTGAACCATGGAACGGTATTGCGGCTAAACAGAATATTGGTTTTACGCACATCGCCAGTCAGGACATTTGGCGAAATCATCCGGAGAAAGCCTTTGTAGTCAATAAGAAATTCAGTGAAGGCAGAAGAGAAGAATTGAAACTGGTGATGAAAGCGATCATGGAAGCCTGCAAGTGGTTGGATGTTCCTGCCAACCGTAAGAAGGCAGCAGCTATACTTGCCAAACCTTATTACGTGAATGCTTTGACAGATGTCATCGAAGCGAGACTCATGGGCTCAACAGATTTGGGTTGTGAATTAGGGGTTCAAAAATACAAAGACGATTACATGATGTTTCATCGAAACGGCGATGTAAACTTCCCACGTAAAGGACAAGCAATCTGGTTTATGGCGCAATACGTAAGATTCGGTTTAGTAAATACTGCTCCAAATTATAAAGCCATTGCAGATAAATTAATTCTAAGTGATTTGTACAACGAAGTAGCGAAGAGCATGGCTGTTTCTATTCCTTTGGACGACATGAAACCCTTTACTTTAAAATTGGATAACGTAACGTTTGATCCGAACAAACCGGCTGAGTCTTTAAAGTTGTATAAACCCATGTTCTGATTTTGTTTGTTTGAATGCAAGGCCTGTTGCTGAAAGGCAACGGGCGTTATTTACTTAAAAAATAGTACGCTATGAAAAATATTCAATCCAATATTCTCGCCATCGTCTACTTTCTTTGTGGCATAGGAGCACTGTTGCTGTTCTGGGAGATGAGCAGCCGTTTTACCGATGGTGAATTACCAGGACCGGTACCTACCTGGGAAGTATTTTCTGAATTGCTTAAAGATCCCTTTTATGATTTCGGCCCTAACGATAAGGGAGTAGGGCTGCTCTTATGGGGATCTCTTGTCCGCGTGACGTATGGTTTTTTATTGGGAACATTAGTCGCTGTACCTTTCGGTATATTATTGGGTTCCAGTAAAATTGCCATGAACATCCTAAATCCGGTGGTGCAAATATTGAAACCGGTATCGCCTCTGGCCTGGTTTCCTATAGGATTGGCGATTTTCCAATCGGCTCCCAGTGCCACGGTCTTTATTATTTTCATTACCTCTCTTTGGCCCACGTTGATCAACACCGCATTCGGTGTATCTACTGTTCCTCAGGATCATAAAAACGTAGCCAAGGCATTTGGTTTTTCTAAATTCAAGTATGTGGTTAAAATATTATTCCCTTATAGTCTTCCGCATATTTTTACAGGACTTCGTCTAAGCATTGGTGTAGCCTGGTTGGTGATTGTGGCAGGTGAAATGTTATCGGGTGGAATGGGAATTGGTTTCTTCATCTGGGACAGTTGGAATGCCGGCAGCATGGAAAAAATCATCGGTGGTATTCTCATCATCGGTATCGTGGGTTTATTATTGGATAAAGGATTTAGTGTACTTCAAAAAAGTTTCTCTTATGAAAAATAACATCGAAGCTCCAACTTTAGAAATGCACATCAAGGAAGATCTAGGTCTTACGGTGAATAGCATTGAAATTAAAAATGTGACGGTCAGTTTTAAAACACCAAAAGGAAAGTTTGATGCTGTCAAAGACATTTCACTGAACGTACGTAAAGGAGAAATAGTCTCTGTCATCGGTCACTCCGGTTGTGGTAAATCAACCCTGATGAATACGATCAGCGGCATGGTGAAGCCTTCACAAGGAGAGGTATTGGCCAATGGCAAACGTGTGACCGGTCCAGGACCTGACAGGGGATTGGTGTTTCAGAATTATTCGCTCTTGCCTTGGCTTACGGTATACCAAAATATTTATGAAGCCGTAGATTCCGTTTTGAAAGACCTCAACAAGTCAGAAAAGAAAACTTTAGTGAAGGATACGTTGAAGATGGTAAATCTTTACGAACACAAAGATAAACTACCTGGTCAACTATCTGGCGGAATGAAACAGCGCGTAGCCATCGCACGTGCCTTTGCGATCAACCCTAGTATTTTATTATTAGATGAACCTTTCGGTGCCCTGGATGCCTTGACTAAAAGTTCTATGCACATCGAATTATTGAAGTTGTGGAATCTTGACAATCGAGACAAGACCATTGTCATGGTTACGCACGACATCGAAGAAGCTATTTTCTTATCGGATCGCATAGTGGTCATGAATAATGGACCGGCAGCTACAGTGAAGGCTATCGTTGATGTACCATTGATCAGACCGAGACATAAAAAGGAAATCGTACACGATCCGGAATACATGAAGATCCATGATCAGTTGCTGGCTATGTTGATGGATAAATTGTCAATCGCTGATATTAAGTCCAATATATAAGAAACCATTGCACATTGTGTTGGTGTCAGGTCTTCAGACCTGACACTGTTCGTATGAAACACAAACTTCTTAACTAACGGCCGGCCGTGTCAGGTCTGAAGACCTGACACCAATTAAACTCATTAATCCTAAAAAATAAATGGAGTCATTCAAAACAACATGTTCTTATTGTGGAGTGGGTTGCGGTATCGTTGTCAACAAAGACAAACACGGCAATATCAAAGTAGAGGGAGATAAGGATCATCCTGTCAACAAAGGCATGTTGTGTTCTAAAGGAATGAACCTCCATTATACTGTCATGGACAAGTCTGATCGCTTGCTCTATCCGGAAATGCGTTACAGTCGCAATGCTCCCATGCAACGTGTAAGCTGGGACGATGCGCTGGACAGAGCAGCTGCGGTATTCAAGTCCATCATTGCCAAATACGGTCCGGACGCTGTCGGCTTTTATGTTTCCGGTCAATGCCTGACGGAAGAGTATTATGTCATCAACAAACTCATCAAAGGATTTATTGGTTCGAATAACATCGATACCAACTCCCGCTTATGCATGAGTTCTGCTGTAGTCGGTTACAAATTGAGTTTGGGGGAAGACGCTGTGCCTTGTACGTATGAGGACATTGAATTATCCGATTGCATCTTTATATCAGGCGCCAATCCCGCCTGGTGTCATCCCATCTTATGGAGAAGGATTGAAGCACACAAAGCCGCTAATCCGGATGTAAAAATCATCGTCGCGGATCCACGCAAGACACAAAGTTGCTCACTGGCCGATATTCATTTGCAAATCAACCCCGGTACGGATGTGGTGCTCTGCAATGCGATTGGCAGAGTATTGATTCAACGGGAAATGGTGGATGCAGAGTTCATAGAAAAATACACCGATGGTTTTGAACAGTATAAAGAATTAGTTTTTCAAAGAACACTGGCAGAGTCTGCCAGAATCTGTGGCGTAAGAGCCGACGACATCCGATGGGCGGCGGAATACATCGGCCGTTCCAAAGGATTCATCACCATGTGGGCGATGGGATTGAATCAAAGTGTCATTGGTGTCAACAAAAATTTAAGTCTCATTGATCTCAATCTGATCACGGGTAAAATAGGAAAACCCGGATCAGGGCCATTCTCTCTTACCGGTCAACCTAATGCAATGGGTGGAAGAGAGGTAGGAGGTTTGGCCAATTTATTACCCGCTCATCGTAACCTCCATGATCCTGCGCATCGCGCCGAAGTCGCCACCTATTGGGGTGTACCAGACATTTCTGCAAAGCCTGGCTTTACCGCTACTGAAATGTTTGAAGCCCTGGAAGATGGTCGCATGAAAGCGATTTGGGTCGTGTGTACCAATCCGTTGGTCAGTATGCCCGATGCCAGGAAAGTAGAGGCTGCTTTAGCGAAAGCAAAATTCGTCGTGGTGCAGGAGATGTCTGATCGCTCCGATACCTTGAAGTATGCAGACTTGGTCTTACCTGCCGCCAGCTGGGCGGAGAAGGAAGGTACGATGACCAATTCAGAACGAAGAATCAGTTACCTGAATAAAGTCGTCGATGCCCCGGGTGAAGCTTTACCGGACACAGAAATCATCTGTCGCTTTGCCCGTAAAATGGGTTTCCCCGGATTTGATTTTAAGAACAATGCAGAGGTATATGCCGAACATGCACAATTAACAAAAGGTACCAACATCGATGTATCAGGGCTGACCTATGATATCCTCCAATCCAGAGGTGCCGTGCAATGGCCTTATCCTGTAGGAGAAATCAATGGGGGTACCCAACGGTTGTTTACCGATTTTAAATTCTATACACCCAATGAACGGGCGCAAATTCATGCTTGTCCGGATGCCAATGAATCGGAAAAAACATCCGAAGATTTTCCTTTGGTATTGACGACCGGCAGAATCAGGGATCAGTGGCATACGATGACAAAAACAGGTAAGGTCAACAAACTCAAACAACACATCACCGAATCGTTTTTGGAAATCAATCCCAGAGATGCAAAAGACAGAGCCATTCAGGACGGTGACTTGGTAGAAATTATCAATGGAAGAGGTAATGTAAGAGTGAAAGCAAAAGTGACCACAGACATTAAACGTGGTGTCGTATTCTTGCCGATGCATTGGGGAAAACTGTTGAACAATGATTTGGCAAGAGCCAACAATTTAACCAATAGTTTGGTTGATCCACGCTCTAAAGAACCGGATTTTAAATTCTCTGCAGTACAAGTGGAGAAATATAAGAAGCCGGTACAAAAGATTGTCGTCATCGGTGCCGGTGCCGGTGCTTTTGGTTTTGTGAAGAGTTACCGCGAATTGAATCCGGAAGGAGAGATCGTTATTTTCAGCAAAGAAATTTATCCTTTCTATAACCGTGTCATGTTGCCGGATTACGTGAGCGGTGAACAGGAATGGGAGCAGCTCATTAAAATGAAAGAAGAGGAAGAATCTTCTTACGGTATACAAATGCACAAGGGCGTTTCCATTGAAAAAATTGATCGTGCTGCGAAGACTGTCACAGACTCTAATGGAAATACGCACACTTATGATTACCTCCTGATGGGTACAGGAAGCCGTGCAAATATGCCGAAGGATGTGCCTAAACTGGAGGGTATATTCTCGATGCGTACACGTTACGATGCGGACAAACTAAAAGCGCATGTACCTGTCAAAGGTAAGGTTATCATAGTAGGCGGTGGCCTATTGGGTATTGAACTAGCTGCTTCTTTAAGAGAGATTGATATAGAAGTATGCATTATACAACGGATCTCCCGATTGATGGACAGGCAATTGGATTTATTGGGAAGTCAATTGTTACACGAAGAACTGGTTGATAAAGGAATAGAAATATTCTACAACGATGAACTGCAAACTTTCCAGGGCAAGGAAAAAGTTTCTGGCATCAAACTAAAAAGTGGAAGAACGATAGATTGCGACGCCATTGTTTTTGCTGTGGGTACTACACCCAATATAGAGTTAGCTAAAGAGGCTGGCTTAGATTACAAGAGAGGTGTGTTGATCAATGATTATTTGCAAACATCAGATCCATACATTTATGCGGTAGGAGAGATTGCAGAGCACAACCAGTTTTTATACGGCTTCACAGCAGCGGCAGAACAGCAGGCTGAAATTTTAGCTCGCCATCTCAACGGTGATCCTTTTGCTTTGTACAAGGGTACCTTGTTGATGAACATTCTAAAAATACAAGGGGTGAATCTTTGTACGCTTGGTATAGCCGAAACCCCTGATCATCCTGATTACGAAGAGGTGGTTTTCATAGACAAAGCCAAACGCTATTATAAAAAATGCATCATCCACAAGGATAAATTAGTAGGTGCGATACTCATAGGAGATAAATCAGAATTCAAGGAATTCAAAGACATGATGCAGAATGATCTTGAACTGTCTGATAAACGCATCGCCTTATTGCGTTCAGGTAAAGCAGCTGATGCAGTGGAAGGGAAATTGGTTTGCTCTTGTAATAATGTAGGTGCAGGTAATTTGATCAACAAAATCAAAGGCGGTTGCGAAGACTTTAAAGAACTTTGTCAACTGACAGGTGCGGGCATGGGTTGTGGAAGCTGCAGACCGGAAGTAAAAGCTATTCTTGAAAAAACAGTTACAGTTGTTAGTTGTTAGTTATTTTGTTTTGCTAAGCAAAATCGTAGAACAACAAATGCCTCATCATGCATTTGTTCTTTTCGAGACTTCAACAGTAAGTAAATCAGGAAATACTTATGATAATTGGTCTAATAACTAATAACTAACAACCAACAACTATCAACTAATATGCAAAAGAATCAGGTAAAGATTAATCTCAAGGGCGGTATATTATCTACCGGTGTGCTTAGCAATATCCTGAGCGCGGCACGTCATTGTGGGTCTGAACATATTCACTTTGGTGAACGTCAACATGCGTTTTTCTATACGACAGAAGACCGCGAACAAGTACTGGAAAAATATTTCAGCATGAAAAGCATGGAGGTGGAGATCAATGAAAATCAATACCCTAACATCACCAGCTCGTACATTGCGGAAGATATATTTACCACTCATCCTTGGGTCAGCGAAGGCATGTACCAGGATATTCTACACTCCATCGATTATAAAAGTAAATTCAAAATTAACATCGTAGATCCTACGCAAGGCTTAGTGCCCTTGTTTACAGGTAACCTGAATTTCATTTGCTCTTCGCATATGAATTTTTGGTACCTGTTTGTCAAGCATCATTCGATTGATGGGATGATGTGTTACCCGACGTTGATTTATACCAACGATATTGGTGCCTTATCTCAGGCATTGGAAAAAGAACTAACCGGCAAAAAGAATGTCAACCTGATGGCACTGGCAAAACAGTTGAATGAACAACATAAATTTATTGTCACGGACATCGAACAGGAGTTGGCCTTGCAACGCATACGCTTTCCGGATTACGAAGGCATGCATCGCTTGGGTGATAAATTCCTATTGGGAATATACCGCAGGAACAATGATTTCTCCGTAGAGTTTCTGGAGGAAGTTGCTGCGCTTTGCAATCAAACACGCATCGGACAAATTTGTGTAACACCTTGGCAGTCTTTACTCATCAAAGGTATTGTAGAAAAGGACCGTATCCAATGGGAAAAAGTATTGGGTAAGTTCGGGGTCAATATCCGGCATTCTGCTTTGGAATTGAATTGGCAATTGCCAGATCTCGACGAAGCAGCCATGTCACTGAAGAAATTTCTGGTCAGAGAATTTGATGAACGAGACATCCGTACCTATGGGTTAAGTTTTGCCATCAAGACCAATGCCATGGATGTCGCTTCCTCTGTTGTCATAGAAGAAAAAATTATACGCAACAGTGGTTCGGATCATTTCAAAACACAATACTCTGTCTTATACGCAGAAGATTTTAATCCCAACAAACAAATCTATACGGTCTATTCAGAAAACATTGAACGAGAGGCTTTGCCGGATGTATTGGAAAGACTCAGTCGCAAGTATTACGAACAGCTTAATTCCAGCAATGAGATACTCAACATAGACAATAAGGAAGAAAAGGAATCAGGAGAGAGTAAAATGATACACCAGTGTAAACATTGTTTCACCTCCTACGATTCTGAATACGGTGATTCAATGAATGGTATAGTTCCAGGAGTATCATTTGCTGATCTCCCGACTGCTTATGTTTGCCCTGTTTGCGACGGACCGAAGACTGATTTTGTCTTAAAAGAGTTATCTTTATATCTTGGTTTGTCTCTGACAAACCATCAAGTATCATAGCCATGGTTACTTCTTGTTGGCGAGACGCCAACATGTGTTGGTCTAAGTCCATGGTTTGTCTCTGACAAATCATCAAATGATATTGGGTGTAAGGTCTTTCGACCTGACACGGATGGTTTGAAACCCAAACTCATTGCTATATCCATGGTCTGTCCCCTGACAGACCATCGCTTCTGTAACAACGAAGCGCTGCATTGTCAATCGAATGGCCTGTCAGGGGACAGGCCATGGTTCTAGAAAGGCTAGACTCCAAAAAGAATCCATGACAGAACTATTTAATTCTCCTCTCTTACTTAGTCTTTTTCTCACGCTATTATTCATCCTGGCCTTTCTCTATTCATCCGTAGGCCATGGAGGAGCGAGCGGCTACCTGGCAGTATTGGTATTGTTCAATGCTGCTCCGGATACCATAAAAACATCGGCGCTGCTATTGAATGTTTTTGTTTCCTTCATCTCGTTTATAATGTATGCGCGCAACGGCTATTTCAATTGGAAATTATTTTTACCCTTTGCCCTCGCTTCTATTCCTGCCGCTTATCTTGGAGCAGGAATACAACTCGATGAATTCGTTTATAGAAAAATACTAGGGATCTGTTTACTGTTTCCCATTCTTCGTTTAGCCGGTTTGATTGGAACAGAAACGGATGAATTGAAATCGTTTAATTGGATCTATGGATTGATCATTGGTGCCGTCATCGGATTACTTTCTGGTATGATTGGAATAGGAGGTGGTATTATTCTAAGCCCGATTATTCTGCTTTTACATTGGGCCAAAATGAAAGAAACGGCGGCTGTGTCGGCTTTATTCATTTTTGTCAATTCCATAGCCGGACTGGCCGGACATTTGTCCAAAGGAATCTTATTTGAATCATATATTTTTGTTCTGCTTGTTGTCGCTATTATTGGTGGCTTGTTAGGTTCTTACCTCGGAGCAAGGATGTTTCAAAATAAACTCCTATCTTATATACTAGCATTCGTGCTCTTGATTGCAAGCATCAAACTGATCGTAACTTAAGCAAACATGTACCTCGTAGAAGATCAATACCAACGTACGTTCAAAACACTTCGCATCAGTCTGACGAATGCCTGCAACTTTGGATGTGTGTATTGTGTGCAGGGAGAAGAGGTGCGTAAAGATCTATCTGCAACGAATACAGCGTTGACTGTCGATCAGTTGCTGCGTACCGTTTCAGAATTAAAAACGCTGCTCCCTTTAGAAACTATTCGTCTGACGGGAGGAGAGCCTACTTTATTTAAAGAACTCGTTCCTTTGATGGAGGGATTAAGTAAAATGGGGATATCGTCTATCAAGATGACATCAAACGGTTATCTCTTGGCAGACATGGCATCCAGGCTGGCTGCTGCGGGATTGAAAGAAGTGAATATTTCTTTGGACGCCATCGATGTGGATGTGTTCTATAAGGTTTCCCGAAGAAAAGATTTACACAGAGTTTTGAATGCAATAGAACAATGCATGCGCCATGGCATACAGGTCAAACTGAATACTGTCATCATGAAAGGATTAAACGATTCGCAAATTCTTCCTTTACTCTATTATGCCGGAGAAAGGAATATTGCTGTTCGTTTTTTAGAACTCATGAAGATGGGTTATTATTACAGTCATGAATTTGAACGGTATTTTTATTCCGAGAATAAAATTTTAAATACTATTTCTGAGGATTTTATTTATACCCAACAGGAAAGAATAGCAGGCGCTACTTCCAATTATTGGATGACGCAGGAAGGCTATCGGTTTGGAATCATTGCCAACGAGTCCAGTCCGTTCTGCGGAGATTGTGATCGCTTGAGACTGGATAGCAATGGCAATGTATTCGGTTGCCTGAGCGAGAACACGGCAGTGCCCGTGTACGGTATTTTGCATGATAAAGACGAACTCATTGAAAGGCTGAAGTTGGCTTTAAGCCATAAGCAAGCGGTGCAGTTTAAAGGAAGTAAATTAGAAATGATAGCGATAGGAGGTTGATGTGAAAGTTCAGGTATTTGCTCTATTGAAAGATTATTTTAACGAAGAGTTAACGCTCGATCCAACGGATATTCATCACGCATCCGATTTAATCCACGCGTTATCAGAGTTGAATCCAAATGCTGCATCGGTGTTGAAAAGATGCCGCATTGCCGTAGAAATGAAATTTGTTTCAGGAGATTATAAATTAAATGCTCATGACACCATCAGTATCATCCCACCTTCCAGTGGCGGTTGATTTTGAAACATTCTTTTAGATCATAAGTATTATATTCATCATAAAGTCATTTGATTTTAGAATGCAGAAAGGTTTGATAAATTATATAGGGTTAATTCAGAATCAGAGTTTGAAATTGATTGTTACCGAACCGATTGATGTATGTGGCTTGCTTCAATTGGCACATCATCCGAAGGCAGGAGGAATCGTGCTGTTCAGCGGTGAGGTGCGCAACCATCATGCACAAAAGAAGGTAACACACCTGGAATACGAAGCGTTCGTACCGATGGCTGAAAAGATGATCCAGGAAATCACGCAGGCGGCAATAGAAAAATGGAACCTGCACAGCGCCATTTGTGTACACCGTATCGGTAAACTGGATATTTGTGAAAGTGCGGTAGTGGTGGTGACTGCTCATTCTCATCGCAAAGAATCTTACGAAGCCAATCAATACATCATAGACCGTGTCAAGCACGAGGCGCCGATATGGAAACGGGAATTTTATGAAGACGGTACTTCCTTTTGGGGAGGGGACTGTCATTGCGGATAATTTGACTCCTAGTAATATCATGTTGTACCTGTAAAATCAATCGCTATGAGTTGCAATCCATTATCATCAGATTCAGAAAATAAGTTATTGGGTGTAGTCCTATGCGGCGGACAAAGTTCGCGCATGGGAGAAGACAAAGGACTCATTGCTTCCGATGAGGGCAATTGGGCCAAACAGGCGGTGACGCGTTTGAAGCACCTTAATATCCGTGTGGTGGTCTCTATCAATGAAGCACAGCAAGAAACGTACAAAACTATTTTTAAGTCAGAAAAGTTGCTGGTGGATCACATGGACATACACGGGCCCCTTCGCGGTTTGCTCAGTGTTCACTGCAAGTTCCCGTCTTACGATTTGATTGTCATGGCCTGTGACTTACCAGACATCAAACAGGAAACGCTGATCTATTTGAAATGCCTTTACGAAGAAAAAGTAGGCGAGCATGATTTTATCATCTTCGCCAATAAGGGACAATTTGAACCACTTGTAGGTGTATACAGCTCTGAAGGTCTTTCTAAAGTTTTTAAACTATTTTTAGCCGGCGCATTGGAAAAACACAGCATGAAATATGTTTTGGAAAATGGGAATACCTATGTCAGAGAATTAACTCCTGAACAAATCAAGGAGTTTCGTAATTACAATTACAAAGAAGATGTAAGTAGTTAATTACCAAAAAATAAATTCAACAAGATCTCCCTCGGATAGGTCTTCTTTTTCCAAAGGGTGTA
This sequence comes from Cytophagaceae bacterium, assembly GCA_029237685.1. Lineage (GTDB taxonomy): Bacteria > Bacteroidota > Bacteroidia > Cytophagales > Cytophagaceae > JACMQM01. The sequence goes on along the minus strand of JAQZBV010000023.1, from coordinate 17,154 downwards.
ACGCAAGACCATGTGAACGAAGGGTAGATGTAATGTCTCCCGAACCATTGATGACTACAGGTCTAAGACCTTTACCTTCGATGACGCAAGGGAAGTATTGATTCAGTTTTGCATTTTTTTTCTTAGGAACAAGCAAAGGCAAGTGCAACTTTAGTGCTTCCGGTAAATCAAAACATTTCCTTAGAAAAGGTTCTATAAAAATTTTATAACAGACCTGACAAGACATTGGGTTTCCAGGAAGTCCGAATACTACACCACCTGCAGGCAACTTGCCGAACCATAAGGGTTTGCCAGGTTTGAGTTTGACTTTATGAAGCAATGGCTGCACGCCGCAATCAGCAAGTACTGCCGGCACAAAATCCGCTTCTCCCATTGAGACACCACCGGAAAAAATAACTAGGTCATAAGTTAAGACGTCTTGAATAACCCTTCGCAATAATTCTTTATCATCTGTTACCAGTTTTCTACAGGCGATCTCTAATCCATACTGATGAAGAAAAGAAGCCAAGGCATAAGAATTGGAATCACGTATTTGATGAGGTTTAATGTCCTGATCTACCGGAACAACTTCATCGCCGGTTGAGATCACGGCGATTTTGGGAAATTGATGGACGAGTACAGTTGATCTTCCGGCAACCGCTAAAGCAGCTACTTCCGGCGCAAACAATCGCGTGCCTTTCGTTAGGATCAATGCACCGGCTTTGGCATCTTCCCCTTGTCTGGCAATGTTCTGTCCTTTTTTTAAAGCCGTCACGTTAAACGTTACCTGCTGACCTTCAAGCTGGCAATCTTCTATGCGAATGATGGCATCGTATGCTGCCGGTGTAGCTGAGCCGGTCATGATGCGCAAACATTGTCCTTCTTTAGGTTGGAGTGTCGACGTCCCGCCTGCAAATAAATCTTCTATGATGGTGTACCTGCGAATACCTTTTTCTAAAAAATCTTCGCTCCTCAAAGCAAAGCCATCCATTGCCGCGCGGTGAAAAGGAGGATAGTCCCGATCTGCATAAATGTCTTCTGCCAGTACTCTTCCTGTAGCGTCGTTGATGCTTACAGTGGTACTCCCAAAGTTACGGCTTTGGCTAAGTATGATAGATAGGGCTTCTTGGACAGTAATCATCAGATAGTATATTTGGGTGTAGGTCTTTCGACCTGACACGGTCGGCCGTTAGTAGGTAGTTTGTGTTTAATTTGGTGTCAGGTCTTCAGACCTGACACCAAAAAACTTCGCTCTCCGCTCTGTTTCTCCGCTCTCTCTTTAGTGTCCGCCGCCTTTCAGCATTTTCCTGGCATGAAACAAACCAGGGAGTATAGCCTCCAATCCTTCGCGTGCACCGTTGGTGCTTCCGGGTAATGTGACGATGGTCGTGTGAGCGATAGAACCGGCAACGGCTCTGGACATCATGGCCAGGGGAGTGCGCATTTGTCCGTATACTCTCATGGCTTCTGTAATCCCATCGGCATCGCGTTCGAGTATTTCCTTTACGGCTTCGACTGTATTGTCACGAGGTCCTAAACCTGTGCCTCCGGTGGTAAAGATGAAATGAATGTCTTTGCTGACCCAATCCTTGATGGTGGATTGGATGATGCTTTTTTCATCCGGAACAATTTTATACTGCGGTTCCTGTATGCCGAAAGATTGTAAAATACTTTTAATCAATAAACCTGAAGCATCCTCACGCTTGCCTTCTGCGGTAGAATCAGAACAAACCAATATGGCGCAAGTCGGCGGTGTATTAAAAAACTTCTTGCGGTCGCTTTTACCGCCTGTCTTTTCAAGCAGTTTGATGCCGGATATTTGCAATTGTTTATCTACCGGTTTCAACATGTCATAGATGGTCAGCGCGGCAACCGATACGCCTGTCAACACTTCCATCTCTATACCTGTTCTTCCGATGGATTTGGCTTCTCCCTGAATGTGAATGCGATCTTCTAATACATCAAAGGTCATGCTCATACCGTCAATGGTTACGGGATGACAATGAGGAAGTAACTGATCTGTTTTTTTAGCTGCGAAAAATCCGGCCGCTCGTGCAAATTCAATAATGTCTCCTTTGGGAATTTGTTTGTTGCGAATCAATGCAATGGTTTCCGTACTGCATTGAACATAGCCTTCAGCGAAGGCGGTTCTTAATGTGATTTGTTTGGAGGTAATATCATTCATGAAGCTTGTACTTAATTAAATTAGGTAAGCTTCAACTCAATCGCCAGTCTCACCAACTCCGCCGCGTTTCTTACATTCATTTTCTTCATCATGTTGGCACGGTGGTTATCTACTGTACGTCCACTCAGGTCTAGTTTCTCAGCGATCTCACGGCTGCTTAATCCTTCTACTATGAATTGCAGAATGGCTTTTTCTTTACGGGAAAGTTTTGCTTTATCGGACTTATCGTCGGATTCTTTTGAATGGACTTTATTGAGGTATCCATTGACAATGGTATTGGAAACGGTACCTGCGAAATATTTTTCTCCTGATGCTACAGCTCTTAATGCTTTCAGCATTTCTTCTTTGCTGGTGTCTTTTAACAAATAACCGTGTGCACCACATTCTACAGACTTCAGAATGTAATCGTCGTTGTTGTGCATGGAGAGAATGAGCGCCTTCGTATGCTTGTATTGTTTGTTCACGATTTCAGCTGCTTCTATACCCGACATCTTTGGCATGGAAATGTCGATCATTAAAACATCAGGAGAAAGTTCACGCACTCTGTCTACGGCTTCTTCTCCATTATCTGCTTCACCGATGATTTCAATATCCTCTTCATTTTCCAGTAACGATTTTACGCCCTTTCTGAAAATGGCATGATCGTCTGCCAGTACAACTTTGATCTTACTCATGTTTAGGATGCTTTAATGGAATCTTAGCAAATACTTTCGTTCCTCTTCCTTTATTGGTTACAATTTTAACAAATCCTCCGATCATTTCCGCTCGCTCTTCCATATTCGAAATCCCATTGCGTTGGTTGTCCAATAGGGCGCTTTCTTCGTGTTCGCTCCGTTGAAATCCTTTTCCCATGTCGATGATGGAAAGTTCAATGGTTCCATTTTTAAGACCCAATTCGATGTTTATTTCATCGACCTCAGAATATTTGATGGCATTGTTTAAGGCCTCTTGCGCGATGCGGTATAAACCGATCTCCACATTTTTATCCAACCGTTGGGAAACCCAGTTGGCGTCTTCAAATATAATGGTTTTACCCGTATTCCTTGCTGTTTGAATGCAAAGCAATTTCAAAGCGGAAGCCACACCAAAATCACTCAATACAGAAGGCATCAGGTTAAAAGAGATGTTTCTGACTTCGTCTATGGTTTCCTGAATCAAGTCTTTGCCTTCCTTAAAGGTCTTCTTTTCTTTTTCAGAAAGGGATTGTGCATTGATATTTTCAAAAGTCAATTTCAGCGTAGTCAACAATTGACCAAGTCCATCGTGCAGCTCTTTTGAAATCCGGTTCCTTTCCTCTTCTTCTCCTTGTATAACGGAGGCGGAACGTACCCTTTGTTCATTGACTTGCTGCTGGTATTTCTCTTTCTCTGCTTTTACCAGTTCCTGTTCCGCTTGTTTAAGGGAAGCGTTGACCTGGTTGAGTTCCTCGTTGATGCGCTTGGTCTTGGCTTCTTCTTTTACCAGCTTGTCAATGGTTTTGCGAATGTGTCTTACGGCTGGTCTGAAAACAAAAAATCCTTCTAACGCGAGAACGATGATCGTAATGGCCAACAGGGAAAACTCCATGTTCTTAAGTTTCTCTACTCTGGCTTTGGCTTCCGTATCGTACTGGTGAACAATTTTGTCTTGTTTGATGATAAAGAGCCTTTCGTTATCTAATATAATTTGTAGGGAAGCTTTGATGGAATCGTCAACGGCAAATTGGTTGCGTAGGAGAGCCTGTTTAATGGAAGTGGCGTTGTCGTAAATGTTATAGAATATAGGATCGATGCTGCTCAACATGGAATCCAGTTCTTTGCTGTTCTTGGCTACAATCTTCGTATCGGCCATGACTTCACCGTTTTTCAAACCTTCGTGATAGGTTTTCCAGACAGGTAGTATTTCTTTCAGGTCCTCTAAATAGACGTTTTTATCAATTTTATGATTGTCATCGGTCAGTAAAAGAATATCCTTGCAAACCCGTTGGCTCAACATACGTTGCCTGCCGGCTATGTTTACGATACCGGAAGCGCTGATCTGTTTGGTCAAGGCATACTGCACGGCAGACTGTCCGAACACTGCAAAAATAGCCACAGCTGTCAGCGCTAAAATGTATAAGTGCGTAAGTCTTTCGGAAATGTTCGTTTCCAATTTGTTCTGATTTAATGCATCAATCATCTAATTTAAACATTATTCAGAAATTATGTAGTTAAAAGTTGTTAGTTGTTAGTTGTTAGTTAAAAAAGAAATAACCTTCTTTTTTGCCCATAGAGTCTCCCGAAGAGGATTCTACACGAATGAAAAAAATAATAGTTAAAACTAACAACTAACAACTAACAACTAATTAATCCCTTAGTCCAATAAACACCTCGTTCTTCTCTATTTTCACCGGATAAGTTTGTATGCTGTATTCTTCTCCACTCATGCACTCGCCGGTATTCAAGGAGAATGTTTTCTTATGATAAGGACAGGCTACTTTGGGTTCTCCGGCCTGATCGCCCAACATACCGCGCGACAAGATCATCTGCATTTTGTGCGGACATTGGTTATCCGTAGCAAACCATTCACCGGTCTTTGTGAAATTGAAAATGGCAATTTGTTTGCCTTTGATCATCACACATCCTCCTTCGTTCTCAGGAATGCTATCGGTAGTGCAGGCTTTTATCCAGGATACTTTCTGTAGTTGTTCTATTGGGTTGGGCATTTCTTTTTCTTCCATGAGTGTATAGTTTGGGGTACAACATCATTCTGTTTTATTTCCAGTCGACGGGAAACTTCTGCTCGCGCTCTGTCTTAAACGCTACGGTAGGATCCGCTTCGTCACTGTTGACGAAGTGTTTGAAGCGTTTTCTAAGTTCAGGATTGTTGACTACTTCCGCCCATTCACAAGCGTAAGTATCGACCATGAATTGCATTTCTCTTTCCAGTTGATCACAAATTCCTAAGCTGTCTTCAATCACTACTTCTTTCAGGTAATTGATGCCGCCTTCCATTTTGTTTAACCAGGTTGCTGTACGGGATAGGGGTTCAGCTGTTTTCATATAGAACATCAAGAAACGATCAATGTACTTGATGCATGTTGCTTCATCGATATCGGAAGCGAACAATAAGGCATGTTGTGGGTTAGAGCCGCCGTTTCCACAGACAAATAAGTTCCAGCCTTTCTCCGTGGCGATAATTCCGAAATCTTTGGATTTTGCTTCGGCACATTCACGTACGCAACCGGATACCGCGGATTTTAATTTATGAGGTGCCCTTAGTCCCCGGTAACGTTCTTCTATTCTGATCGCGAAGCCCACCGAATCGTGCAAGCCGAATCGGCACCAGGTAGAACCGACACAACTCTTTACCGTACGCAACGCTTTACCATATGCATGTCCGCTTTCGAAACCGGCATTGATCAGTTCTTCCCATATGTCCGGCAATTCATGCACATGTGCACCAAACATATCGATGCGTTGCCCGCCGGTGATCTTGGTGTAGAGGTTGTATTTCTTCGCCACGGAACCGATCACAATCAGTTTATCCGGTGTGATTTCTCCTCCCGGAATTCTTGGTACAACAGAATAGGTTCCTCCTTTTTGAATGTTGGCCAAAAATTTATCGTTGGTGTCCTGAAGAGGAGCATGTTTTAAAATCATTTCATTCCATGTACTGGAAAGAATGGAAGCGATCGCGGGTTTACACACTTCACAGCCACAACCTTTACCTACCTGATCCAATGCCTGATCAAACGTTTTTATTTCCTGTATTTTTACAATATCGTATAACTCCTGACGGGAGTAAGCAAAGTGTTCGCATAAAACAGTCTTCACCACTTTACCTAACGACTTCATGGTATCGTTGATCAGGTCCTTCACCAAGGGTACACAACCGCCGCAGCCGGTTCCGGCTTTGTTACAGGCTTTCATACCGGCCATATCGGTGATGTTTAGTTCACGTACCGCGCCACAGATGTCTCCTTTGGAAACCCCTTCACAAGAACAAATCAACGCTTCATCCGGTAACATCGACAATCCGTTGGCGCTGCTATCGGAGCCCCCTCTGGAACCGAGCATCAAGTCTTCGGGATTCGGAGGAAGTACGATGCCATTTTTAAAGGTTTGCAGCAACATGTTGTAGTTCTCTGCTTCACCTACTAGAATACCTCCGTACAATGTTTTACCGTCTTCGGAAATATTCATTCGCTTATAGATGCCTTTGACTTTATCTTCGAAAACAATGGTTTTACTTTGTGGGGTGGTACCATAACAATCACCATAACTCGCAACATCCACACCCAGTAATTTTAATTTGGTGGACATGTCATAAGGAGCGAAAGTACGCTCTATGCCTGCGATGTGAGCGACCGCCACTTCTGCCATTTCATAACCTGGTGCTACCAAACCATAAATCATTTCCTGAAATAAAGCACATTCACCGATGGCGTAAATGTTCGGATCAGACGTTTGCATGTATTCGTTTACGACGATACCGCCTCTCTTACCAACGGCCAGACCGGTTTTTACCGCTAACTCATCTCTGGGCTTAATACCCGCTGAGATCACCAGCATGTCGACATCCAGCACAACACCGTCTGTAAAGGTTAAGGCTTTGATCGCGTTTTCTCCGTCTATAGAAGCCGTACCTTTAGAAAGGTGTACGGTAATACCCAGTTCTTCTATTTTATCTTTTAAGATCACAGCTCCTGCTTCGTCCAATTGACGAGGCATCAGGCGAGGTGCAAATTCAATTACATGCGTTTCTAGTCCTAAATCAGCTACCGCTTTAGCCGCCTCCAATCCAAGCAAGCCTCCGCCAATGACGGCGCCTTTGCGCGCTTTTTTCGAATAGTCCATGATCAGGTCAAGGTCTTCAATGGTGCGGTATACAAATACTCCGTCTTTTTCTGAACCGGGTATAGGAGGCACAAAAGCCGCGGAGCCTGTGGCCAGGATCAACTTATCGTAAGAGACCACCACACCTTTCATGGAAGTGATCGTCTTGTTGACTGGATTAATAAAAGAAACAGGATCACCCAATACCAGTTGAATGTTATGCGCTGCATACCAGTCTAAAGGAGCCATGGTCAACTCTTCGGCCGTCTTACCTTCAAAGTAAGCACTCAAGTGTACCCGGTCATAAGCTGGACGGGGCTCTTCTCCAAAAACGGTGATTTCATACCGAGCGAGTTCGTTCTTGGCTATCAGTTTTTCACAAAATTTATAACCTACCATTCCATTTCCGGCTACTACAATTTTCTGTTTCATGATCTTCCTGTTTTTATGAATGAATCCAAAATGAGGTGAAAATTTATGCCTGTTTGTCTCTTTAATAGTGGTTAATCGGATAAAGAGGTCTCAAAAACTGCTGCAAATGTTATATTCTACCTTCTTTCAGTAAAAATAAGTATAAATTTTAAGTATAAAAATGAAATTGTATAAATAATTGAGTATTTTTACTCAATATAAATAGTGAAAATGAGTCAGTAGCTCTTTTTACCTCTTATAAAAGGGCTTAAAATCTAATTTGGCCTATTTGGTATCTACGTTATAGTATAAATACTCATATATATGAAGCCACACCATAACCCTCGTGTTACCTTAGTTGGAGCAGGTCCCGGTGATCCGGAATTGATCAGTATAAAAGGTATGAAAGCGATACAATCTGCTGATGCTATTCTTTATGATGCCTTGGCGGGTAAAGAATTGTTGGATTTTGCACCTGCACATTGTACCAAATTGAATGTTGGAAAAAGAGGCGGTTGTATTTCTCACCAACAAAGCACCATCAATGGACTCATCGTCCATTGCGCGAACAAGTATGGTCATGTTGTACGTTTGAAAGGCGGAGATCCATTCGTGTTCGGCAGAGGGTACGAAGAGATTGTATACGCAGAAGAACGAGGGATCAAAACCACTGTGGTACCGGGTATATCAAGCAGTATTTCTGTTCCAGCCTTAGAAGGTATTCCATTAACAGTAAGGGGCATCAATGAAAGCTTCTGGGTGACCACAGCCACGCTGAGTTCTGGAGAATTGTCCAACGATATAAAATTAGCCGCCAGTTCTTCCGCAACCATTGTCATTTTGATGGGATTGCAGAAGATCAAAGAGATCATGGAAATTTTCAAGAGCAATGACAAACATCATGTTCCGGTAGCTGTGATTCAAAACGGTTCTTTGTCTACACAAAAAATTGCATTGGGTCATGTCGATACTATAGTGCAGGAAGTGCAGCAGCAACAAATTGCTTCACCCGCTATCATTGTAGTAGGAGAGGTGGTAAAACTTCATAAGGATTTTGAAAGAGAGGCCTTCATGCAAATGGTGTTACAAGCCGCTCAATAAATAATTTTGACAATGTTGTCTAATTTAGTTGTTGCCTTTTACTTTTCAAGCTAAGGTTGCGTGAGGGATTGCAGCGGAAAGCCCGGAACGCAGCGGAGCGGAGTGAGGACTTGTAGCGAAAAGCCCGACCCGCAGGGGCACGCCCTAATCATTTACAACATCCAACTCATTATTAAACCTGTACCTAAATTACAAACTATACTTCTAAAAAGGTCAACTTTAAAGATTAATGCAACAACCATAACGGAGAATAGAGTCATAATTTTTAACTAATCGATACAAAAATGTCTGTATTAAAAGAAGAGCAAAGCATGACGCAACGATGGATCTGGTGCATACTCTGTACTTGCGTTGCCTTATGCGGATGGGGTGTGATCCGTCAGATGACCATAGGAATAGATCTGGAAGAGAAATCGATTTCGGTCCTTTACTTAGTGCTGCTTTTTTCTATCCCTTGTTTAGCGCTGTTGTATTTTTACAAAAACAAATTGTATACACGTTACGATCAGGAAGGAATCAAAATAAAATATTTCCCCTTTACGCATACACTGATTCGTTGGAATGATATACAAAAGGTGGAATTCATAGAACTGGATTTGTTTACTCATTCCGTATGGCAGAGCGAAAAGTACGGTACAGTCTACCATTCCCAAGGTAAAAAACTGCTACAGCTAGAAACGACTTCAGGTAAATTTCTGATTGGAACATCCAGGCAGGAAGAGGTGGAGCAGATCATTTCTACGTACAAAGTAGGATAAGTTATTTTTCTGACTTGTCATCGTTGACGTGATGATGCTGTTTTTGAGGCTAATGGATGCTGGTTGATGGAATGCACAAGATAAAATCTGTTATTGTTTTTACGGTATAGATTTGCAAAAAGACTTTATCTGTGTTTTTGCGCTGATAGCACGATCACCATTTCATTCATAAGCATCATCCGATGCTCAGGCAAAAAATATTTAAAAAAAATCACAAACCAACGAACAACCTTTATCTACCAAAGCCTGTTTTTTATCTATTAGGCTTTTTAGCGTTTTTTGATGACCGAAGTGTGGCCTTCTTTTTGTTTAAGCCCAAACAACAAACATCACTTAAACAGGTACATTTATGAAAACGTCTAAGATCATCTTCAGTATCGCAATTATCGTGGGAGTTCTATTCAGTACAGCTACAATGGCTCAAACCCGCGTCATCTTCACCACCAGAATTGTTGCTCCTGCACCGCATCATTACCATCCACAACCACCTATATGCGGTGGATATTGCGCTCCCGTACCGCGCTATAATCATTACAGACCATCGTGCGGACATCAACAGGCCTATAACAATAACAACTCCTGCAGCAATAATAACTACAGAAATGGAAACAGGCAGGGGTATGGAAATAGGAATGCAAATGGGAATAGAAACGGAAATAGAAATGGAAATGGCAGAGGAAATCATCCTCGTCATTATTAAAAAGAAGGACCGGTTTTATGGAGCCGGTCTTTTCTTTTACATTTACAAGACAAGCCGTCGCCTATGTGACGGCTTGTCTTTTTTTGAGTGAAGTCTCCTGAATTATTTCTCCATTCATAGTTCATTTAACTGATGGATTCCTTATTTTTGGTCGTAAAACATTCCATCATAAAATGATAACTAAGATTTTTAATAGCTTTTTTCACAGTGAGAAATCAGGCGGTATATTGTTGATTGGATGTACGATCTTTTCTTTGTTAATCAGCAATTTAACTTTCGGTTCAGGATACATCAATTTTTGGAATGTCGAAGTAGGGGGCATGTCTCTGCTGTTATGGATCAACGATGGATTGATGACGGTATTTTTCCTAATGGTAGGATTGGAACTGGAACGCGAACTATTTATAGGAGAACTTTCAAAATTTAAAAATGCCATCGTTCCTGTTACTGCTGCACTGGGTGGCATGTTGGTGCCTGCGCTATTTTATATGCTCTTCAATCAAGGTTCTGTGTATGCAAAAGGTTTTGGTATTCCCATGGCTACTGACATCGCTTTTTCCCTGACCATTTTGTCTTTGTTCTCCCGCCGTGTGCCTTTCGGCCTTCGTATTTTCCTCACGGCATTGGCTATTGCGGATGACTTGGGCGCTATTCTTGTCATTGCTGTATTCTATTCTAATGATCTTTCCTGGATGTACCTGGCGCTTGCTCTCGGTTTGTTCGTCACCATGTTTATCATGGGTAAATTAAAAGTATATGTACTTTGGCCTTACCTGATCGGTGGTGTATTGATGTGGTATTGTACCCACCATTCTGGTATTCACGCGACTATATCGGGTGTCATGCTGGCTTTTGCGATTCCTTTTGGGAAAGAAGAGGATGGACCGTCGTATAAATTACAGTCGTTTCTGCATCTTCCGGTGGCCTTTCTGATTCTTCCATTATTTGCTTTAGCCAACACTTGCATCAGCATCACCGGTATCGGTTTCAATGATTTGTATGTCGCCGGTGTATATGGCACAATAGCAGGTTTGGTCTTCGGAAAACCGGTGGGTATATTTCTATTTACGTTTCTATCCAAAAAACTATTTCATCTGAATCTTCCCACAGGAGTGAACTTCAAGCATATATTAGGAGCCGGTATAGTAGCCGGTATTGGGTTTACCATGTCTATCTTTATTACCGACCTGGCCTTCACTCATGAATTCTACATCAAGCAAATTAAACTAGCGATTCTTTTTTCCGCTTTGGTTTCTTCTTTGATGGGTATTTTTTATTTCAAATTGTTTATTCCGAAGGTGAAAGCGGATAAGCTATAAGAAAACGCCTTTATTTTTTTTGTTTGAATCCAATCGCTTCGCGTGCTGCATCGGATGGCTTTTTGTCTTTCTCTAATAAGTAATTGATGGCTTCATACACATCTTTGAACTGCTTATTGTATTTACTTTCCATCGCTTTTAATTGTTCGGTTAAGTCTTTGTGTGTTAAAGCCAATTCTTTTAAAGCAATGAACGCTTCCACAACAGCTATATTGATAAGTATGGCTTTCTCACTTCTTAATACACTGGATAACATAGTGACACCATGTTCTGTGAATGCAAAAGGAGTTATTTCTGCATTACGTTTTTAGTTGAGATGCGGTCACAATTTGTGACCGCATAGCTTTCCATTCTGATAAGGAAAGTCTAAACATGAATTTCGGTGGGAAACGAGCACTATTACGCTTTACCGATTGATTTAGAACTTTAGTTTCTACCTCATAAAGTTGAGCCAGATCAAAATCAAGCATAACTTTCATACCTCTGATCTCATAGATTTTTTGTTGAATGTGTTGGAGTTGCATAAGAAAATAAGTTTAAAAAGTAGGGCAGATCAACTGCTAAAAATATTTTTCAAAGATAAGAAGCACGTATTAAAAGTGTAAAGTCTAACCCATAAATCCCCTGAAGGGGACTTAACAGCAAAGAGTATGGAGCGCGAGTATGGAGAATGATCCTCTATACTCGCACTCCATACTCTATACTGTATCTTGTCCTAAATCCCCTGAAGGGACTTTTAAAAAAAAGAAAGAGAAAGAGTGTAACCTCTTTCTCTTTCTTTACTTATCAATGTATAACAATAAACCGTTTCGTACTCACTAGTTTCCCATCTGCTATTAGGCTATAGAAATATTCTCCGGATATAAAATCAGCACTGTTCAATACGATTAGTCCGGTGTTATTTTGGGAGACGTTGATTTCTCTTACCAACTCTCCTGTCTGTGTACGTATCATGATAGATGCCTGATCGCTATCCGCTGGTTTCTGAAAATTAATGATCGCCTCGGACTGCACCGGATTGGGATAAATAGTCAGCGCATCGGTCGTTTCAGCCTCGGCTTCCTTTGCTGCCGTGGTCACGATCAGAATGAGTTTCCAGCGTTGGTTATTCCCACCGTGACTCGTATAGATCTGAGCTCTTGCCTGATTGTTAGGAGAGCCGCCTGCTACGTCCAAACGTTTCCCTAAGGCATGTTGAGGCTCCAATTCGTAAATACCATTTCCTGTAGCAATCAATCTCCAACGTTGGTTGTTGCCGTTGTTGCTGGTATAGGTTTGTGCCTTGGCTTCATTGGCACTGCTTGCACCGGCCACGTCTAGGCGCTTGCCCAAAGCGTGCTGCGGTTCTAATTCATAAATACCGTTTCCTTTATCGATAAATTTCCAACGCTGATTATTTCCATTGTTGTTTTGATAAATCTCCACACGGCCTTTATCTGCTGTACTGTTTTCGGCTACATCCAGTCGTTTACCAATAGCATGTTGTGGTTCCAATTCATAGATGCCACCCGGTACGATGCCTGTTGATTGAACAAAGTTTGCTGTAAATGTACTGTTTGCCGCTGGCGTACTGATGGTATGCGCTCTTGCTCCTCCGTCTGACCAGGAAGAGAAAACATAAGTCACGCCGTTGAGTGTTTGAGGAGAAAGCACTTCCAGTTCTCTTCTGATCTGACTCACACCGGTGAACGTGTATGGAGCGGTGACTGAACTGCCGTCAAGCTTCACTGCCAGACCAGCAGGATTGGTCGCTAAGGTAATGCTGGAAGTATTGGGCGTGACATCTCTGTAAACGGTATGAGATGCTCCTAAGCCGTCTCTTACCGTAAGGTAAATACGGAAAAATACATTCGGCGAAGTTTCCATTTCCACTGGAATGGTAAACGTTCCGGATGTAATGCCGCTTACGGGTTCCAAAGCAGGGTGGGTATGAGCCGGTGCATCGAAGTGGTGCAGATCGATCTTCCAGGTATAGGCGTTGGCCGGCAGATTACCGTCTTCAGTGTCAGTACCTGTGCCTGAAAAAGTAATGACTGTGCCGCCTGAATATTTTGTACCCACTGCAGGCGCGGTGATGTTTGCTACAGGAAGTGCATTGTTCAATACGGTAAGCGTTGCTTCCGTACTCGTCGCTGTACCCGCTGAATTACTCACGACTACGCGGAACTTGGCACCGTTATCACTGAGTGCCGTAACAGGAATGGTATAACTTACCGCATTCGCGCCGGCTATGTTCACGCCGTTGCGCTGCCATTGGTAAGTAGGAGCGGGATTGCCTGACGCGTTGATGATGAAGGTAACGGGTTCTCCGGCGGAAACGGTTTTGTTAACCGGATTCACCGCGACTACTGGAATACCATTGCCGGTATAATTCACTTTCCAAACGACTCCGTTTGAACTGGATGTATTGGCATCGTCGGAACCTCCGCTGATGCCGCCTCTGGCGATGAAGTATAAGGTGCCATCGCTGGATACGGCCACATCTAAAGGTCGATCAATATTGGTCGCAAAGTTAGCGACAACTTTGGTCACCGGATCGATGGTCTTTAACCAGCCGTTGCAATAATCGCCGAAGAAATACTTACCGATGTATGCGGTAGGAAAATTAGCGGTGGTAGGATTGTAAAATTGTCCTGCGGTAATGGAACAGCCGTTGCTGTGGTTGTAGGCATAATAAGGATCCTGATAATTGGCAGGAGGGGTTTGATTGGTTCTTACTCCTTCAATGCCGGGCCAACCGTAGTTCTTACCGGCTAACACTTCATTGATTTCTTCCCAGCTGCCTGCGCCTACATCGTTTACAAAAATCTTGCCTGTACCCGGTTGGACAGACAAGCGAAAGGGATTGCGAAAGCCCACGGCCCATATCGCTCTGTTTTTTCCGGTTGCTGTATTGTAAAAAGGATTATCTGTTGGAATGCTTCCATCCGTGTTGATGCACAATACTTTTCCTTTGAGTGTTGTTAAGGATTGTGAATTGGAAGCTACTGTATTTTCTCCTACAGAAATATACAGTTTCCCATTTCGAATGCCGATGCCTCCTCCGTTGTGGTATCCGACTGCACCCAAGGGGTCAATATCGATCAACACCAGCTCACTGCCTGCTACTGCCAGGTCCCCATTGGCAGTAAAACGGCTTACTCTGTTGTTGCTGACGGTACTGCCTGTGGCCTTGTAGGTATAGTAGGCATAGATGTACTGGTTGGTCGCGAAGTTCGGATCGACGATCACTTTCAACAATCCTCTTTCGTTCCAGTTGTCGACATTTGGAATGGTGTAAAAAGGAGTGGCAAGCAAAGCGCCGTTTTTGATGATGCGTATCTTTCCGTTTTTCTCGGCTAGAAACACACGACCATCAGGTGCCACATCAATACCTACGGGATCAAGTCCTGTGGCGACCTGGATACCTGCAAAGTTAACAGGAAAGGTTTGGGCATGGAGTGATTGAAGGATCAATCCCATCAATAGGAGAACCACAACCGTTTGGAGTAGTCGGGCTCGGGTGAATATTTTTTTCATAATAGCTGGTTGTTGTTTGATTGAATATAATATACAACCGAACCGATAAATAATTACAGACTTAACAAACATTTAATACCAACAACTGTGCTGCATGTCATAAAAGGGGAGGCCTGCCTACAGGATGTAATAGTAGGTGTTATAACGCAATTTAATTACTACTTTATCATTCATTTCTTTTCTGAATAGGTGGTTAGATAGAATAAAAGTAAACCGGAAATACGGCAGAGAAATGAACAAAATTCAGTGGAAGAGTGATGCGGAAAAAGCAATAGCAGCAGGATGTATAAAAAAAGCCACCCGTTTTGAAGGTGGCTTTTCTATGGTATAAACATACTACTTATTTCGCGAAATGGGCTTTCACAAAAGCATGTTGATCGTGATGGTTGAGTTTATCCGTTTGTTTGCATTCGATCTTAATATCAGCGAAGTGATGGTCGTCTTTCAAAAGATTATACAATTCCATTTTAGCAGTAGTGGGGCCGAACAAAAGTACTTCATCGTACTTGCGGATCACCTCTCCTAGTTCTTTGTAATAAGCGGCCTGCTCGTGTTGTTCTTTGTTGTGCATGAGCTGCTCACTGCGGTTAAGGCTTTCTTCTTTCTTCTCGTGCGTAAAGTCAGAGGTAACTGTAGTAGATAAAGTATCTTCAGCAGACAGGTCAATAATGTTTGCGCTGGAATGATCCATGCAGATACCGAGTTGGGTAATTGTTTTCATAGGAATTTATTTAATAAAGAGTGTAATCAATTACGCTTGCGGTACTGTTTTTTCTATTGCACGCGATCTGATCCCGTAGGCGGACTTGCGTAAGGCAATTCTTTCTTGATCCATTTGAATCCATAATACGTCAAAGGAAAAATAGCAATCAAGTTCGCAAGACCTAGAATAATAGTTCCGGTCAGGTAAAGCGGACCATGGTAGGCAGGATCGATGATGTGAATTTTCCCTCGTATAGAGTAATAAATCACGATCATAAAAACGGTGGCCATGAAGGCCGCAAAAGCGAGAAAGGCATATCCGATGGCAGTTTTCATAGGAGTAACAGTTGATATGCTATTATGATTAGCTATTACCATGCCTTCTTTATTTGGCTTTAAATGGAAGTAAAGGGCATATAAAAATAGGAAAGGGGAATCTATACCTCAATCTCGGCATTACACGGGAGTAATAACACACTTACTGATTGGAGTAGGAACAAACAAAATAAATCAAAGAGAAGTTAAGCAAGCACCGATTCGAGATCTACCTGCAGGTAAACAAAAAACGAAGTGCCTTTACCCAATGCACTTTCGGCTCTGATATAACCCTTATGGTTCTCTGCGATCTTCTTACACAACGCCAAACCTATGCCTGTGCCACTGTATTTGCTTTGATCGTTGAGGCGTTGAAAAATAGTGAAGATCTGATCCGCATATTTCTGTTCGAAGCCGATGCCGTTGTCACGCAGTAACACTTCTATGTAATCAAATTGTTCGTCCATCTTTACATTTTCAACGATCTCCTGTTGATTCAGCTGACGATATGAAATCTGTATGACCGGATCGGTCTCAGAAAACTTTAAGGAATTGCTGATGAGGTTGCAGAATAACTGGTGCAACTGCAAGGGGATGCCCTTTATTGTTGGGAGAGGAGGATATTCGATCCTGGCCTTTTTTTGCTCGATCATGAGCTCAAAATCCTCTTTTATATTTTTGATAATGCTGTTCAGGTCCGCATCTACAAAATGAGTATCCTTTTTCGACAGGCGCGAATAGTTCAGTACATCTTTGATCAGCGTGCTCATACGCTGCGCGGAAGAATCTATTTTGTCCAAAAAATTTCTGGATTTGACTACATTATCGGTGTTGAGGTTTCTTCCGAGCAGTTCGGAAAAACTTCTGATCTTACGAAGCGGCTCCTGCAAATCATGACTGGCAATGTAGGCAAACTGCTCCAGGTCATGGTTACTCATGTTCAGCTCCGCGATTTTAGTTTCCAACTGGCGTTGGTTTTTCACCAATTGTTTTTGCGCTTCCTTGAGCTCGATATTGTTCTTCAAGGTTTCCTCTACTTGCTTCTGCGCGTGAATGTCTACAAAGAAACCGGTCCAGGTCATGGTCACTTCATTTTCCACTTTCAATGGAATGATGGAAACCAGGTGCCAGACACTTTGGTCTTTACCTTTCAGGCGGGTCTCCGCGCGAAATATGGTATTGGTGTTTTTTGATTTTTCCCATTCATGAAATACCTTTTTTAGGTCTTCGGAAAATAAAATGGCTTCCAAAGAAAGATTGGTCAGTTGAATGGGGGACAACTGAAAAAAATCCTGCAGCCATTTATTGGTATAAATAATTTTACCCGTATTGTTTACGCTGAACATCATCAAAGGTAAGGTATCGGTCA
>JAQZBV010000022.1 GCA_029237685.1 Cytophagaceae bacterium | reverse complement strand
AACCTAAGCGCTGGGTGCTGGTTCTATTAAAACAGAAATGCTTGTTGAACGCTAAGCTGGGATTGATCGATCCGCAAGCGTTCATGGAGCAATGGTCAACTGATTTGAAGGAAAGAGATGAGAAACTGGCAGCGGACTTGACTAAAGCGATGCCGAAACTCATTTCAACTTATGTACATGGTCAGTACAATTTTGTGGAAATGGAAATGTACTATGATGATTTTTTAAATGGGCACACACTTGACTATCTGGCCCAAGACCAACACATCGTAGTACATTATTTCCAATCCTTGGAGAAAAGACCGGTTTTCAGAGAACTGGTTCATCATAGAGTAGCTTAAACTGAGATAGGACATTTGGATAGTTTCATCAAAGTAATTCTTAAACTGAATCGTTAAACTTCGTAGGGAGCCAAGGCCCGCGAAGTTTTTCGGTTTTAGCACCATTACATACTCTTAATCAACTATGTGCTTTATTATTATTATTTAATGGTTTTTATAAAATACTTTGGATTAATACAAAACTGTGTATTTTATTAAATGTTTATATAGCAGTTTGTTAGTGTACTTTTCAAATATCTGAGAACTAGTTTAATGGATAGTCGTACAAATATCATGTATGTAATATTTTTATTAGTTTTTTAAATTATGAACTATGGTAACATTCTTACGACTCGCAGTAATCAGCATATTACTATTGCTCACCTG
This sequence comes from Cytophagaceae bacterium, assembly GCA_029237685.1. Lineage (GTDB taxonomy): Bacteria > Bacteroidota > Bacteroidia > Cytophagales > Cytophagaceae > JACMQM01. Next base: position 35,233 of record JAQZBV010000022.1, on the reverse strand, counting down.
CTTTTTTGTTGATTTGAAGGCACAATGTTCTGGAGGAACTTCCTTCGGTACCATTACTCCTACAGCTTCCTGGCAAACCCAATGTATACAAGGAGGGCAATACGCCAGCTTTGCTGCTACGCAGGGAACAACTTATACGTTTTCCTTTTGTCAAGGTGGAGGAAGTGCCACCTTCGATACTCAAATCAGTATTCTGGATAATGCAGGAGTGAATGTTGCCGGTGCCTATAACGATGATTATTGTGGTACAGGTTCGCACCTCGTGTTTATTGCTCCGGCTACTACCACTTATAGAGTATACATTACCCAATACAATTGTTTAACGAATGCTACTTGTCAAACAATGGCTTATCAGTTCCAGGTACCGGCCAACGATAACATTTGTTCGGCTACTTATATTTATAGCAATGCTTGCTCTTTAAACTACAGAACATACACCACTGGTTTAGCCACAAACTCTCCCCAAGCCAATCCGGGCTGTGCCAGCTACAATGGACGTGACGTTTGGTTTTCTACCAAAGCACCGGCCTCCGGTCAATTGCAAATCGCCAGTACAGCAGGTTCAATCACCAATGGAGCGATGGCTGTTTACAGAGGGGCCTCATGCTCTGCCGCACTTACTTTGCTGGGATGTGACGATGACAATGGTCCCGGACTGATGCCGGAATTAAATTTAACAGGTTTAACACCTGGTGATTCCTTATTCATCCGCTATTGGGCTTTCAACAATGCTCAGGTTGGTACATTCAATATCGCACTGCGGGATCCTGCTCCTTATTATTGTATGTCCGGACAAGCCAGTGAAATCAATGGCACAGGCAACTGTATACAAATGACACCCAATAAACAAGCTCAAATAGGTTGCATGTGGAATACCACACAGATCAATATGGCCAGTGCGTTCGATTATAGCTTCACCGTAAATATGGGAACAAACGATGGAAACGGAGCAGATGGAATGGCCTTTGTCTTGCAAAATAATCCGGCAGGACTTAACGCTTGTGGCAACTCAGGTTATCAATTGGCAGCGGGGCCTTTGAACAATACGTTTATAATAGAATTTGATACTTTCAATAATAACGCTGGTGCCTATACGTCCGACATTGCGGAAGATCATATTGCGATAAATGTTAACGGTAATATGAATGCTCCTGTAGCAGGCCCTGTGCAAGCTTCCGCTTCCAATACGAACATCGAAGATGGAGCCAATCATACCGTTAGAATTATTTGGAATCCGGGAACAACGACGTTTAATGTTTATTTCGACGGTTCTCTGCGATTGACATACAACAACAATATTATTGCCAGTGTATTCGCCGGAAATCCCAATGTGTTTTGGGGCTTCACCAGTTCAACAGGTTTATATACCAATACACAATCATTATGTCCTGGAACTTTGCCAGGTGCTCCTGCTCCTGTAACCTGGGGACGATTTGATGTGTACATGATCAATCAAAAAGTAAATTTATTCTGGTCTACTCATACAGAGGACAACACGGCAGCTTTCATTGTGGAGAGAAGTGCAGACGGCAGAACGTATGCTGAGCTGGGAAGTGTTGAGGCAAAAGGAAATTCTAAAACAACGATCAATTATGAGTATGAAGACGAAGCGCCACTGCCGAAAACATCTTATTACCGCTTGAAACAATTGGATATCAACGGTGATTATGCCTATTCAGTGGTCAGAGTAGTGAATAATAGCGCAAACCCTTCGGATCCGATTTATCACTTGTATCCGAACCCTTCTTCTTCTTATTCAGAAGTAAATATCGAACTTTTTGAAAAAGCTTTCGTAAAGATATACGACAATGCGAATGTATTGATCCACCAGCAATCGTTTCAGGAAGGTAAAGGATCATTTAATTTAAGCGATAAACACATCACCCCTGGAATCTATTATGTGATGATACAATCTGAGAGTGGGGTTTATTATACCAAACTTATTTTTTCAAATTGAGGAAAGCACCTCTAGTCAAGGATGCCAATTGAAAGCCGGTTTCTAACCGGCTTTTTTTAACAGAATCATATCCCGGAGCACGCTGCTTATTTATTTCTTACTTATTGATATGATTCGTATGATTTAAATGATACAACCAAGCCTCAAGGCATTACTTTTGGCCGCTGTTAGATTGCCCATCGAAAAAAACTGTCGTAAATTGCAGCATGAAAGCGCACGAAGATCCGATCGTAGACAAACTCATCAAACGCTTAAGAAAGGCTGTATGGGAAACTCTTGATGATTATCATCTCATTGAAAATGGTGATAAGGTCATGGTATGTCTTTCCGGTGGAAAGGATAGTTATACCATGCTGGATATTTTATTGCACATTCAGCAAACAAAAAAATACGATTTTGAAATCATTGCTGTCAATTTAGATCAAAAACAACCTGGCTTTCCTGAACACATTTTACCTGAATATTTGGATAAACTAGGAGTACCTTATCAAATCGTACAAAAAGATACATACAGCATTGTAAAAGAAAAAACTCCGGAAGGTAAAACAACGTGCACCTTGTGCTCCAGATTGCGAAGAGGTATTTTATACAAAACAGCATCTGAATTGGGAGTCACCAAAATTGCCCTGGGACATCACCGGGATGACATCATCGAAACACTTTTCCTGAATCTGATGTTCAGCGGAAAATTGGAAACCATGCCGGCCAAGTACCGCACGGACAATGGTGAACACGTGGTCATAAGACCTCTGGCATTTTGCAAAGAGAAGGACATAGAGGAATATTCCCGGGTCATGGCTTTTCCTATCATACCCTGTAATCTGTGTGGGTCTCAACCAAACCTGCAACGCAATGCAGTGAAACAAATGTTAAGGGGCTGGGAAGAAAAACATCCGGGGCGCTCGGAAGTGATTTTCCATGCCATACAAAATGTGTCTCCTTCTCATTTACTGGATAAAAACTTGTTTGACTTTGAACAATTGATTGTAAAAGGGGAGAAAGAGAATGTAGCCGATGGCTACGTAGAATGACTTAGATAGAAGGGTTTAAATTCGCGATTTAATAAATCACCTTATTTTCTTAGAATTTTTTTTTCAAAATGATGCCATTATAATCGCTCTATAATCGGTTTTTTTATTATTTAATTCATCACTTTATATTAATTAAAAAATTGTGATTAACAAAGGGGCTCTGCAGCCCTCTATTTTACTGACCTACGTGGGGTTGTTATAACCCTGTTTCAATAGATTCGTATACTTCCATAATTCCAGCAAATAAGTTTTTAGTTTCTTTTAGGTTTAGGTTATGGATAGATTTTTACTGAAGTCAATAGCATTCATTGTTTTGCTTGTCGGTTCATTTGAAACATTGGTACAAGCTCAATGTACAAGTACAGGAACAGTAACTAATGTTACACCTACAACCACTTATCAAACGGCAACGATTGTTTCAGCTTATCCTTTGCAATTTAATGCAACAGCTGGAGTGACTTACACCTTTACTTTTTGTGCAGGTGGAGGTGTTGCACCAGGTTTTAATGGTGAATTGTCTGCATACAACGCGGCTACCAATGCTAACTACGCCTACAATGACGACTTTTGTGGTGTCAATCCGCAAATTACTTTTATGTCACCAATAACTGGTGCAATAAAGGTGTTGCTGTCGCAGTCAAGAACAATAAGTGGGGGATGTGCATGGGGGACAGATTTTGGGAACAAAACAATTGCTTATCGAATCACATCTCCTGTAAATGACAACATTTGCGGAGCATACTTTCTGTACAGCAATCGGTGCACATTGTCTTATGCAACGTATGGTAACGCCAATGCTACCACTTCTCCTCAGGCTGCACCTGCTTGTGGTTCTTTTACGGGACGTGACGTTTGGTTTAAGACTGTTGTACCTTCCTCTGGATACCTGAATATAGGCACGCAGTCGGGTGGTATTACCGATGCTGCTATCGCTGCTTACAGAGCCAGTAGTTGTTCTTCTGCACTAACCCTCTTGGGTTGTGATTATGATGGTGCAGGTAATATGCCAGAACTACCTTTGACAAGTCTTACTCCCGGAGATTCCATCTATGTACGTGTATGGTCGTTTAATAATGCTCAGGCTGGAACATTTGGTATTGGTTTAAGTGATCCATATCCTAATTATTGCATGATGGGAAGTGCTGTAGAACTCAATAACGCCGGTAAATGTCTACGTATTACACCTGACTCACGGTCGCAATTGTCTGCAGTATGGAGTACCGCTCAAATCAACATGAATGTGGCCTTTGATTATACTTACTCTGTCAACTTAGGGAGTAACGATGCCGGCGCTGATGGTCTTACATTCACTCTCCAAAACAATGCTGCAGGTACCTCGGCTATCGGTAGTCCGGGCTACAACTTAGGGATCGGCCCCTTGACCAATACATTTATCGTAGAGTTCGATACTTATGACAACGGCGCAGGACAATCAGATATACCGGCTGATCACGTCGCTATCAATGTCAACGGTAATTTCGCCACTCCAGTAGCTGGTCCTGTGCAGGCTGCAGCAAGTGCTAACATTGAAGATGGAACTTCCCACAATGTGAGGATTACATGGAACCCTGCTACGACTGTCTTTAGCGTATTCTTTGATGACCTTGTTACACCTAAATTAACCTATACCAATGACATCATCAATAATGTATTTGGTGGTAATTCAATGGTGTATTGGGGAGTGACAGGTTCTACCGGTTCTTTTACCAATGAACAATCGATGTGTCCAGGGAACTTACCTGGCGCAACTGCACCGCTTCCTGTAACCTGGATTTCTTTTGATGTAGCAATCCAGGATAATCTAGTAAACCTGTCATGGGAAACAGGTTCTGAAAAAGGTACGAAAGAATTTATAATAGAAAGAAGTGTGGATGGCAATGCGTTTTTGCCAATAGGCAATCAGACCGCTCAAGGTAATTCGAATGGATTGTCTCGCTACTTATTTATCGATGAGAATCCATTAAGAAGTTTAACTTATTACCGATTGAAACAGGTGGACCTGAACGGAGACTACAGCTACTCAATAATAAGAAATGTTAGCCCTCTATCTATGGGAAATCACTACAGCATTTATCCGAATCCATCTTCATTAGATAAAGACTTATTGATTGATTTGACAGAGGACGCGACAATAGAAGTATACGACAATGCCAACGTTCTCATGTTTCAGCAAAATTTTGTAAAGGGTGTCGGAACGATAAATCTTTCGGACAAACACTTAAAAGGCGGAATGTACTATGTGCTGATGAAGTCGGCTAGCAGTGTAGACTATGCTAAGCTTATTCTAACTAACTGATAGTTTAGTTGATAACTGGTGTTTGTGAGTTTAATAAAGGCCACAAAGCCTTGTCTAGATCTTCTAATGATGACAAATAAACAGAAAGAGAATCCTAGAGGGATTCTCTTTTTTGTGGTAGATTATAGCCTTGTCGCATTGCCGACACTTTCTTGTACTGCTATATCTTATTTTCCTGCACGGTATTACGGTTTCAATCAGTGAAAATTACATTCAAGTTTTCTGTTTTTTTATTGGCTATCTTTTGTTGGCGTGGACCTTTCCTTGCTTACTCGCAAGTGAACGCAGATTCGGTTGTACGAAGTGAAAAAAAGATCAAGCTCATACCACTGCCTTTTGCCGGTTATGCTCCTGAAACACGTTTTCTGGGAGGAGCTGTATTAGTGGCTTCCATGCGTATAGGAAACGATACTACTGTCGCTTCTTCACTCGCAGAACTTAACTTCACCTACACTCAAAATAATCAACTCATCACGGAAGCAAAATGGTATTTGAGTCTGAACCAATTTTATGTAGTCAAAGGATTTGTTTCCTTTGCGCGTTTTCCTGATAAATATTGGGGTATAGGTTTCGATACACCTTCAGATCCTGTAGAATACTACAACAGCAGCCGCTGGCGCTTGAGTCTGGATGCGCTAAGAATGGTGTTGCCAAAGCTATACCTCGGTATCAGTTACAGAATGGTCAATATTCAACACATCTCGCACCATAAAGGTCCACAGCTGCTGGATTCAACACGGGTGACGGGCTTTGATGGAAATTTTACCAGTAGCATAGGCCCTTACGTGCTCTACGATTCCAGGGATCATCTGAACAATACCAAGAAAGGGAGTTACTATAGCTTTCAGGCTGTGTTCAGCGAAAAATACTTGGGAAGTCATTTTAATTTTATGCGTTACGAAATGGACCTTCGAAAATTCTTTAATCCCTACCGAAAACATGTAGTGGCCCTTCAGTTTAGAACGGCGTTAACAGAAGGAAACACACCTTTCTCCATCATGCCACAGATCGGAAGCGACGAAGACATGCGGGGTTATTACAGAGGCCGATACAGGGACATGACCTACTACAGCATGCAGGCGGAGTATAGACTTCCTGTCATAAAAAGAATAGGTATCGCTGTTTTTGGTGGAATGGGAAATGTAGGAAGTCATCTTTCCACTTTGTATCAGGAAACTCCCAAGTTTTCCTATGGCGCAGGCTTGCGTTTTGTGCTGAGTGAAAAGCAACAAATCAAACTGCGCATTGATTATGCCATAGGCATGGACAATAACCGTGGCTTATATGCTTTGATCGGAGAGGCTTTTTAGAAAGAGTAGCAATTATTTTCCTCTGCTATAAGAATAAATGGTATTCCCTGTATAGTCGATAAAGTGCACATGCAGAGAGTCTGTCGTCAGTCTTAAAGCCGCAAATCCTGAAACCTCTCGGCTGAATTTGCTGGTAAGGTTTTGACTTGTTCTTCTCGTTTGAGAACCTGCACCTGATATGACATAGTCTACAGTGCCCGGAGGTTTTTGGTGTTGTAAATCATGATCGTGTCCGCTCAGGTAAAGTTGAACACCATACTTTTCCAATTTAGGTTTTAGTAAAGCAATCAGTCTTTCAGAATTTCCATGTCTGGGATTAGAAGAATAGACGGGATGATGTGCCACTACGATTTTCCATTTTTCTTGCGCATGCGTCAATACACTGTCCAGCCAACGCAATTGTTGTACCGTATCCTGCAATGCCATGTCTGAAAAATAGTTGTGATTATGAATGACTATTGGGTTGCTGTCTAAAAATATAAAACGCGCCTTTGTGCTGTCGTCAATTTTTTCTGTAGAGGTGTAGTAACGCGCGGGCATTCTCCATCGCCCTTGTTTTTTTGTATAGTCAACCTCCGCTTGAGGTGTGCCTCTATAATCATGGTTTCCTAATACCACATACCAAGGACATTGCAAATGATTTCCGGTATAAATGTCTTCAAAAGAAGTTTCCCATTGTTTATCAGTTGTAGATGAAACACCATGAGGATAAAAATTGTCCCCGGTAGAAATAATAAAAGAAGGATTGAAATGCTCCGCTGTTTTGTTCATTTGTTCGGCCACATCTTTTTGATGGTACTTGCCGTTTCTTCCCCAATCTCCAATCACCAAAAAGCGCAGTGTGTTTTTATCCTTATTGATGGTTTGTTTGATGTCAGTAGTTAAGACTTGTATTTTATGACAAGAAGCAATCAGACTGAAAAGAACCGATAGAATAACGAAAGGAGGAAGAACAGAGGAAATCAGGCGCATGCTTTTGTTTTTTGAAAGCTAATAAAAAAAGTCCTTTCATGTTTATTTTTTTGTGTAAAACGTCATAAGGTTTGAAAAAAAATAGTAGGTTGTAATCCACGATAATAAGTGCCCTCAACGATGAATATAGAAGATTTCAGAAGCTATTGCCTGTCCTTAAAAGGAACAGAAGAAGGACTGCCTTTTGGCGATGAAACACTCGTCTTTAAAGTGATGGGGAAGATATTTGCGCTTACCGGTATCAGTATGTTTACTTCCGTTAACTTGAAATGCGATCCCGAAAAGGCGATAGAATTACGCGAGCAATATCCGGCAGTGATTCCAGGTTACCACATGAATAAGAAGCATTGGAATACGGTATTAATGGATGGATCCATTCCAGATCGCTTATTGAAAGAATGGACAAAGCATTCCTATGAGCTGGTCGTTGCATCCTTGACCAAAAAGTTGAAACAAGAGTTGGAAAAATTGGAATAAAGATATAAATAATACTTTTATCGTTTTGCGATTTAGCTATTTATGGCTAGCTTAAAGTATGGATGAATTATTTTTTAAATTGTTTGATTTAAGTCCTGATGCCGTAGTGGTGACGGACCTGGAGAGTGGTACCATTTTTCACATCAATACAGCCTTCTGTAAAATTGGTGGTTTTACCAAAGAAGAAGTCATCGGAAAGACGGTCTTTGATATCAGTTCCTGGCAAAATGAAGAAGAGCGGGTGATTTGGAAACATAATTTAATCGCCAAAAGAGAAGTGGAGTACGACGCTTCTTTCAACACCCGAATCAATGGAGTACGTCACGGTAACATGCGTTCCAAAATCATTGAAATAGCGGGTAAAGAATGTGTCATCAGTATTGTCAGAGACATTACCGAACAGAAGCAAATAGAGTATCAGCTCAAGGCCAGTGAAGAAACGTTGAAGCAAGCGGTCATGAAGATACCGATCATGTTGGTCGCCTTCAATGACAAGCAAGAACTCTTGGTTTGGAACAAAGAGTGTGAAACCGTAACAGGTTATACGATGGAGGAAATGGTCCATAACAAAAACGCCATTTCATTGTTGTTTCCAGACCCGACACTGCAGCGTTTTATTTTTCAGAAGTTAGACAATCCTAGTTTGCAGGCGCAACTCAAAGAATACGATTTTGAGTTGGTCTGTAAGAACGGAAGCATCCGTTACATTCATTACCGCTTCAACCACATTGAAAATCCCATTACGGGATGGGATGTATGGGGTGTAGGTACCGATGTCACGGAAAAAATCAAGGCAGAAAAGGCCTTGGAGTTTAGTGAGAAGAAGTTCAAATACATTGCCACCGCCACCAACGATGCCTTATGGGATTGGGATCTGGTAAGCAACAGAATCTGGTGGAGCGAAGGAATGGCCAATTTGTTTGGTTATACAGAAAAGGATACCGGTTACGATATCTCCTGGTGGGACGAACACATATATCCTGCCGACATGGAACGAGTGTCTGCTAAGATAAGACAAGCCATTGATCGGGGAGATACCTATTGGAGCGATGAATACCGCTTTATTAAGAAGGATGGGAGCATCGCCATGGTATACGATAAGGGCTTGATTATAAAAGATGATAAAGGCAAACCGATACGCATGGTAGGAGGTATGATGGATATGACTGAAATGAAAAAAGCGCAAGAAACCATCAGTCTTCAAAGTAAAAAACTGGAAGAACATTCCTTTGTGATCTCTCACAAAATACGCTCGGCCCTTTCGCGAATATTGGGTTTATCCAGTTTGTATGAATACGATTTGAGTAAAGACGAATTGATAAACATTAACAATCACCTGGTGAGTTCTTCCAGGGAACTGGATTTGATCATTAAGGAATTGGCGCATAAGATTCAAGAAGATAAGCGATAATGCAGAAGTATTTAATAATCATTCTTACGGTTGTGTTTTCATGCGCTTCAGATCGCCCAGAGGAGACATCCGATACTTCCAGGGATTCTGCTGTACAAGTTACTGCTCAAAAAAATAAACGTGAATGGGACAGGCCTCTAAATACGGCAAGTATAGAAAAGAAGAAGTTTTTTGATACACTGCCGGATTATGAATCTTTTCAAGATTATCTCGCCCTTTTTAAATGGAGAACATTGCCGGTAGTTTATGATTCACTCTACATGCGAAGTATCGAGGGAAACAGCTCCAGCAGACTCCGCTTTTCAAGATTTTTTAAACTTCAAGAGCTGAAAGAACCAGAAGAGCTGAATGCCTTTTATGCCAGAGATAAATTTGATTTAGGAAATGGACGAGTAGGAGTTACCATCGTGACGGATGTTGCTCCGGAAGTTGTTGGTCCCGATGGAGAGCTTAAAACAGTGAGCTTCATTGTTTACGATGCAAATGGTGAAATTCTGTTAGAACAATACGTATTTCGTTTTTATAATGTCCATCAGTTAATGGAATATTCATGGGGTAAAATAACTAAAGATTTATCGATAGCTAAATCTTATTACACTTCTGAATTCGATAGTAATGATTGGGAAATTATTGATAAAGGAAATATAGAAGAGCGAATAAACTTACCTTAGTTGATTACTCGTTGTTGGTGTCCCGCAACAACTAGACTGTACTTGCAGGTTTTGATGCCATCACTTTGTTGGCAGGACGCCAACAAGAAGTAAAAGGAATTACTTTTTTAAAAAATAAAGATTCTTCAACACACTTCCTTCAAACGTATAGCCCTTGCTCATTACCAACTGATAGACCAAATCTTCTGTTGGTGATGAAGCATCAAAGGTCTCAGACTCTACTACAATTAATTTGGGAGCGTATTTGCCAAAGTCTAGTGAACGCAATACCTGCAGGTCATGTTCTTCCGCATCTATAGACAAGAGATCAAAGCTTGCCGGTGCTTTGCAACGATCCAGAATTTCTGTTAAACTTTCAGGCTCTAGTTTTTGAGTTCGTACGATTTCAAAGCCTGGTTCCTCTTTGATGTCAATGTTCATCTGCTCGGTAGAGGATAAAACATTGTTCGTATAAATGAAATAATCTCGGGTCATTTTTTCATCCGATACCAATGCACTGATCGCTTTGTCCTTTGGACGCAGACGCGCGTATTTTTTAATCAGTTCCTCGTTAGCATCTATGCAGATGCCGTTCCATCCTCTTTTATACAAAGAAAAGGTATTGGAAATAAAGATAGGCTCGTTGCATCCCACTTCCACATAAAATCCTTTTTGTGTAATGATGGGTTTCAAAATCGAATCGATCAATCGGTCTTCTCCGGTATGCGCATAACTGAGGCGTGCACTGCGGCCGGCGAGCAGCCTGAACCAAGATAAGTGAAGTTGATACAAAGCGCTGAAGAAAGAAAGGGGATAGCGCCAGGTGAAGAATTGTGAGAAGCAGACTTTAGTTTCTTGCAAGAATATTCCTAGTGATGTGAATACCGCACGGCTGTATGCGCTCTTGTAAAGCTGCTTGGAAAAAATACGCTGCGCAATGGTTTTAACATTCATATGAGGTAAGCGAGTCAAGCTAGGAGCTAGGAGGTACGAGCTAGGATAGTCCTCGCTCGTACCTCCTAGCTCCTAGCTATATTATAATCTCCTGAAAAGGTCCTTTATGTCCTCCAGCGTCAGTTTCTCTTTCCAATCCAACCCGATGGCGTGGTTCCACATGTGGGTGAGTTTGTAAGAGACCTCTGCCATTTGAGTGATCTCGTCTTCTGTCCAGCCTTTGGCTAAACCTTGAGGTAAAGTGATGTTGTGTTTCTTTACCATTTCTTTGAATTCTTTTACCGCATCGCCGTAGAACTCAGGAAGGTGATTAAAAGCTAAACAGTTGGCATAACCGTGACGGTAGCCAAATACAAAAGATAAACCATAAGACAAAGCATGACAAGCACCCACTTCAGAGTAAGTCAAACTCAAAGCGCCCATCAAAGAAGCGACCATCAGTTTTTCATCGTTCACCTCCGATTGGCCGCAACCTTCTCTGATGAATACATCACGGCAAAGGTCCAGTGATTGGTTGCCGTAAGCTAAGCTGAATACGTTTTTGTAAATACCAGATTCCGATTCGATGCAGTGGATGTAAGTATCCATACCGGTGTAGAACCATTGATCACGCGGTACATCTTTGATCAAATCAGGATCCAATACGATTTGATTGAACGGTGTCCAGTCGCATTTCAATCCCAGTTTTTTCTCTGGTCCTGTTACTACGGCTGTGATTGACACCTCAGCGCCTGTACCTGCAAGGGTAGGGACGCCTACATGATAGATGCCGGGATTCTTTACCAAGTTCAATCCTTGGTACAATTGAGAAGAACCTTCGTTGGTGAACATCAAAGAAGAAGCCTTCGCGATGTCCATGATGCTGCCGCCGCCGATACCAATGATACCGGCAGGTATGCCTTTGGTTGACTTTACCGTATCGCGTACGTAATCGATTTGATCGGTTGTTGGTTCTTCGATGTCTACATCGATAAACATCACCACGTCTTCCGGATGAGCAGGAACTTTAGCGGCAGGGTGGTCTTTGCCTTCGAAGTATTTGTCAACGATGAACAACATGAATTTGTCGTTGTCGTTTCTTTTTTCTTTTAATATCTCATCCAGTTGTGAATAAGATCCGCGTCCGAAAACTACTTTATCTACGTTTCTGAAATTCTTATGCATGGTGTAAATTCTTAACGACTTTTTGAATAGAGGCAATCATTTTATCAGCGAGATCTTTCGCTTGCTCTTCGGTCCAGGTACAACGGATACCGAAAGAGATCAAACGACCCACGACTTCCTGAGATTTTGGTAATTGTAAATTATGATAATCTTGTGGAGCACCCAGGATATTGATCGCTAATGGTCCTGCTGCTTTCAAATTTTTCAAGTGGTCCCACTGATTGATGAAGTGGTAATTGTTCAGGAACCAATAGTTGGCACCTGCAATACCGTCTTCTGCAAATTGCTTCACCACTTTTTGAGCGGTTGCCGTATCAGGCAGGAAGAAGTTCAGGAACGTTCCAGAATCACCGGAAGGATCTGGTACTGGTCTAAACGTGATTTCAGAAATTTCTGACAACCGTTTTTGCAAATAGCTGTGGTGTTTTCTGTTTTGTGTACGGATGTACTCCGCTTTGCGCATTTGAGCCACACCCACAGCCGCATTCAATTCACCCAGGCGGAAGTTCAATCCTAAGATCGGATGATTCTCCATGCCGCGGTTAGTGCCTTCGTGGTTATGTCCGTGGTCAGAGAAACAGTCGGCAATTTTATATGCGGCTTCGGAGTTGGTGATGAACAATCCCCCTTCACCGGCAGTCGTTAATTTAAAGAAGTCCAAAGAAATCCCACCGGCAACGCCAAACAAACCGACGTGTTTTCCTTTGTATGTAGCACCCAATGCCTGTCCGGCATCTTCTACCAAGATCAAATTATGTTCTTTGCATACGGCTAGTATAGCATCCATATCAGCCGCGGCACCGCACATGTGTACGAGCAAAACGGCTTTTGTTTTTGGAGTGATTGCTTTGCGAATGCCTTCTGCGCTTAAGCAAAGGTTTTCATCTATTTCAGCGAACACAGGAAGAGCACCGGCGAACAAAACGCCTTCAATGCTGGCGATGAAAGTAAAAGGAGGCACGATCACTTCGTCGCCGTAACCTAAACCTGCCGCTGCCATGGCACAGCTCACCGCAGCGGTACCGCTGGAGATGGCGTGAACATAAGGCGCGCCGGTAAACTTCTTGGCTTCGGCTTCCAGTTCTTTTGTTTTCCACATGCCTTTTCTCAAGTCGTCGTGGCCGTAACGGAATAGAGCGCCCGTACTGAGCACATCCATTACTTCTTTTCTTTCTTCTTCACCAAATAATTCTGTTCCTGGCATAGTGGTAATAAATGGTATGATAGGTAATTATGATTCTTAGTATTAGGGTGTGAAAATACGGATAATTATGGGGAAGTAAAAGGGTAATTTGATAGAGATTGAAGAGGTTGATCTTTTAGTAATTAGGGGTGAGTATGAAAGATAAAGTGTAGGTATTGAGTTTGTTCTCCATACTCTTGCTCCATACTCTCACTGATTTTTGGGCCTGTCCCTGCGGGTCGGGCTATCCGCTACAAGTCCTCGCTCGGATCATACTTATCAGCATTAGCAAAACTTTAGGCTCGCTGTGGGCTTTTCGCTTCTATCCCTCACGCGAGTGTCAGTATTTTGCGTGAGGGATTGAGCCATTGTCTGATCCCGCTATTTAGCGGGAGAGTGGCGAAAGCCCGACCCGCAGGGGCACGCCAAATCAGTATAGAACAAGAATTAAGTGACTTACTCTAAAAACTTAAACTTACACCCTTACTTTTATCGCTAACAGAAAATTCCATAGAAAGCCTTATCTTGCCACTCTAAAAATACATTCACATGTCCTCATCTTCCAAACAATTCCTCGGCATTATCCCCGCTCGCTACGGCTCATCCAGATTAGAAGGCAAACCCTTACTCGACATCGTCGGAAAAACCATGATCCGTCGTGTCTACGAGCGTTGTACGGAGGTCTTTGCTGATTTGTACGTCGCCACAGACGATGAGCGTATCGCAACTGAAGTTCGTTCCTTTGGAGGCAAAGTCGTGATGACTGCCATCGATCATGCCAACGGTACATCTCGATGCCTGGAAGCGGCAGAAAAAGTGTTTCAATTGGAAGGTAAGAAATACGACGCCATCATCAACATTCAAGGAGATGAACCATTGGTTGACCCGGCTCAATTAAGAGATATTGTCAGATGTTTCAACGACGATCTGGCGGAAATGGCAACTCTGGTGATTCCGGTCACCGATCCTGCCGATTTGGAGAATGAAAGCGAAGTCTTTGTGACCCTGGATAAAAACTATAATGCATTGTATTTCAGTCGCTCTGTAATTCCATTTGTCCGTGGAGCAGTTCGCAAAGACTGGTTACAACACGCTCGTATTTACAAGCATTTGGGTTTATATGGCTATACCCTTCAGGCGCTAAAGGATTTTTCAGCATTGCCCGTTTCATTTTTAGAGAAGACCGAATCTCTCGAACAAAACCGTTGGATAGAAGAGGGTAGAAAAGTTAAAGTCGGTATTACCCAACACGATAGCATTCCGGTGGATACGGCGGAAGACTTAGCGAAAGTTCGTAGAATCATCGAAAAACAGGAGAAAATATGAGATAAGAAAACTGAGAACTGAAAACTGAAACCGAATAAAGCCATCAGTTCTCAGTTTTCAGTTCTCAGTTTTCTATACATACATGCATGCATCGTTTCCCCATAAAAGTTTGGTGCTTTTGCTGAAAAAACCTATTTTAGCACCTTCATTAAGCAAACCATGACAAAGAAAATTGTTAAAGTAGGAGATATTCAAACCGGTTCTGATGAACTGTTTTTGATTTCCGGTCCATGTGTGATCGAAGACGAAAGCATCATGATGAAGACCGCAGAGAAATTGAAAGAAGTTTCTGAACGTCTGAAAATCAAAATCATTTATAAATCATCCTTCACCAAGGATAACCGCAGTTCATTGGATTACTACAACGGTCCGGGTCTTGACGAAGGATTGAAGCTGTTGCAAAAAATCAAAACACAATTCGGTTTCCCTATTTTGTCTGATATCCATTATCCTTCTCAAGCCAAAGCGGCAGGTGAAGTGTTGGATGTGATTCAGATTCCGGCTTACCTTTGTATGCAGTCTGAATTGCTGGTAGAATCAGCCAAGACAGGCAAAGTCATCAACATCAAACACGGTCAGTTTTTGGCTCCGGAAAACATGATTTATCCGGCTAAGAAATGTGAAGCGACTGGAAACAGCAACATCATTTTGACAGAACGTGGTTATACATTTGGTTACAATGACCTTGTGGTAGATCCACGCAGCTTTTTCCATTTAAACCAAACAGGTTATCCTGTAGTATTTGACATTACACACTGTGTGCGTAAATACGGTATTCCAAGTTCTGACCCTAAAGGCGGAACAAGAAACGTCATGCCAACGATTGCTCGTGCAGGTGTGGCTGCAGGTGTTGACGGTGTATTCATTGAAACCCATCCTGAACCGGCTAAAGCGTTATGCGACGCGGCAAGTCAGTTGTGTGTGTATGATCTCGAAGAATTTTTAAAACCGTTGATCGAGATTCATAATTTAGAAGTTCAATACAGAAATAAATAATAATAAACTTTTCCAATGGAATTATACTTAGACTCAGCAGACTTAAATGAAATTCAGGAAGCCTTCAAAATAGGTTTCATCACTGGTCTCACTACTACTCCAACGTTCATGCACCGTCATGGCGTTACGGACATCGATTCATTGATTTTGCAATTGGCAGCTATCGTACCTGTACTTCAAGTAGAAGCATTGGGTAAGACGGCTGAAGAAATTGTTGCAGAAGCACATCGTCAGGTGAAAATGGGATTGGATCCTAAGAAAACAGTATTCAAAATTCCTGTATCCCTGGAAGGTTTGAAAGCTTGTCGCCAATTGGTAAACGAAGGCATGATGGTCAACGTTCACTTGGTGTACACGATCCAACAAGCTTACATGGCGATGCAAGCCGGTGCAACGTATGTTTGTCCGCTAGTAGGTCGTTTGCAAGATCAAGGTACTGATGCGTTGTCATTGGTAAGAGATTGCGTAGATGCTGTAAACCTTTACGGTTACAATACTAAAATCATGTTCTCTTCTGTACGTTACGCAGAACACGTTCGTAACGCGCTGGATGCCGGTGTTCACACGATCACTGTGCCGTGGAAGATCATGAAAGCATTGACTGAAAACAACTTCACGAAATTAGGTACGGATCAATTCTTCGAACACACGCGTTTGATGACCGTAAAAGTGAAAGATGCGATCAATAATGTGAACCCATTAGTTCCAATCACTACTTCTATCACGGATGCGTTGGTTAAATTGACGGAGTTCGGTTTCGGTTGCGTAACGGTAACAGATGCTTCTGGTAAAGCGGTAGGCGTATTTACAGACGGTACATTGCGTCGTTTGTTGCAAGAACAAGGTAAAGATGTGTTGAACAAGAAATTGTCTGACTTGTCATTCAATGCTCCTTTCTCTGTAGAGTCTAACGATCTATTGAACGTAGCTTCTAAATTGTTCAACCAACACCAGGTAGATACTTTAGTTGTTACTGAAAACGGTAAGCCGGTCGGCATGCTGGACATTCAGAACCTGAACGAAGATTAATTGATGAACAACATCATACAAGCATATCAACAACAAGGAGGCGTTTTTATAACGCCTCCTTCTGTTTTAATCGAAAAATTAAGTAAGGTAAAAGCTTTACTGTTCGATTGGGACGGCGTGTTCAACGACGGACGCAAAACACAAACCAGCGGCAGTGGTTTTTCCGAAGTGGATTCCATGGCCTTGAACATGCTGCGTTTTAGTTTGTGGTTGGTACAAACCAATAAGTTGCGTGTGCCTAGTGCTATCATTACAGGGGAAACCAACCCTTCCGCTTTTGCTTTTGCACGCAGAGAAGGTTTCGATACGGTCTATTACCAAATGAAAGACAAGACCAAAGCCTTGTCGCATTTTTGTTCGAAGTATAAGTTAGAAAAGCACGAAGTCGCATTCTTTTTTGATGACATCCTGGATCTCTCTTTAGCCAAACAAGTAGGCGTGCGTATGTTGATGAAAAGAAACAACGGCATAGCCTTCAATCAATACGTGGCAGAACAAGGTTATGCAGACTACGCCACCTCCGGAGACGGCGGCCAATACGGCCTTAGAGAGGCTAGTGAATTGTGGATGTCACTAAACGGAACTTTACCTGAAGTGATTGAAAAGCGTATGGCGTTTACCGGCGTATATGCTGAGTTTATTGCGCAACGCAATAGTGTGACTACGGATTTTTTTCAGTTGAAGGGGGCGGAAGTTTTACCTGTTACGATAGATTAACTGGCTTACCCCTAAATCCCCTGAAGGGGACTTTACCATTTACTAAACAAAAAAGCTCATCGCATATTATGCAATGAGCTTTTTGTTTTATCTCAAACTAAAGTCCCCTTCAGGGGATTTAGGGGCAAACGGTTAGAATTAAAACAAAAAAGCAGTGATCACTCACTGCCTTTTCTGTTCATGATGCGAAGCAATTGTTATTGCGGTTGGGTAACCGTATTGCCGGCCAAAATAACTGCGGTTTGCGCCAAGGCACGGCCATTCAACGTGGCACCGGTTTGAAGGGTGATGCCTGTTTTAGAAAGGATGATGCCTTTGAACTTAGCGTTTGTTCCAATGGTAACAGTGCCGGCTACTTGCCAGAAGATGTTTTTTGCCTGCGCTCCTCCACTAAGAGTCACATTCACCGCGGAAGCAAGGGATAGATTTCCTGCCACCTGGAAGATCCAGATATCATCGGCTCCTCCAGAGATGGTGAAGTTAGTCGGTGCAGTGACGTTGTTGGTCCATTTGTAAAGACCAGGCGTCAATGTTTTTCCACCCAGGTTTCCGTTATTCAATGCTAAGAAATCAGGAGTAGATCTTCCGGCTGCATCGTTATAAGCTGTAGTCATGTCGCCTACAGCAGTAGTCAGATTGATAGGAGTAGGAGCCGCCATGTCAGCTGCAAATAGTTTTCCTGTTACCTGACTGGAAGTCGCATAACCTGTTGCATTGGTCAGTGAGAATCCAGTAATATAAGAAGTCGCTGCAGGACTCAAGGCCAGGTCACCGACGATGTTCGACGTCGGTCCGTTGTTGATTGCTGTTTTGGCAAGGATAACATAATTGCCTGCTGTTCCCAATTCTACTCTGTCAAGCGTTGAGGTTCCACTGCCTACCTTAAAGCTGAATTCCGAATTGGAAAGCATGGCTTTTCCGGCATCGCTCTTTGCACCAGTGCTAATCATTACCGTATAAATCAGTCCATCTGTAAACAGTGCTGTGGGCGTAAAAGTGGCGGTAGTGCCTGAGGTACTTACAGTACCTGAAACCGTGCTTGTACCTTGTTTCACAATCAGAGAGCTATTAACTGTCGGTGCATCCATTTCCTGACTGAATACAACCGCAATGACCTTGTTGCGTGCTACACCTGTAGCATTGTTGGATGGGCTGGTAGCAATCACCACTGGTGCATCGTTTGAACCAGGAGAAGGATTTTCATCGTCTTTCTTACAACCTGCGATTAGCATAATGGATAGCAAGGCTACCATGGCCGGTACTTTTGTGAATCGTGCAAACGCGTTGAATACCGAAGTCTGTTGTTTGAAAAGATGGATATATCCAGACTTTTTAACAGTACCGGTAGTGTTAACTTTTTCGAGATTCATGATTTTAAATTTAGGTTGATTAATAAAAGGGTGAAGCTATATCATGATGTAGGACATCATGTGAAGAGTTTTTAACGATAGGTAACTATTAGTTTGCAGCGCAGAGCGACCATGTATTAGATAGTATTATTATATCGCATGATGTAGATGTATTGCAAAAAATAGCAGGGGACTTTTAAAGAAAGGTAGAATGCATGTACCTATACCTACGCAATATTAGGTCCTACAATCGATTTGTCTTGATTTCATTTTTATGATCGCCTGGTTATGCTTGATTCAGGTCTTGTTCGCACTATTGCTGCGGATATTATTTTCCCCATTTATAGGGAAAAGTATTTTTTTGATAAATGTTGGGTAATTAATTGCTTGATATGAGCATTATCCCAGTTTGATGGATGCATCTGTAAAAAAATGAGTTCTCACTGGAGAAAATGATTCATTCAATGCTGTCTTTTGTTTTTATCACAAGCCAAAGTCCCCTTCAGGGGATTTAGGGGTAAGACAGTTAGAATTAACGCAGCCATTTACTATTGTCAAGCAGTGTCAGGTCTGAAGACCAGACACCCAATAACAGAAACAGAAACAGAAACAGAAACAGAAATAGTTGACACTCTTTCTATTTTATCCTGGTCCCATACCGTCCCTAAAGAGAATCGAGATACCTAGGCAATAGAAAAAGAAGGAGATTATCAGCCCAAAGAACAAGCCGATCAGTACACAATAAATCTTGCTAAACGTAAGCGATCTCCAAGCAATAATAATAGCTGTTGGAGGTATAATGAATATGGAAAGTATTAAAAGTTGAGCTATAGTATCCATTTCTAATCGACTTAGTACTAACGTCTAACTACTCTTCTAACACAAACGCCGAAAAAATACAAGTAATCGTCGCGCAGATCGCGATGATGCCCAGCAAGTCAAAGTTAACAATCAAATGATTTTCTGTATACAGCAGCCAACCTGATAACACCGTCGCTACACTCGATGCCATCAGCTGTATGGAGTTATTGATGGTTACATAGCGGCCTCTGTTTTCATGCGGCATAAGTGAATTTAAGTAAGCGACTCCTGACACGTTTCTAGCGGTGGACATGCCAAAGAAGAAGGTGGTGACCAGCAAGATGATGATGCGGTTGTCAAAAGGAGAGAGCGTTAGCAGGATAACAGGGATGATAGAAATGAAATTGATGATCAGAAACGTATTTTGTCTTCCGTATTGATCGATCAGAAATCCAATGAAGAGATTCACGAGCAAGGCCGCTAGACCTCCGCAGAAGAAGATAAAGGATACGTCTGTATTAGTAAAACTGAGGTTTGTCATCACAAAAGTGCTCAGGTAAGGCAGGATGGTAGCGCCTCCCGCGAAGGTCAGCATGGACATGAACAATACCGGCCAGATGAATTTGGGATTGTTGACAAAGTGCCAGAGTTTTTTTCGGCCTTTCTTTTTTATGGGTGCGCTAATGGCCGGCATGTAAAACATGCAAAGCAACAGAACGATCGCATTGAACAGCAGCATACCCGCAAAAGGAATTCTCCAGCTGTCGTAGGTTTCTGCGATAAATAAGGCAATCGGAATGCCCAGTATAGCAGCCATAGCATTGGAGATCATGATGGCACTGGTGTTTCTTCCAAGCTTTGTCAAGGGAAAGAGATCTCCCAAATAAATCATCACTAAGGAAGATAGTACGCCGCCAAAGGCACCGGTCAGGATGCGTGATAATACAATCCAAACAAAAGAGTCAGACAATACAAAAGATACATTACCGATCATGAATACAGCTAAAGCAAAAATCAAGAGGTGTTTTCTGGGATAGGTATCAATGAAGAAAGAGGATAAAAATCCCATGATGGCAGCACTGATGGTGTAGACAGCAATAAGCACGCCGTATTCCGCTGTCCCGATATGGAGGTTTGACATGATTTTAGGCCCGAGCGGTAAAATCAAAATGTAGTCAATGGCAAAAATAAATTGCAGAGAAGCCAATATCGCAATCAATAGCACGCCTCTTTTTTTCGAGAAGTGTATACGTTCTGAATCTTTCGTGGAGTCTTTCATTAGGATCGCGGTAAAAATAGAGGTTAGCTACTCCGTTTTTTTGATTTCTATCCAACTTGCCGTTGAACCATCTATCGTCAATATGGTTTTGGATAAATCTTCTTTTTCATAAAAGTCATAAATACCTGGTGCATCCAATGAGGCCGTAAAAGCACCGGTTTCATCTGTTACTAGCGTTTGTACTTTACGATTGATTCTACTTCTGTAATAGAGTTTTGTATGAGCCACAGTGGCGCTGTCAGTAGATTGATACCTTCCATTCACTGTTTTTATAGCGATTGAATCTGTCATTGGGATCGTCATGTAAGTGATCCCTGAGTTTTCTCTGGCATCCTCGTCTTTTTCAAACAAGGCATAACCATAAAGGTTATCTTTTTTAAAATAGAGCAGGGCAGTAGTATCGGAGTTGATCTGACATAGAAATGAGCCTGTAGAATCTGCCTGGTAAGTCATGATGCTATCGGATGAATAGTCTAAGAGTTTTACCTCACAGTTGCGTACGAGGATAGACTGGTATTGCAGTTTGGCTTTCACATAACGCTGATGTGTACGTGTGATGGCAATGCTTTTCTTCACATGAGCTTGTTCTCTGTTGTATTCAACAAACTCCATACTCTTCATCGCATAGCCGTTCTTATAGATTTTAATGCTGTAATTTTTACCTGGAATCAGTGTGCAACTGGTATGGCCATTTTTGTCGGTATTCAAAATGTACTTGACTTCTCCTGTTTCCTGATCAGAGACCTTGACAATACATTTTTGTAACGGTTTGTAGTTGAGTTGATCACTAATGTCCAGATCTAAAGTGATCCTGTATATTTTGACGGCAAAGATGTCATCATTGCCTGTCCGGTTGCTGGAGAATAAACCCGTTGGCGAAGCGTCTGAAAGAACAAGAGAGAAGTCGTCAAAGGCACTATTGACAGGATGTCCCAGGTTGGTCATGTAAGTTCCTGTGCTGTCTGTATGACTGGCGTAAATATCCAATCCTCCCATGCCGGTATGTCCGTTGGAGGAAAAATAGAGCATTCCTTCTTTGGAAGGGAAAGGATACATTTCATCTCCTGTAGTGTTGATGCTTGCTCCTACGTTGATAGGTGCATCCCAATGGCCATCCTTCCATTGTGCGCGGTAGATATCCGTTCCTCCCAGTCCTTGAGGTATGTTGGAAACAAAGTATAAAGTATTGTTAGTTTCATCAAAGGCTGGATGACCATAAGAAAATTGATGATCTGTAAAAGGCAATACTACAGGCTTGCTCCATTCTTTGCTATCGGCCATGAATTCGGAATAGAGTAAAGTTAATTTCCCATTTTCGAATGCATCATCGGTATTGGAGCAATAGATCGCTTTCGTGTAGTTACTCCAAAAGGTGACAGGTCCGTCGTGTTTGGACGAATGATTTAATCCGTTGAATTTGTTAATGCTTTGGTTAGAAGAGTTGCTTACAAACAAATGTGACAGGGACTGTTCATTCGAAGCTTCTACGTGTTTGATGATGCCATCGCTGGGTCTGGAAGAACAGAATACAATTTCATTATGAAAATAAACCGGCGCGTAATCAGAGAAATCGGAATTGGCAAAATAGGGTTGAACAGTGTATTGCAAAGAGTCTTTGTAGAAAGAGGGGTATTGAGAGGTTTCTTTTAAAAGTTGCGCCCCTTTCTCATCACCGGGGTTTTCAATGAGGTATTGCTTTACTTGTTCATTGGCTTCACTGATCTTACCATTCATGATGAGGACTTCCACAAAATCCAATTGGCAATATGACGGGAGCTCATTGTTGTTGCTGGCTAATGCTTTTCTATACCAGTTTTCGGATTCCTCTGGTCTATACAATTGCTTGAGCGAACTGGCCAAAGCAATTTTAGCTTTTAATGGAGTATCTTTCGTAGCCAGGTGACTGCTGTATAGACGGGCCGCTTCCTCATAGTTCTTTTTCTTATAAAAGGAATTAGCTTTTCTAAGGTCTGTTTTTCCTAAAAAAGAAACAGTATAATTTTGCGCATAGACAGGGCTACACCAAATGATCAGTGTGCTCAGCAACAAGAAAAAGTTTCCGGAACGGATGGCTCTCATGAGACTAGCGCAAAGGTAAATGAACAGTAAACGTAGATCCTTCACCGGGCTTGCTTTTTAGATGAATCGTTCCTCCAAGCTTGGTGATGTTTTGCTTTACAATATATAATCCTAATCCGGTGCCATTAGAGTCCTGAGAATTTCTGAAGAAAGAGGCGAATACTTTTTCATGAAATTGTTCTTCTATACCCACACCATTGTCCTGGAAAGAAATCTCAAAAGTGTCATCATTTAAGACTTGGGTCGATATGTGTAAGGTAGATTGTTCTTTTTTCTTATCAGAATACTTAATGGCGTTTTCTATCAGGTTCTGTACTACCGAATGGAATAGGGTAATGTCGGTGCGTATGTCCAGGTTAGGTGTAAGTGTTTGTGTGATGTGCATTCTGTTAAAGCCTTCAATGTTCTTGAGTTCTCTCAGAATTTCATCTACTAAACTATTGGTATTGATTGGAAAAATGGTCAACTCTGATTTAGAATCTTTCGCCAGCAATAACATTTCTGTAACCAGATTGTCAAGTTTAACAGAACTCTTATTGATGAGTTTAAAGAGCTCTAACGCTTCCTTGTCTTCCACAGAAATGGCTGCCAGTGAACTGAGAGCCGTTATGGATTTCAAAGGTCCTTTAATGTCATGGGATGCGCGGTAAGCGAAAATGTCCAATTGCTTATTTTGTTCTTCTACTAACTTTTTCTGTTCATTCAATTCATGGTTGGCAAGCAACAAACTGCTGCGTTGTTTTCTCATCTTTCTCGCAATGCTATAGAATGATACCGCAAGTAGCAGTAAGAATAATGTAATGATACTGAAAATGGTGAAGGAACGGGTGTTCCTTTTTTCAGCCACGACTCTTTTTTCTTGTTCGATTCTGAGCTTATTTGCTGTGATGGCGTTGATGGAATCTTTTTCCAGCAGCATCATTTTCAATCGGTCGATCAATACTTTGGTTTGCTCTTCTGCTTTCCGGAAGGCAATGCCATTTTGTTCAAATTCATATTCCAGTTTTTTTAGATATGCTTTAAGCAGCGTGCGTTCCGCTTCTGTCAGGTTCTTTTCTTTATCTAAGCGTTGTGTGATTTGTGAAATCTCATCTTTGATGTGTGCATTATTCGCCACCAAACGTTCCCGTTCTAAATAGATTTCATGTGTGAGCTTTTCAAAGTCTCCTTTGTACTGAGCATAACTATTGGAATCAGCAATGACCGCTTTTATTTGTTGATGTTCCGGCTCTGTCATTTTTTGAGCAGCAAGGTCATTTGAATGAACGGAGGATACCGTTTGATTTTTTTTCTTAGTCTTCAATAAACCATTTTCAGTAGTTGAGACAAGGTTTCCTGCATTCCCAATCGAACCCGCTTTGCGTTTGGTTTTTACCAGCAGTTCTTTATGGTCCTTGTAATAGCTAAATTTTACGATGTCATAGTCTTTAGAATCGGTCAATACCTCGAAAGGCATTTCAAGTTCTTCTTTAACTTTCAGAAAATAGATTCCGTGAGCATCAGAATAAAAAGCGGGATAGTGATGTACAAAGAGTTTAAGTCCCTTAATTGGCTTATTTAGCTCGTCTTTTACTTTTACCGTAATAGTATCCGAAGGTGCGGCAAAAGCGAAAAAACTACCGATACAACAGTAAAATGCCAAAAAAAGAGTCTTCATAAATGCCTGGCGGTTATCTTATAAATTAGGTCGCTTTTCTCTATAACAGTGTTATTTACGAAAAAAAACAAAAAACAGACGAGCCTAAGACGAAATTAGTCGTTTTTTTTTGAACATTTTATTTATTGGTGACGGATGATGATTTTTTCATATACCGGCGATGTTCCTGCAGCATTTGTCAGTTCAATGATGTAGTTACCAGAAGACAGGCTGCTCAAGTCTATTCGGCTACTGGATTTGGAGAGTTCTGCATCGT
Organism: Cytophagaceae bacterium; assembly: GCA_029237685.1. GTDB lineage: Bacteria > Bacteroidota > Bacteroidia > Cytophagales > Cytophagaceae > JACMQM01. Next base: position 10,339 of record JAQZBV010000022.1, on the reverse strand, counting down.
ATACATTTACTCCTAAAACAGAAGTGAGCTTTACACGGTAGTTGCTAGTCTGAAATAATTCATCCTGGATCGCGATGTCAATATAATGATCTGCCGGGTTAGGGCCTATTTTGATAAGAGTACTGGTATTGCCAAAAGAAGACCTCTCGACATATACAATTTTTGAAGCGGCCGATTGACCATCATAATCGTATTGCACAACTCTATAATAGGCAAAGCTTAAATGGCTTACGTTGTAGTCATAGAATTCATAATGATGCACTTGGTTGGAATTATTCGCACCCTCTACTGTACCTATGGAATCCCAGTGCGTTCCATGCGCCAATCGCTGAACTACGAAGTGACGGTTATTGATTTCGTTGGCCGTCTTCCATGTAATTTTATTCCGGTCGGTTTCTGCATTCGCTTGGATGCTGATGAATGTTACAGGCAGTGGATCAAACGCAGTACCTACGGTGAACAGATCACCGTTTTGCATGTCCGTTGTAAAGTAAACGGTTTTGGTACCGGCGTTGTAGGAGTCTGGTGCTTGGGGAGTAACGTCATTGTCTGCAAAACCGTCGTTGTCTCGGTCTACCAATAAGCGCAGATCAGAACCGCCAATGGGAGTAGGTATGGTGCTCAAATCAATAGCTACTAATACATTGCCGACCGTGCCTGTTTCTTGTACTTTCCATACACGTCTCAAACGATTGAGTATCACTGTTCCGTCTACGTCGGCAGTGCCAAAAACTTTTAGGCTGTCGTTGTTACCAATGATGAAAAACTCTCTGTCATGGTCAAAGTCATTCGGTGCCGCTTGACTGCCTCCATTGTCAACCAAAGCAATGTCTGTCATGTTATCCGTTTCAACGGAAATGGATCTTCGTTGATGAAGTTGTGAACGATCATCACGGCCTATTGCGGCGATGTCATTTTGATGGGTAGCAGAAGCGTTCCAAATAATGGAAGCACCGGAATTCAGATAGGAAACAGGGGTTACATTGTCACCAAGTGTAATACCGAATTTGATGGCCAGGTAAGAATTTACTTTGTCAAGATTGACACCTGTTAAGGTATTGTTAAACACAATGGCTTCACCCATTAAGCCTACGTATTGCATGTCGGTATAGACATTCGATCCGTTGATGGTGTTTCCTCCAATCCCTGTTCCTTTATAGCTAACGCTAAAAGCGTCTGAAGCATCCAGGGCATAAGAGCTACCGGCAGAGCTGGTGGTACAATCATTAAAACCATCCAACTGAATAGATACACTGGAAGGATTACTAGCGGTCGCATTTCTGGTTCTGGAAGCAGAGGCCAGGTGAATAACGTTATCGTTGCAGGTACTGTTGGAATACGCATCCCAAGGTTCTCCATCCTTTATCTTCAATCCAATTCTTCCATTCGGTAGTCCGAATCCATAGTCTTTTCCTGTATAATAAGATTCTGTTGTAATAAAATTAGGACTGTCCCAAAAGTCCGTAGTGCCGGCAGACTGTGTGGTTTTAAATACGACCATCGACGTGCTGTTATTGGTTGTGGGTCTCATATTGGCCGCACTATTTTGAGAGATCATAGCGCCCGGACTGCCAAATTCAATGCTATGGTTGAAGTTCATCGTGCTGGTTTTGAATCTTGGCCAGCCTGCAGTTGATCCGGATATTCTGTTGAAGTCGAAATTACTGGAACCGGCATTGAACCAACTGTTCAATTGAGCATTGTTTGTCTGTGTGCTGGTAAGTTCTGAAGCGCGCAACCAAATCTGAAGTCCAGACGAGACTCCACCTGGTGCGGGCACAAGTGTAGCGAGCGTGAAGATTTCACCGTTGTTGAAATCAACCGTATTAAAAGTGACAATATTACCGGCGTATGTAGAAGGCGTAATGCGTTTCACCGTTCCGGTGGTGAAGTCTCCGTCTTTATCCAGATCTATCAATAACCTGAAATCATAAAACGTTGTTCCCGATACCGGGATGGACGTAAGATCAAAGGTTAGTGCGACATCTCCTACAGTTCCAGTTTCTCTTACGTGCCATTGACGTGCCAATCGTTTTAAAATGGAAGCGGGGCATTCTACTGTACTTTCTATTAAGCCTCCGCCAATCACGGTATAGGGTTGTCCTCCGTTATCGTTGCCCCATAATTCATATTCAAGATCGTTGTCGAATTTATTAGGGGTACTGAATGAACCGCCACCATCTACTAAAGCCATGGTGACGATGTCGTCGCTATTGGCTGATTTGGATTTGAGTTGAGACAAGCCAGAGGCATCGTCTCTTCCTATACCTGCAATGTCATTTTGATCGGTACTGTTTTGAGGCCATACTACCGCACCGTTGGAGGCATAATAATCAATAGCGGAAGCGTTATTCCCTAAGGTAATGCCATATTTAACAGCCAGGTATGTTTGAACTTTTTGATGTTCCAGTGCAGTCAATGTCGTTCCATAAAAAATTACTTCTGAAATCAATGAATTACTATGAAAGCCTGAGAAGTTGTCTCCGCCTATAGTGAGTGTGCCTGGTAGTCCTATATTGTTTGATCCGCCGGTATTGGTATTGACAATTAAGCCATCCACCAGTAAGTGATCTGTAGCGTTAGTAGTAGCAGCTGTAGCAATGTTCCATGATCCTGTACTGCCTCCAATTTTTTGTTGAGGTACACCCGGATGATCGACACGCAAAGAAGTGGCTACAGGGTAAGGATAACCCTCAAATCCAAAACGGTCGTTAGGAAAAGCTTCTTCCCATTTCAATAATACTCCACTGTAACCGGTGTTGAGTTTGGAAACGATGAATACTGTGTTGTCGCTGGTTGATAAGACATCACTACCCAGGACATTGGGATTGTTTAGGTAATCGTCACCATCAAAAACAACAGCAGGATTAAAGTTTGCTGTTGTATTGTTAAGCATCGGTGCATTCAGTACTGTAGTGAAATTAGCATTGCCGACTTCCGTATTCCATGTGGTGACTATACTCCCGCTTTTTACAAGATTACCATCTGCTTTATACCAGGCTTTCAATGTGTTTTTAACACCACCTGGAGCAGCCGCGTAACACAATGAAAAATTACCCGTCATGGTTGTCGTGGTGGTTCCTGTGTTTCTTTGTACCTGAATGTAGTAAACAGTTAATGGTAGGGTTGTAAAAGTGAGTGTGGCATTGCTTCCTGCAGGAGCGTTATGACATGCCATAGGCACCAATGCACCGCAGGCACCAGAATAAATGGCAGCCGTATGCGCATAATCTCCGCTTAGTGTAAAAGAATAGTTTGTGGTTTGTGCGGTAAACTTATACCAACCATCATCAGTAGTGGTACCGCAAGAAGGAGTGAGCCCGTCGTATACGTAAGCACCAGGTAAATTATAGGGGGTAAAAGTACATGCTAAAGTAGGGGTCAAGGTAACAGCAGAAGCACATACATCCGCTGGATCTTGGGAATAGGCAAATCTACCGGTAAGGAGTAAAATAATAACTATAAATACCTTGTTCATTTAGAGTTTTAAAAAGCCAGGCATGAGGTAGATTCTCTTTTACCTTTACGAAAAAATGTTCCAACTTGTTATGCTTTTTTTATCCTAAAAGGCTGGATTTTAATCCAGAGGATTCACCCCGTGAGGATTATTTCAGGATGATTTTCTCGTAAATAGGGTTTGTCCCTGCCGAATTGAGCAGCTCAATCACATAATTGCCCGAAGGTAAATCGGTGAGGTCAATGGCGCTGCTCGCTTCGTGTAATGTGCGGTCAAATACGTTGATGCCTAATATGGAATAGACGGTTAAGCGATACGTATTGGTAGCAAACAATTCCTGGTTGATATTGATCTCTAGATGACCATCGGATGGGTTAGGACCGATGTGAATCAGATGGGTTTGATCAAGGAAAGATGTTCTGTCTACATACACAATTTTAGAGGCATCTGATTGTCCATCGTAATCGTATTGCACCACTCTATAATAAGCAAAGGATAAGTTGCTGACATTGGCATCCAATAACTCATATTCGTGTATACTATTGGAAGTATTGGCACCGGCCACGGTTCCTATAGAATCCCATTCGTGTCCATGCACACGTCGTTGTACCACGAAATGACTGTTGTTGAATTCAGTCGCTGTTTTCCAACTGATTTTATTTTTATCTGGTTCTGCTATAGCTTGGATACTTAAGAATTCAACAGGCAGGGCATTGGTTGCGGTACCGACAGTAAATAAATCACCGTTGGAAAGGTCCGTTGTAAAGTATACGGTTTTTGTACCGGCATTATAGGAATCTGCTGCTTGCGGAGTGACATCGTTATCAGAAAAGCCGTCGTTGTCTCTGTCGACCAGCAAACGCAGGTCTGAGCCGCTAATGGCCGTGGGTATAGCGCTGAGGTTAATGGCAACCATTACATTTCCTACAGTACCGGTTTCCTGTACTTTCCATACTCTGCCCAATCTGTTTATAATAGCTGCTCCATCCACATCGACCGTACTGAATGCTCTTGCACCATCGTTGTTGCCGACGATAAAAAACTCTCTGTCGTTGTCAAAGTCATTTGGATTAGCTTGTGAACCTCCGTTATCAATCAAAGCGATATCTGCCATGTTATCTGTTTCAATGGATACCGATCTGCGCTGGTGCAATTCAGAACGGTCGTCACGGCCTATTGCGGCAATATCGTTTTGGTAAGTCGCGGAAGCATTCCAAATAGAAGCTCCCAGTGAGTTTGTATAAGCTACAGGATAAGCGTTGTTTCCCAAGGTGATACCATATTTAATGGCCAGGTAAGTATTGACCTTATTGAGATTGGCTGTCGTCAACGTATTGTTGAACACAATGACTTCAGACATCTGTCCCGTGTATTGCATCGACGAATACACATCAAAACCTGTAACCGTCATTCCTCCTATACCTGTTCCTTTGTAAGCAGGTGTTAAAGTAGTATTTGAGGCATCTAAAGCATAAGAATCTCCCACTGATGTCGCTGTTGCGTCTGTCACGCCATCCAATTGAATGGTCACAGTTGAAGGAGTAGTTAATCCCGCATTACGGGTTCTCATCGCCATGGCGAGATGGGGGACATTATCGTTACAATTGTTTGTTGAATAAGCATCCCAGGTTTCTCCTTCTTTAATTTTCAATCCTAGTCTTCCGTTGGAAAGACCGAATCCATAATCTCTTCCTGTATAATAAGTTTCTGTGGTGACAAAGTTCGGACAAGACCAGAAGTTGGTATTGCTTGTATTTTGAGTCGTTTTAAACACGACCAAGGAGGTGCTGCTGTTGGTCGTAGGCCTCATATTGACCGCACTGTTTTGTGAAATCATGGCACCTGAGCTTCCAAACTCAATGCTGTGGTTAAAGTTAACGGTATTGGTTCTGAATCTTGGCCAACCCGCGTTGGAACCCGCTATTCTGTTGAAGTCAAAATTGCTGGATCCTGCATTGTACCAGGCATTCAATTGCGCATTGTTCGTTTGAGTACTTGTTAAAGAAGAAGCTCTGAGCCAAATTTGAAGTCCAGAAGAAACACCGCCTGGTGCGGTCACCAGAGTGGCTAGCGTAAAGATCTCACCGTCGTTGAAGTCTACATTGTTAAAGGTCACAAGGCCACCTGCGTATGCAGAAGGGGTAATGCGTTTGATGGTTCCTGTTGTAAAATCACCGTCACCATCCTGGTCAATCAATAATCTTAAATCATAGAAAGTAGTTCCAGATATGGGAATGGAAGAAACATCAAAGGTAAGAGCAACATCACCAACTGTGCCGGTTTCAGCTATTTTCCATTCACGCGTAAGACGTCTCAGGATCGCGGAAGGACATTCTGCTGTACTTTCTACCAAACCTCCTCCAATAACAGTAGACGCTTGCTTGCCATTGTCGTTGCCCCACAACATAAATTCATTGTTGTGGAAGGGCTTGCATTGTTTCCTAAGGTAATGCCATATTTAACGGCCAGGTAACTCTGCACTCTTGTGAGTTCTAACCCACTCAATGTATTGGCGAAGAAGATCGCTTCTGTAATTTCTGAATTACAAAGATGTGGCGACCATGAATTTCCCGACATAGACAGCGGAGCAGTAAGTGCCGTATTGTTTGTGCCTCCGGGGCCGGAAGCAACGGTTAAACCGTTCACAATGAAATCGTCCGTAGCGGTAGTTGTCGCAGCGGCCATGATGTTCCATTCACCAGGCGTTCCTCCTGTTTTGGAATTTAAATCTCCCGGATGGTCAAGGCGAAGATAAGTAGCAGCAGGAAAAGGATTGGCTTCAAAACCTAATCTGTTAGTCGCTTGGTTTTGATCCCATTTCAGAATGATTCCGCCGGACTTTGCTTTCGCCACAATGAATACGGTATTGTTGGTAGAAGATAGAATATCACTGCCTAGCACGCTCAGGTTGTGAAGGTAGGAAGTGCCATCAAATAAGACCGCAGGATTAAAATTAGCGATAGAGGTATTGTAAGTAGGCGTATTTATGACATCAGTAAAATGGACATTGCCCACTTCGCTGTTCCATCCTGTGACGTTGCTTCCTGTTCTTACCACATTCGGGCCTGCTTTATACCAGGCTTTGATAGAATTTTTCACACCTCCCGGAGTAGACGTATAGCATAGGGAATATGTACCTGTCATATTAGCTGCTGCTGCACCTGAGTTTCTTTGCACCTGAATGTAGTACACAAGACCAGGCGTGGTATTAAGGTATACGATGGCATTGTTTCCTGAAGTGGCATTTGCACAGGATACGGGCACTAAAGCGCCGCAGGTTCCCGAATAAACAGCCGCTGTATGATTAAAGTCTCCACCTAATACAAAGGTGTAGTTAGATGTTTGTGCTGTAAAAGTATACCATCCATCGTCCTGATTTCCTGTAGCACAAGAGGATGAAATACCATCATAAACAAATGTGCCTGGTAAAGTGTAGGCGGTGGTTGTACAATAAATAGAGGGAGAAATAGCAACGGCAGACGCACATACATCCGCAGGGCTTTGCGCCCTACATGTAATGCTTGATGTAAATAGGACTAAAGACAACAATGTGTATTTGTTGTTTTTTAGTTCAAAAATTACACGAAAAGCGAGTCTGCTGAAAAATGCTAACATGAATGAGTCATTTATAAACTTGTACGCTTTTATTGTCCAAACTGTTGGGGAAAATTTATTATCCTTAATTTATCTAAAATTAGTCATATTTAAAATTTTAATAATCTTATATGTCTGATCTAATCACCAGTTGGACGAAATAAGAATTAGATAAATTGTATTGAAAATACAGTTTACATTACATTAATCTAGAGTTTGGTATTAAAGGGGATTCCTGATAAAAAAATGGAGGAATTAAAAGAGAAAATAATTGAAATGTGGTATTTAAGCGCTAAAAGAAACGTGGGTTAACAATGTTCTTTTTATAGTACTTGAACAGGTAAGTGAGGGCTATTTCATGTGCCCCGTTCTTGGTGATGTTTTTATTGCCAATGCTTTGGTCATAAGAATAACCAAAGCTGAGTTGACGATTCAGGTTAAATTTAATGGAGTAGTTGACAGATACCTGGTGCCTGTAGGAAACACCCAGCCAAATGACTTCATCCAGCAGTGCATGGAAATTAAGATCTACCAAAAGCGGAGATCGGTTATAATAATGCAAGAGCAATCCTGGCTTCAGTTTTAATTTAGGAGAGACGGTAAATACTTTTCCGGTGGTAGCGAACAAATGCTGGTAGGAACGCGTGTCGTCTTTTGAATAAAGATAACCGGTCAGATTTTGTCCGGATATTCCGGCAAAAAAAGTATTGGTATAATAATAGGCACCAGCTGACACCGTTGGTTGAAACAAGTTTTGGTTATCAGCAGGAATCGCAGGATCGTTGGGATCTTGATGTGTCAGGTTGCTGTAGCGAATGGCGTAGTTGGTAAAGCCAACACCTAAACCCAGTGAGAGTTTTTTTTCTTCGTCAAACTCCACGCGGTATGAATAAACACCCTGCAGCGTGAGCTCATTATAGATGGATGTTTTTGATTGGTACAATAAACCGCCAAAGGAGGACTTATGTTTGTTCACTGGTGAATGCACGGAAAAAGTAGAAGCAAAAGGAGAACCGTCTACACCAAGCCATTGTTTGCGCAAGACAGAAGAGGCACTTAATGCATTATGAGAACCTGCATAGGCGGGGTTTATGACCAAACCATTGAATAAGTACTGCGTGTACATGCCATTGTTCTGCGCTACAGCAATTCCTCCGCTGCACAGCAGAAATAACAAACACCCTATGTAAAGTCTGTTCTTCAATGTTTTTAACGTTTGATGACAACGTAACCTGTCATCGGAGGTTGATCAGCAATTTGAACGGAATAATAATAAGTACCGTCCGGTAGACTTTGCCCGCCTGATGAGCCGTTCCATACGATGTCTTTGTTGTTGTATCGCTCTGCTTCGTATACCTGAACGCCCATGAAATTAACAATGGAGACTTTGTTATCCGGATAGCGTTCAATGCCATTTATCTTCCACACGTCATTGATACCATCGTTGTTGGGCGAGAAAGAATTGAACAAGATAAATTTCTCTATCTTTAATATTTTAGCGGTGTCCGAGTAGACAGACGGACAAGCGCCTGATTTGACCATTGCTCTGTAATAAAGGTCTGATTCAGATGATCCGGTATAGCTGATTTGTGTGGCGTTGGAATTGATGATGGTAGGTGTGGAGGCAAAGTTGTCTTCCGAAACTTCCCACTGTCTGATACTTCCCAGCTGGCCGTTGATTTCTATCGAGCCTGATTCCAAATCTGTTTCGGAAACGGTAAGTTTACCGGTGACGGTTTCAGGATCAATGTTCACATGAAGGACATTACTAAAGGTTACACTGCCACAGCCGTCTGTGATTTGTAAACGGTAACAGGTGGAGTCTGATAAACCGGGAGGATCATAGGTATTGCCTGTCGCACCCACTACATCTCCCCAGATATTGTTGCAAAAAGGAGAGTATTGCCATTGATAACTATACCCCGTGCAACCTCCGCGCTTATTATTGATCACAAGCATAGGAGAGAAGGCTGTGTTTTTAGAGAAGAAAACCAAAGGATTATCTTCCGCTGTAGTATCGTTCAACATCAGTGAAATTCTGGTATTGCCTGCATTGCGTTGCGCCAATACATAAGCGCTTACGTCAAATTTATACCATTGTTCATTGATGTCATACACTACTCCAGTTGCTATCGGTGAAGAAGAGGCGGGAGGTTTATTGGACCAGTTGGTAAAGCTCTCATCCCATAAGGTATCGGCTACAGAAGAGATAAATAATAATTTGTTGGGATAATTGCTTCTGTCGTAGCTGCGCACGTACAAATAAGCATTGTTAAAAGTAGAGGTTCTGACAGCCGACACATCGAAGCTCAAGTATGTCTGAACGATATCGTCGGGCGCGTAATTATTGGTAATGAGTTCTCCGGGAGCTATGACAAAAATACTACTACCGCTTTGTACATAAGTATTGCGGTCTGCTTTGATCGTAGTGCTGTCTATAAATGTGGAGGGATCTCCGCTCACACAATAGGCTTGATTATAATTTATTCTTCCTGCGTACAAATCGGATGGTAATCCGATCGATGTAAAGTTAACCGTAGCCGAAGAGGCATCCTGCCGATCGAGCCATTTGTATTCTACCTGTGAACTGCCATCCAGTGAACCCACCCATGCCGAACTGTAGCTTTGTCCAAAACCTACCCGGCTAATAATGACCTGGCCATTAATTGTTAATGTAAAATCATCATTATGGTTTACAATGTCAATGCGGTAAATGCCTGCAGGGAATCCCTGGCGTTTATAGCTGACGGAATGATTATCGAAGGATACCGGGCAGCCCACGTAACCTGAGGCAGAGCTCGGATTGGAAAAACTCCCCCATTTTGCCGTACTATTGATATTGAGGGTATTGTCTGTATAAAAACCTTTATAGGTTAACCAGTTGATACCGTTGAAGCAATACACATTCCATGAATTGGAACCATACACAGCAGGATCCCCAGAGTCGGGAAGAATTGAAGCTGTTACCGGTACTCGGACGCTTTCACAATTATTTCCGGAATCAAAAGAGCTGACGTAATAAGTCTTTGTACTGGTTAATAGGGGAGTCGTAAAGAAGTCTCCCTGGAAAATAGGCAGACCGTCAAGGGGGACGTCATACCAGTTATAGGTGTCCGGAGAATTGAAAGCAGCAAGTGTAAAAGAGGTAGGGGTACAGGAAGCGTCACCAGAAACAATAGGATCCGGCGGAGGACATTGGGAAAAAACTGGAGTACTCCCAAATATCAAAAATAAAAAACAAATAACGACTATCGGGTAACGAAAAGGCATAGCGTTGTTTTAGGCATT
>JAQZBV010000021.1 GCA_029237685.1 Cytophagaceae bacterium | reverse complement strand
GAAAGAGGCGATGCCTGATTTGCCGGTTTATACCATGGATCCTGATTTTATTCCGGAAGATGGAAGAGGTCTAAATCCTTTATTGCAAAATTATTGGATGGTTATTCACCCGCCGACTTTGTTTTTGGGTTTCGCTACTACCTTAGTTCCTTTTGCATTTGTTGTTGCGGGGTTATGGCTAAGAAAATACAAAGAATGGATTCGTCCGGCTTTGCCTTGGGCTTTATTTTCCGCTTTGGTTTTAGGCACAGGAATTTTAATGGGCGGCTACTGGGCCTATGAAACGCTGAACTTCGGCGGCTACTGGAACTGGGATCCGGTAGAAAATGCTGTGTATGTTCCTTGGTTGGTTCTTGTCGCTTCGATTCATACCATGATCATTTTCCGCAACAGCAGTACGGCATTGAAGACGTCCATGATTTTAGTCATGAGCAGTTTTCTGTTGATTCTTTATTCGACATTCCTCACCAGAAGCGGTATCCTGGGTGAATCGTCCGTCCACTCTTTTACAGATTTGGGTTTGTCCGGACAGTTGTTGATCTATTTGTTGACATTCATCGGACTTACCATTTGGTTGTTGTATGTGCGCTGGAAAGAAATTCCCACCACGGATAAAGAAGTGTCCATGTACTCACGCGAGTTTTGGATTTTTATTGGTGTGACGGTACTTTCCCTGGCCGCTTTTCAGGTGATTTACACGACATCTATTCCTGTATACAACACCTTGCTCAATAGCTTAAATGGAGTATGGGATTACTTTAACATTTCCTGGTTGCATAGCGATTCAAGAATTGCTCCACCTGTGGATCAGGAAAAACATTACAGTGACATACAAATTTGGGCTGCCATTCTCATTGCACTTTTATCGGGTGTGGGACAATTGTTCTGGTGGACAAAAATGACCGGTAAACAAGTATGGGATAAATTATTCGTCCCCGTATTGTTGTCTCTGCTGCTTGCTACGTTAATTATTTTGCTGGGAGGACTGACCAAAGACGTTGCTCCAAGTGAATTCCCAGTTTATAAGCGTATCGGTTATATCCTGTTATTAACGGCGGCTATCTTTTCTATTATTTCTAACCTTATCATTTTTATATCGGTGGTGAAAAACAACATCAAGCTTACCGGCGGAGCAATTGCCCATATTGGTGTAGCCATGATGTTGATTGGTATTTTATATTCTTCAGGATATACTAAAACCATCTCTTTGAACAATTCCGGTATGCCATACCGCAAAGATTTTCCGGATGAAGTCAATGCGGAAAATGTATTATTGTTCAGAGGTACACCGGAAAACATGGGTAAGAACTACCGTCTGACCTACAAAGGACCTCGCATCGAAGCGAAAGGATTTCCGGGTTATGTAAACAAAGACAGCATTTATGCGACGAACGATCCTTATAAAGTGATTACCAGAAGAGATTTGGTGAAAGGCGGTACAACCTATTTCAAAAAGGGAGATACACTGGAAACAAATCCTGAAAACACGTACTACGAAGTCTTGTATAAAAACAAAGACAACAAGGAGTTTGTCTTATATCCGCGTTTGCAAAAAAATCCGCGCATGGGATCCATACCTTCTCCTGACATCGAGCGATTTTACGATCGTGATTTGTATTCACACTTATCCGTAGTGCCGGCTGACGACGAAGAAAAAGAATGGGGTAAGCCAGAATTGCAAGTGATGCAAAAGAAGGATACGGTTTTCGTAAATGATTATGTGGCAGTATTAAAAGAAGTAGAACGTATAGATCATATTCATGGAGCAACCATCGATTCAACAGACATTGCATTAAAAGCCCATATTCATATCCTAGGGCCAAGCGGACAAGTATATACTTTGCATCCGATCTATGTGATCAACCTTGACAGAAAGGAAGTAGCCTATGTCCCTGAAACCGTCAATGACCTGGGCATTCGGGTAGTCTTTAAAGAAATTAATCCTGATCAGGAAGCATTTACGTTTGAGTTCACCTCTTGTCAACGAGACTATATTATTTTAAAAGCAATAGAAAAACCAATGATCAACGTATTGTGGATTGGTACGGTATTGCTTATCCTCGGTTTATTCATCGCCATCTTGCGCCGCTACAATGAATTTGCAAAGATGAGAGATAAAGCCGCTGAAAATTATAGGATACTTTAGGCCATAAGTATCCTATGTATCATTTCAATCATTTGTTTGAGAGAGTAAAAGCTATTATGGCATAATCTGAGTTAATATACGAGAGCCATGTTATTTAAAAGAATTTCAATTGTCGGATCTGGCAACTTATGCTGGCATTTGTTGCAGCTGTTGCACAGTAAAAAAGACTTGAAGCTAACCGTCTATGCACGAGACACAGAAAAGCTTGAAGCGCTGGCAACAGAGTTTCCGGGAATCACCACCTGGACCTTGACAAAAGACCTGATTATAGAAGGAGACTTGATTGTACTCGCCATTAAAGACGATGCATTGGAGTCGATCAAAAATTATGCAATTGATCCGAAAGCATACCTGATTCATTTGTCGGGCGCGCGTTCTCTTCAATCGATTGCTACCATACCTTGCGCGGGAAGTGCGGTGGTGTATCCTTTTCAAACGTTTACCAAAGGAAGACCGGTGCATTGGAGACAAATCCCTGTTTTTGTAGAAGGATCTTCCGCAGCAATAGAAGAACAGTTAATGGCATTTTTAGAAGAACTGAGATTGAGCCCTTACAAAGCAGATCTGGAGACGCGTAAGCAAATACACCTGTGCGGCGTTTTGGTCAATAATTTTACCTATTACATGTTCAATCAGGCCCTACAATTGATGGAAGCCAAAGGCCTGGATAAAAAAATGCTTTCCCCTATATTGACTGAAACGGTCAGTAAGTTTTTAGAATTGGATGATCCTTCTGTTGGACAATCTGGCCCCGCGAGTAGAAAAGATTTTAAAACAATTGGGAAGCATCTGGAGTTGTTGGAAAAATTTCCGAACTTAAAATCAGCTTACGAAGAGCTGACTAAAGCCATTATCAATAGACAATGAGTATTCCTTTCGGAAACATCACCACTTTTGTTTTTGACGTAGACGGTGTGTTGACCGATGGGAGTGTATGGTCCTACGAAAAAGAAGAGTATGTCCGTCGTTTTTATATTAAAGACGGTTATGCGATAGAGAAAGCCTTGCAAGCGGGTTATCACGTAGCCATCATTTCAGGAGGAAATGAACCTGGAGTGAGAAACCGTCTTAGTTTTCTTGGCATCCAACACATTCATTTAGGCATAAAGGATAAGAAAAAAGTATTAAAAGAATTGGCTGATACGTTACCATGTCAAACTGCTGATATCCTTTATATGGGGGATGATATCCCCGATATTCAATTGATGAAAGAAGTAGGTTTGCCTTGTTGTCCGTCTGATGCGGCCAGTGATGCTAAACAGGCAAGTATTTATATCTCTGCTTATGCAGGAGGCAGAGGAGCTGTGCGGGACGTCATCGAAAAAGTGTTGCGCGTCAGGGGGGACTGGAAACCTGAACAATGGTAATCATGGCACAGAAAAAACAACACATCAGTACATTTATTCTTGCTGGACTGAAATTGATCCGTTTCCCCAACCTCATCATCTTGGGTCTTACGGTATTGATGGTCTATGAATACTTGGTATTGTCGCAACCTGCTCTGGGAGCCTTATTGAACGTGCAGATCTGGTTGGTCGCGTTTTCCATTGTATTGATTGCTGGCGCAGGATATGTCATCAACGATTATTACGACATCAAGATTGATTATGTCAATAAACCAAGAAGAGTAGTAGTCGGCAGAATCATCGCCCGGCGAACCGCCATTATTTTTCATAGTGTCATGAATGTCATGGCTGTCATTTTAAGTGCCTTCATCGGTTGGAAGTTTTTTGTCAGCGTATTGTTCTCCAGTTTATTGCTTTGGTATTATGCCAATTCGCTTAAACGCAAGCCTTTAGCCGGTAACCTGGTGGTCTCATTTCTTTCCGGCTTTTCTATTTATCTGGTAGGACTGCTTAGAAAAGGGGAAGGTTATGACATTTTGATTTTTGCCGCTTTTGCTTTTCTCATCAGTCTGATACGGGAACTGGTGAAAGACATGGAAGACATAAAAGGCGATGCGGCATTTGGTTGTAAAACGATGCCGATCCTGATCGGGGAGCGTAAAACCAAGGCTTTCGTCATTTTCCTGGCTGGATTATTCATACTCATGCTGAGTTATTGGTTTTATCCCCGCAATGAAAACATTGCCATTTATTGCGGCGTGGTGCTGTTCCCGCTGATCATCATGCTCATTGTTGGACTGATTGTAGCCGATACCACGCATAGATACCGCCGGATCAGCCGACTCTGCAAGTGGATCATGTTGGCGGGAATATTGACAATGCCATTTTTTTGAAGATCACATATGATCTGTACGGGCGCAATGCATTACGCCCCTTCCATGTGCATAATCTCCTCAGACTTATTCTTCTAAAACCTGCAAAACCGGAGAAAATCGTTTAAATTTGCCCTCTTAAAATGCAGGTCTCACATGTACAACATAGCCATTCTGGCTTCTGGTTCAGGTTCTAATGCAGAAAATATCATCCGGTATTTTGAAAAGCATGCGATTATACGCGTAAGTCTCGTCCTTGCCAATAAACCGGACGCTTATGTCTTGCAAAGAGCCGCAAACCTGAATATTCCTGCGCGGGTTTTCAACAGAGAAGAATTCACGTCCCCCGAATTTTCTGAACGCCTGATTAAAGAAGGCATCACGCATGTGGTACTGGCAGGTTTCTTATGGCTTGCTCCTCAACATCTTGTTGCTGCGTTCCCGGATCGCATCGTCAACATTCATCCGGCTTTGTTGCCTAAGTTTGGAGGCAAAGGCATGTACGGCAGCAAAGTACACGAAGCCGTGATCAGTAGCGGTGAAACAGAAACCGGTATTACGATTCATCTGGTCAATGAGGAATACGACAAAGGAGTTCCTCTCCTACAGGTTTCATGCCCGGTGACCAGTGAAGATACGCCTGATACGGTGGCCGCTAAAGTACATGAACTCGAATACCTACATTTTCCCCTTGCCATCGAAAACTGGATTATAAAAAATCAATCATAGAACAATTCACACCATGTCAGCAAAAAAAATCAAGTCAGCATTAATTTCTGTATTCTATAAAGATCGTCTGGACAGCCTTGTTAAGTTGTTGCACGAACAAGGTGTCACTATCTATTCTACGGGAGGAACTCAGGAGTTTGTAGAAAAACTAGGTGTGCCGGTAGTGCCGGTAGAAGGTCTTACTGGTTATCCCTCTATTTTGGGAGGTCGTGTAAAAACATTGCACCCTAAAGTATTCGGCGGTATCCTGGCTAGAAGAGAAAATGCGCAGGACTTGCAAGAACTGCAACAATATGAAATTCCTGAAATCGACCTGGTCATTGTAGATCTGTATCCATTTGAAGAAACACTGGCATCAGGTGCTGCAGAGCAACAAATCATCGAGAAGATCGATATCGGTGGTATTTCTCTGATCCGCGCCGCCGCAAAAAATTTCAAAGATGTTGTAATAATTGCATCGAAAGATCAGTATACCTTATTAGAAGATACTTTACGCGCCAACGGCGGTTCTACTACGATTGAACAACGTAAAGTTTTCGCCGGCTTTGCCTTTGAAGTCAGTTCTCATTATGACAGTGCCATCTTCAAGTTCTTCCAATCAGAAGCACAAGGAGAAGTATTCAAAGAGAGTTACAAAGGAGGTACAACACTTCGTTATGGCGAGAACCCTCATCAAAAAGGAGTGTTTTATGGCGACTTGGATTTAATGTTTGACCGTTTAAATGGGAAAGAAATTTCTTATAATAACTTGTTGGACATTGACGCTGCGGTGGCATTGATCGATGACCTGGACGGAACAGCGGTTGCTATTTTGAAACATAACAATGCTTGCGGAGCCGCTACTGGAGCGACTGTTAAAGACGCTTACTTGAAAGCGCTGTCTTCTGATCCGGTATCTGCTTTTGGCGGAGTAATCATTACCAACAAAAAAGTGGACCTGGATGCGGCGACTGAATTACATAAATTGTTTTTCGAAGTCATCATTGCTCCGGACTATGATGAAAATGCGTTGACTTTGTTGAAAGAAAAGAAAAACCGAATTATATTGAAGCGTAAGCCGGTAACTTTTGCTCCGAAACAATTCCGTTCTTTGTTGCACGGCGTGTTGGAGCAAGATAAAGATACGAAGGTGGAAGTATTGGCCGACCTAAAGCCGGTCACCAATAGAAAACCGACCGACGAAGAGAACAAAGCGCTCTTGTTAGCCGTTAAACTCGTTAAGCACAGCAAGTCCAACGCCATCGTCTTCGCGAAAGACGGCTTCATGGTCACCAGCGGTGTAGGGCAAACTTCCAGGGTAGATGCACTGAAGAACGCCATTGACAAAGCAAAAGAGTTTGGCTTGAGCCTGGACGGTGCGGTGATGGCATCGGACGCTTTCTTCCCTTTCCCGGATTGTGTGGAGATTGCGGACAAAGCCGGTATCAAAGCGGTTATCCAGCCGGGAGGTTCAGTGAAGGATCAAGATTCCATCGATTATTGTAATAAACACAATATCGCAATGGTATTTACTGGGTTCAGACACTTCAAACATTAAAAAAAATCGTTAGATTTACATAGATAGTTTAGATTACACCTTATAGATCAAATCAATTCATGGGATTATTAGACTTTTTCTCTGCTGACATCGCAATAGATTTAGGAACAGCCAACACGCTGATTATTTACAAAGAAAACATCGTAGTTGATGAACCATCCATCATCGCCATCGACAAGGTGACTGGAAAAGTCAAAGCCATCGGTCGCGAAGCGATGCAGATGCACGAAAAAACCCATGAAAACATCAAGACGATCCGTCCATTGAAAGATGGCGTAATCGCAGACTTCTACGCTGCGGAGCAGATGATCAGAGGTTTGATCAAGATGATCGATAATAAAAATAAATTCTTTGGCGCAACTTCATACCGCATGTGTATCTGTATTCCTTCAGGTATCACAGAAGTAGAAAAAAGAGCGGTACGTGACTCGGCAGAGCACGCCGGCGCGAAAGAAGTATACATGATCTACGAACCGATCGCTGCTGCTATCGGTTTAGGTGTAGACATCGAGCAACCTATCGGTTCTATGATCGTTGATATCGGAGGGGGTACAACGGAGATTGCGGTAATCGCCTTGTCTGGTATCGTTTGCGAACAATCCATCAGAGTCGCAGGTGATGTGTTCAACAAAGATATTTTAGATTACATGCGTCGTCAACACAACTTGTTGATCGGTGAGCGTTCCGCTGAACGTGTGAAAATAGAAGTAGGTTCTGCTCTGACGGAATTGGATAATCCTCCGGAAGATTTTGAAATCCGTGGCCGTGATTTGATGACGGGTATTCCTAAAGTCATCAAAGTCTCTTACTCGGAAATTGCTTACGCATTAGACAAATCAGTTTCTAAAATTGAAGAAGCGGTATTGAAGGCATTGGAAATTGCTCCTCCTGAATTATCGGCTGACATCTATGACAACGGCATTCATTTAACAGGTGGCGGTGCCTTGCTGAGAGGTTTGGATAAAAGACTGGCCATGAAAACAAAATTACCGATTCATGTGGCAGAAGATCCATTGAGAGCGGTAGTAAAAGGGACTGGTATTTCAATTAAAGATGTTAAGAAGTACAGAGCGGTTTTGATGACGTAATAGCATGATCAATCTTCTACGTTTTTTATACGATAAGAGAAACTTCCTGTTTTTTGTTTTACTGGAAGTGTTGTGCGGTTGGTTGATCTTTACATTCAATAAATATCAGGGCGCCTTCTACTTTAATAGCTCCAGTGCTATTGTGGGGAATGTGCTTTCTGCTAACAGAAGCTTTACCTCCTATTTCGATTTGCAGGAGCAAAACGATAAACTTGTGAGCGAAAACATACTCTTGCATACTTTGCTGGAGCGTGAGAAAAAAATTCGTAAGATAGATACACTGACTGTCGCTGATTCTTCAAGAAGAGCAGCGTATGAGTTTATTCCTGCACGTGTTATAAAAAATTCATTAACAGACACTAAAAATTACATTACCATCAACAAAGGTTCGGCAGATGGATTGACACAATACATGGGCCTTGTTGGCCCGCAGGGTGTTGTGGGTGAAATCAAATATTGTTCTGAGCATTATTCTACCGGTTTCAGTGTCCTGCATGTGAAGAACGGCGGATTATCTGCAAGGCTTTCCCGGTCAGGTGCCATTGGATCTGTAGAGTGGGATGGAACAGATGCACGTTATGCCAAATTGAAATACATCGGCAAACACTATTTTATTCAACCGGGTGATACGGTGCAAACCTCCGGATTTAACAATGTATTTCCTTCAGGTATACTCATCGGTGTAGTAGAAAAAGTAAACGATGACAACCAATCGGATTATAACATCACGGTGCGCTTAGCCACAGACTTCGGTTCGCTGGATCATGTGTATGTCATTCGCAACAAAAGGAAGCCGGAAATAGATTCACTGGAAGTTAAACTGAATAAACCTAAAAAGTAAAATGGGGCCAGCACAAATCTTACGCTACATCGCGCACATTTTCGTTTTACTTTTTCTGCAGCTGTTTCTATTTAGAGATACCGCGCTATTAGGCTTCGCATATATTTTCGTTCACATAGGTATAGTTCTCCTAATGCCTACTGAAATACCTCCTATATGGGCCATGATCATCGCTTTTTGCATCGGGTTTTTAGTAGACATGTTTTATGATACGATCGGCATCCATGCCGCCGCTTGTGTCTTGATCGCTTTCTTTAGACCCCGTATTGTGGGCATTTTCAGTGTACAAGGTGAATTGAATTCCATGCCGGAATACAATGTGGAATCAGGCGGCGTGCTTTGGTTCTTTCAATTCGCATTGACTTCTTCTTTCTTGTTCTGTTCTTTATTATTCATCCTGGAATCTACTTCCCTTCTGGTCTTTTTTTATGCTTTGCTGAAAATCATTGCTTCTTCGCTGTTTACCGCAGTGTTTTTAACCATGTATAGTTACCTCTGGGCTTCCAGGTCAAAAACAAAAAGAAGATGAATTCTATTCAACGCAAGGTCATACAGTTTGTATTCATTTTCGTAGGCTTGATCTATGTAGGTAGACTTTTTGTGTTGCAGATTTTAGACTCTCGCTACAAGTTAGAAGCTGAAATCAATGCCGTTGAAAAAATCATAGAATATCCTAACCGGGGTTTGATCTACGATCGCAAAGGGAAGTTGCTGGTGTTTAATACACCTGTTTTTGACATCACGGTTATTCTTCGGGAGTTTAGGCTCAGTGATACGTTAGAGTTTTGCAATAAATTTGGTATCACCCCCGATTCTCTGAAAGGAATTGTAGCTGACCTCAAAAAAGACAGAGGTTACAGCCGCAATAAACCGATGCCTCTGTTTAAACAATTGTCAACAGAAGATTTTGGTAAGATTCAAAATTTTCTGTCTGACTACCATGGCTTGTATGTGCAGGCTCGTACTGTGCGATCTTATCCTCACAAGAGTTTAGCCAACGCTTTAGGATATATAGGTGAAATCAGCAGAACAACTTTAGAAAAGCAACCTAACAACTACTATCGACAAGGTGATTATATAGGTCTGAGTGGGTTGGAGCAATCGTATGAAGACGTGCTGAGAGGTCAACGTGGTGTACGCTTCGTGATGAAAGATGTGAAGGGTGTGCAAAAAGGCCGCTACCGAAGTGGAGCTTA
Source organism: Cytophagaceae bacterium (assembly GCA_029237685.1). GTDB lineage: Bacteria > Bacteroidota > Bacteroidia > Cytophagales > Cytophagaceae > JACMQM01. The sequence goes on along the minus strand of JAQZBV010000021.1, from coordinate 22,137 downwards.
CGATACCACTTCCGTAGCAGGTGAAAATTTAGTGAGTACGATCGATCTTGAATTGCAGCAATATGGAGAACTGCTGATGCAAGGGAAAATTGGTAGTATTGTAGCCATCGAACCGGAAACGGGAGAGATTTTAGCCTTCGTGTCAGCGCCTTCCTACGATCCCGCTTTGCTTTCCGGACGATTGTATTCGAAAAATTATGGTCGAATATTGATGGATCCTTCGAAGCCTTTATTCAACAGACCTTTAATGGCTATGTATCCTCCGGGATCAATTTTTAAACTGGCGCAGGCGCTGACTGGACTTGAACTCGGCGTAATTACTGAACGTACGCAATTCTCCTGCGATAAATCCTTGGTCAATTGTCACTCACATCCTTCTCCGACGGATTTGCGATCGTCCATTCAATGGTCATGCAACCCTTATTATTTTTTGACATTCAAGAAAATAATCAATCAGGATCTTAGCACAAATAAGTATAAAGATACAGAAATAGGATACGACATGTGGAGGCCACACATTATGTCTATGGGCTTTGGAAGTAAAATTGATATTGATTTGCCAAACGTAAAATCAGGTAATATTCCTTCCAACCAATATTATGATAAATTATACGGAGACTTGCGTTGGAAATTTTCTACCATTTATTCTTTGAGCATAGGACAAGGTGAAATCTCTATCATTCCGATTCAGATGGCAAACTTTGTAGCTATGATTGCCAATCGAGGATATTATTATAGTCCGCATTTGGTAAGGAGCATAGGACAAGATAAAAGAATGATGGAGAAATATAAAATGAGGCATCAAACTACCATTCATCCCAAGCATTTCAAACCGATTGTAGATGGGATGGAGCAAGTGGTGTTGGCCGGTACGGCTGCCTGGACAAGATCGAAAGACAGCGTCGTAATCTGTGGCAAAACAGGTACAGCCGAAAATCCGCATGGGGATGATCACTCCGTATTTATTGCCTTCGCGCCCAAAGACAATCCTAAAATAGCCATCGCCGTATTTGTCGAAAATGCTGGTTTCGGTGCCATGACTGCTGCACCCATCGCCAACCTTATGATTCATAAATACCTTAAACGTAAGCCTAACGAATACATGGAGGATTACATCATCAATAAGGACTTGACAGGGAAGTACGGCAGTTATAAAAAATGAGAAACGTAGACAAGATATCGTCCAACATCGACTGGATCACCGTAGGATTCTATTCCTTGTTCGTGCTATTGGGCTGGTTTAATATTTTTGCCGTGGTCTATGATCCGGAAGCAGAAGCTACACAAAGCATGTTTGATTTCTCTATGAATGCCGGAAAACAATTGATGTGGATTTGTACAGCCGTTGTGCTCATCATCATGATTTTGGTTATTGATTTTAAATTTTATTCAACGTTTGCCTACGTAATTTATGGCTTGATCATTCTATTACTTATTGTGACAACTTTAGTGGCAACAGAAGTGAATGGCTCCAGATCTTGGCTTGACATTGGTTTTACCAGAATACAACCTGCAGAATTTGCAAAGTTTGCTACCGCTTTGGCTTTGGCGAAATACATGAGTCCGGTCAATGTAAAGTATGAGCGCTTCGAAACGAAATTGGTTTCTGCTTTTATTCTCGCCTTGCCTTGCGTCTTTATTTTATTGCAAAATGAAACTGGAAGTACGCTGGTGTTTTCTGCTTTTATTTTGGTGCTATACCGCGAAGGCTTATCAGGAGTGATCTTGTTGATCGGTGTCATGAGCGCTTTGCTTCTCGTGTTGACTTTAATCTATGATAAATTTATCATTGTCTATGTGATAGGCGGATTGGCTTTTATTGTGATCCTCTATCTTATTCAAGCTGCCACAAACAGTACCAAAAAAAGGTTGCTCCTGAGGAATATTTTCGTAGTGGCTATAGTAGCAGGTATTTGTAGTGGTGTAGTATTCGGCGTTGATTTTTTTGTAAACAAAATATTGCAAGAACATCAACGCAACAGGGTCATGGTATTGATTGACCAGGAGCTGGATCCTAAAGGAGTAGGATACCACGTAAGACAATCGAAAATAGCGATTGGTTCAGGAGAGTTTTGGGGCAAAGGGTTTCTTCAAGGAACACAAACAAAATTTGACTTCGTACCGGAGCAAAGTACAGACTTTATTTTCTGTACCATCGGAGAAGAGCACGGTTGGTTTGGCAGTACTTTATTGATCGGATTATACGTAGCCTTTATGCTCAGACTGTTATTTCTTGCAGAGCGGCAAAAAGATAAATTCTCAAGAATTTACGGTTACTCCGTAGCTTGTTTGATCTTTATACATTTCATGGTCAATATAGGAATGACAATCGGTGTATTCCCGGTGATTGGTATCCCGCTGCCTTTTTTCAGTTACGGAGGATCCTCTCTATGGTCCTTTACTATTTTGTTATTCATCTTCCTCAAGCTAGATGCGCATAGAGGAGAGGTATTGGTGCATTAGTTATCAGTGGTCAGTAAAAAAATAAGCCGTTTACATTTATTTGTAAACGGCTTATTTTTTATGGCAATAATTTTGCGAAGCTCTGATCACTGACAACTGATCACTTTATTCAATAAAACTTCCGTTCAATAATTTTTAAAAACTCATCCGCTTCTTCCGTATGGTTTGCCCATTTGTATTTTTCGGAGTAGTTACGATTCAGTAGGTCTTTTACTTTTTCAATACTCTCTTCCTGTTCGATTTCATTCAGTGCGGTGTTATAATCAACACTGTTTCCGTCAAATAAAATATTAATGAACAAAAACTTCAGGTTAAGGGGTATGGAAGATTTGATGTCTTCTATTTTTGATTTGGAAAAACGATCCGCAATACTGCTTTCATGTGAGCCTTTCAGAGAATCATTGATTGTTAGTTGTTGATCACCTGTTTTTTGTTGAAAAACGGTTTTTTCAGCGGGCTTTTTTTGAACAGCAATAGACTCCAATGTTGCTGCTTGTTTGATCTCTTCTCCAAACGGAATGTTAATTCGACTGGCTTCTTGTTGGAAAGAAGTTTTCAGTGTTTGAGGATTAAATTCCTTGATATCAAATTGAAGCAAAGCGTATAACCCGTCCAATAGTTCCTTTGCTTTAGCTTCTTCTTCCGGTGTAGAAATAGGAAGTGACGAAATGATAACATTGATTTCATTTTGTGTTACTTCCGTTTTAGGGATGCTGGATAGCTGTTCATGAAAACGTTTAAAAATGGTTTCGTGGACTTTGTGGTATTTAAATTTATCCAATAAATTACTTCGCAGGGCGACCGGCGAGGCATTAAATTCCTGTTGGATATATTCTGTCGGCGCGATACTTATGACAACAACATCAGCAATGGCTTTTTGAAGTAGGGGGTGAAAAGATTCTTTCGAAATGGCGATGTTCTTTGACAAGGTATTCATGAATCCATTCAATGCTTCCTGTACTTCCTGAGCCTCGTAGTTGAAATACGGACTTCTTAGTTTTTGTAGCTCATCCTTCCATCGCTCAAACAGTGTTTTTACAATGAAAAGATTCAATTGCTGCACAGAAGTAAATGAAAGTAACTGTTCTCCATTTATTACTTCTTTTCCAGGGAAAAAGCCATTGCTCAATTTACTGGCCAACGCAGTGCTGTATGCTTGTATCTTAGAAAGATCCAAATTTGTATTCATAATGGGAGTCAGCTAGATAGTCTGGTTATAAAATTACCGAAATTAACAGCAATAATCTATGTTAAAAATAAAGTTTTTACGTTTATTTGAATAGCATGAGATCTTTTAAAATAACGCTTATAAGCCTGTTTAGTGTGGTGCAAACAGGTTTAATTTCTTCTTACGCACAATCACCCGTAGGGATTGGACAATGGAGGGTACATTATACCTTTGATAAGCTTACTAATATTGCCTCCGCTAATAATAAGGTCTATTGTTCTAATGCCGTGGCCCTTTTTTATTACGACCAGGAAGATCAATCGATCAATACCATCTCCAAAAAGGATGGACTTTCTGGAATAGAAATCAGTAAGTTAGGATCTTATAAGTATGAAGAATTACTCATTGGTTACACAGATGGTAATATCGACTTTGTAAAAGAGGGTTCCATTACAGCTTTCGATCCCATTCAAAGAGCAAATATCATCGGGTCGAAACGCATCAATAACTTTTACGAACACGGCAACAAAGTTTTAGTTTCTACAGATTACGGGTTGAGTATTTTGGACATGAGCAGGAGAGAAATTTCAGATTCTTACCTCAATGTCAGCGCAGATGGTTCTACCAATATTTTTTATTCAGCAATATTGAGCCAGGATGCGGATTCTATTTTTGTAGCCTCTGAAAAGGGGCTTTTAGTCGCTAAGTATTCACCAGGAGTAAACCTGCGTGATTATTCAAACTGGAAATTAATCACGGCAGCGGATGGGTTGCCGACGGGTACCGTTCAATCTGTCGGTAGATCGGGTAATGTGGTGTTTGCAGGCGTGAACACTAAGGGCATCTATTATTTCGATGGTACGCAATGGCAGTCTACAGGCATTGTGGCTGGAGGTACCGTGCGAAGCATGAGTTCAAGCGATGCTGCTATCACTGCCTGTGTAGATAATAAAATATATAAGATTACCTCAGCCACTTCCAATCAACTATTCTATACGGATTGGATGTACGACCCATGGGGAGCTTTTGTAGATTCAAATGGAGACATTTGTTTTGTACAGTCAACATATGGTATAGCTTTTTACAGACCGGCTTTGGAGCAGATTGGAGCGCCCAACGGACCTCGTTTTAAGGATTCATTCCGGATGAAGTATTTAAACGAAACGATCATCAACTGTAGAGGTGGATTGAGCAATTCCTATGGAAATATATACTTAGAAAGTAGTGTGATGCTATTAGGTAGAGACGATACATGGAAAGCCTACACGATATATGACGGTCTTCCTCTTAATAACAGGGATTTGTTGGACGTTGCCATACATCCTGCAAGTAACAGGTGGTATTTCTCATCGTTTGGATTTGGCCTCGTGAAATTTAATCCTGTCGATAAGAGTTATGAACTGTTGGATACAACAAACAGTCCTTTAAAAATGAAATATTTAACAGGACTTACAACAGACAAGGAGGGCACGGTTTGGATTTGCACGAACGCCGTTTTGGACCGCGGAGCCAATAAACCATTCCTTCATGCGATTGATCCTGCTGGAACCTGGTATTCTTTTAGAGCAGCTCTGTATAATGGCAAGTTTCCAATGGAAATAGTAGTGGACCAGCAATCCAATAAGTGGATCCGTTTGAATGCTTCAGGTGGTATACGAGGACTCATGATGTTCAAAGAAATCAATCGAACTGCGGGAACAAGTACACAGATTTATTTCGGAGTGGAGCCCAGTGCGGGTGGCTTACCGGACATAAGTGTCAATACGATCAATGTAGACAAAACAGGCCAGGTCTGGATAGGTACAAATCAAGGCGTTTGTGTATTTACCAATCCTTCACAAATAAGACCTGGTAATATCCCTAAAGCATATTTACCGATCGTTAATGGTTTCCCTCTTTTTTTCGATAAGAAAATCAATTGCATCTATACCGATGCAGCAAACAGAAAATGGATAGGTACACCGGATGGGGCTTTCTTATTAAGTGCAGATGGCTTGGAAACTATATTGAAATTTGATAAAAACAATAGCCCGATGATTGATAATAATGTCAATACGATCACGATCAATGAGCAGAATGGGGAAGTTTTTTTAGGAACAGATAGGGGAATTATCTCTTACAGAGGCGATGCTACCTTTGGTGCCGAAACACATAGTGAGGTGCAAATTTTCCCGAATCCTGTCGAACGCAATTTTGACGGATGGGTAGGCATATCGGGTTTGGCAAATAATGCCAGAGTAAAGATCACAGATATAGCGGGTAAACTTACCTACGAAACACCGTCCAATGGCGGAACGGCATCATGGAATATGAAAGATTATACAGGCAGAAGAGCTACAGCCGGTATCTACCTTATCTTTAGCGCCTCTGAAGATGGACAGGAAAAATTTGTAGGCAAAATAGCCGTACTAGACTAATGCTGATTAAGACAAGAGGCATTGTACTCGGATTAATCAAATACAAAGAGACTTCTATTATTGTCAATATTTATACAGAGGTCCTCGGTACCAAATCTTATATCGTCAATGGTGTAAGAGATAAAAAAGGTAAGATTGCTTTTTTTCAAACACTCACTATTCTTGATCTGGTGGTGTATGACAATGCTTCCAAAGGATTGAATCGTATTTCTGAATACCATGTTTTCCGACCCTATAGATCCGCTTCTTTTGAGCAAAGGAAAATTGCGGTTTTACTTTTTTTTTCTGAGTTGTTCATTAAAACCTTAAAGGAAGAGCATCCTGACGAGGAGCTGTTTTCATTTATGGTTAAAAGATTATCCTTGTTTGATGAACTGGAAGAGGAGTATGAAGATTTTCATTTGATCTTTCTTCTGGATTATGCGGCATACTTGGGTATACGACCTTCTTCAGCAGAAGACGTTTCCAAAGACTTTGGACGGTTATTGGATAAGGATGTAGAGTCGTTGCTGAATGACTTGCTCATGCAAGAGGAGGAAAAAAATGCGTTCTCTTTGAAAATTAGTGGTTCGTTACGTCGCAGAACATTAGAAGTATTGATAGATTATTATCAAATTCATTTCCCTTCTATGGGAAGGATTCAATCACTCGCTATTCTCAAGGATGTATTTAGTTAGCTTACTCGGACCGCAATGTTATTTTTCTCTCTGTAGCTGCGTAAGGACTTTTTACAAGATTTCCTTCTTTATCCAATAGCTCTATTTTTATGCTGTGATCCCCAATAGATAAGCCTTCTATAAGATAGCCCTTCCATGATTTTAGCATAAAAACAGTTCCATCAATGGTTGCTTTCACCCGGTAATCATTCGTGCCCAATGTGGCATTGACCACATAAAAATCCAGTAATATTTTTTTAGTTTCTTTTCCTTTGTATTCACCCTTTGGCCTACTGTAGAAAAGCATAGGCTGAGTAAGATCTACTTCTTTTTCTTCGACTTTACCTACTGTAAACTGTCGCAAGTCGTAAGCTTCATAATGTTTGATACTTTCATGGTAAGAACGTGAAAGAAAAGACAAGGCAATGTAATGACCTGGTGCCAACGTTTCGTCAAACTCTGGGGTGTATTTGGCAAGATAAGGCTGATTGTTCAGAATCAAATGGATGTGTTGCCCTTGTCCGCTATTGGCGCAGTCTATGGCACAGCTTCCTTCTACTGTTGGTTTGGATAGCTCATAATTTTTGATGTCATAAGCAAAATGCACTTTATCGTTTTTCAACTGTCCTTTTTCACCAGGTGTATTCAAGGTTAGAATAGCATCATTGAAAGAAGGAGAATCCTCGAGCGGATATAGTTTTAGCGCTCCGGCAACTACTGTATCTTCGCGATCTTGAACCGCGGAAGAAAGGGTGTCAGCAATAGGAGCGGTGTCAGTTTCTTGGATTTCGTTATGAGACTCTTCGCAAGCATAGAGAAAGGTCATAAGAGTAAGCCCAGCAATCAAGCGAAAGAAGGTTTTCATAGGAGACGTCTTAATGTTTGGTAATGTTAAGAAGGTATTGTCCATAACCACTTTTTAATAAAGGTTGAGCCAGTTTGCTTAATTGTTCTTCGTTGATGAAGCCCATCTTATAGGCAACTTCTTCTATACATCCTACTTTCAAGCCTTGACGCTCTTCGATGACTTGTACAAATTCACCGGCCTGCATTAAAGAAGCGAATGTTCCGGTATCCAACCAGGCTGTACCCCTATTTAGAATAGATACTTTAAGTTTCCCTCTTTTCAGGTATTCTTTGTTGATGTCTGTGATTTCCAATTCTCCACGGCTGCTGGGTTTCATATTTGCCGCAATGTCTACCACTTCATTATCGTAGAAATAAATTCCCGGAACAGCGTAATTAGATTTTGGTTTGGCGGGTTTTTCCTCAATGCTGATGGCCTTGTGATCGGCATCAAATTCAACTACCCCATAACGTTCCGGGTCAGTTACATGGTAAGCAAACACTATACCGCCGTCGGGATCGTTGTTGCTGAAAAAAGTTTTACTCAAACCACTTCCGTAGAAAATATTGTCACCCAATACAAGTGCTACCTTGTCTTTGCCTATAAATTCTTTTCCAATGATAAAAGCTTGCGCCAATCCTTCCGGTCTAGGCTGCTCTGCATAAGAAAATTTACATCCCAGTTGCGTACCATCCCCCAATAGCTTTTTAAAGTTTGGCAGATCCTGCGGTGTGCTGATAATTAAAATTTCTTTTATACCAGCAAGCATCAGGCAAGACAAAGGATAATAGATCATTGGCTTGTCATACACTGGCATCAATTGTTTGCTGACGGCCAAAGTGAGAGGATGCAATCGAGTGCCGGATCCTCCGGCTAGAATGATGCCTTTCATAATTTCTTATTTACTGTATTGCTGTTTGTAATAATTCAGATAGTCCCCTGAGGTAACAAAGCTTAACCAGCTTTCATTCTCAATGTACCAGTCAATGGTTTTTTCTATGCCTTCTTCAAATTGTAGAGAGGGTGTCCAGCCTAATTCGTTTTGTATTTTTGTAGCATCTATCGCATAACGGAAGTCATGTCCTGCGCGGTCTGTCACGTAGCTGATAAGTTTTTCAGAGGAGCCTTCCGCCCGTCCAAGTTTACGGTCCATGATTTTACACAACACTTTGATCAAGCCGATGTTGGTCCACTCATTATGTCCACCGATGTTATAGGTTTCTCCCAATGCTCCCTTATGATACACCACGTCTATGGCACGCGCATGATCTACCACATATAACCAATCACGGATGTTTTCTCCTTTACCATAGACAGGCAAAGCTTTTTCTTGTCGGATGTTATTTATAAAAAGAGGAATCAGTTTTTCCGGAAACTGATTGGGCCCGTAGTTATTTGAACAGTTGCTAATCACTACCGGTAACTTATATGTATTGCCATAAGCTCTTACAAAATGGTCAGAACTTGCTTTCGAAGCCGAATAGGGTGATTGCGGATCATATGACGTTTCTTCGGTAAAGAAACCATGGTCATGCAATGAACCATATACTTCATCTGTCGATACGTGATAAAAACGGTCGAAGGGTTTGCCGGATTTGACCAATTCTTTAGCCGCATTTAAAAGATTGACCGTGCCTACGACATTTGTCAATACAAATTCCATGGGGGAAGTAATGGATCGATCAACGTGTGATTCAGCAGCCAAATGGATTACGCCATTGAAATGATAGGTCGAAAACAGTTCATGGATGAATTGCGAATCGGTAATGTCTCCCTTAACAAAAGTATAATTAGGCAAAGATTCTATATCGGTGAGATTGGCCAAATTACCTGCATAGGTCAAGTTGTCTAAATTGACGATCTGATAATCGGGGTATTTATTGACAAACAAGCGAACGACATGTGAACCAATAAATCCAGCGCCTCCAGTGATAAGAATAGTTTTAGTTGCCATATTATAAACTCCAGTAGCTAGGGAAAGACGAATTGTTTTTGCGGTATATACCTTTGATGTCAATAAAGATTCCTTGCTTGTCCAATAAGGAAGTAATAAGCTCTGTTCCTTTGCCAATATATTCAGTATGAGAAACAGCCAACACTACCGCGTCGTATTTACCGTTTGCCTTGGCATCAAGAGTCAAGTTGTACTCGTGTTCAAATTCTTTGGCGTCTGCAAAAGGATCGATACATTCAACAGTCAAACCATACGATTTAAGTTCTCTGATGAGGTCAGCGACTTTTGAATTTCGTATATCTTCTACGTTTTCTTTGAAGGTCACGCCCATTACAAGGACTCTTGCCTTAGACAAATCTTTACCGGTTTGAATGAGTTGTTGCAATGTTTTTTTCGCCACATGACTACTCATCGCATCGTTGATATAACGGCCACTCAAAATCACATAAGGATTATAACCGAGCTTTTTAGCTTTGTAAGTGAGGTAATAAGGATCTACTCCGATACAATGGCCTCCTACAAGACCCGGAGAGAAGCGAAGGAAATTCCATTTCGTTCCGGCTGCTTCCAGTACTTCATACGTATTGATGTTCATCTTATCAAAAATGACAGACAATTCATTCATCAAAGCAATGTTCAGATCGCGCTGTGTATTCTCTATAATCTTAGCTGCTTCCGCTACTTTAATACTGGAGGCTTTGTGGATGCCTGCTTCTACAACGATTTCATAGGTCTGTGCAATTTCATCCAAAGATTGATCATCGCAACCAGAAACCACTTTCATGATTTTAGCCAATGTGTGTTCTTTATCTCCCGGATTGATGCGCTCCGGAGAATAACCTACTTTGAAATCCACATTGAATTTTAATCCGGATTCTTTTTCAAGAACAGGAATACAATCTTCTTCGGTACAGCCCGGATATACGGTAGATTCATAGACTACATAATCTCCTTTCTTTAACACTTTTCCAACCGATGTGCTGGCTGAAATAAGAGGTTTTAAATCGGGGAAATTAAACGCATCGATAGGTGTAGGTACAGTAACAATATAAAAGGATGCTTTTTTTAAGACATCCAGGTTGTCTGTAAATTCAATGTCGCTGTTCTCAAAATCACTGCTATTCAGCTCTCCGCTTGGATCTACGTTGTTCTTCATGAGCTCCACGCGTTTGGCATTGATATCAAAGCCAACCACTTTTATTTTTTTTGCAAAGGCTAATGCAATTGGAAGTCCTACATATCCCAAGCCAATGACTGCTAATGAAGCTTCTTTGTTTTTTAGTTTCGAAAAAATGGAAAAGTCCATACAATTTTGTTTAGTTACTTTTAAATTCTTTTGGTGTAATGTTCCATTCCTCTATCGGAATTGATTTGAAATAATCTAAAGTGATTTTCAACCCTTCATTGCGATTCACTTGAGGTTCCCACCCCAGGATTTCTCTTGCTTTGGTAATGTCTGGCTTACGCTGTTTAGGATCATCAATCGGTAAATCAACATAAGTTACTTTCTGATCTGTTCCCGTCAATGTGATGATTTCTTCTGCAAATTCAGAAATGGTAATTTCTTGTGGATTACCTATGTTCACAGGCAATGCGTAATCACTAAACAATAACCTGTAAATACCCTCTACTAAATCGTCCACATAACAGAATGAGCGTGTTTGTGAACCATCTCCATAGACAGTAAGATCCATTCCTTTCAAAACTTGTCCAACGAAAGCTGGTAAAACCCTACCGTCATTCAAACGCATTTTCGGACCGTAGGTATTAAAGATGCGTACGATCCTTGTTTCTACTCCATGAAAAGTATGGTAAGCCATGGTGATTGCTTCTTGAAAACGTTTGGCTTCGTCATACACGGAGCGTGGACCGATCGGATTCACATTCCCCCAATAAGACTCCGGCTGCGGATGTACAGTCGGATCGCCATATACTTCTGAGGTAGATGCTATCAAAATTCTTGCTTTTTTTGCACGCGCAAGACCCAATAAATTATGTGTTCCTAGCGAGCCTACTTTAAGCGTTTGGATCGGTATTTTAAGATAATCAATTGGACTTGCCGGTGAAGCGAAATGCAAGATGTAATCAATTTCCCCTGAGACATGAACATATTTGGAAACGTCATGATGGTGAAATTCGAAGTTTTCCAATTTGAAAAACTCTTCAATATTTTTGAGGGATCCTGTAATCAGGTTGTCCATCGCAATGACATGAAAATCTTCTTTTAGAAAGCGGCTGCATAAATGCGAGCCAAGAAATCCGGCTCCACCTGTGATTAGTATTCTTTTTCTCATAATTATGGATTAACTCCTATGCCTTGATAAACAAAGCCTTTTTGGATCAACTCTTTACCGTCAAAAATATTTCTACCATCGAAAATTACTTTTTGATTTAAGAGTGATGCTATTTTTTCAAAGTCAGGGTTTCTAAATTCCGGCCATTCTGTAATGAGCAATAAAGCATCTGCACCGTTGAGTGCATCATACATATCCTCGACATAACTGATCGTATCGCCTATCATATGTTGCGCTTCGTGCATCGCAATGGGATCATAGGCTGATACGGATGCTCCTTCTTTCAATAAGAAATCAATGATCACCAGCGATGGAGCTTCTCTCATATCATCTGTTTTGGGTTTGAAGGACAGTCCCCAAAGCGCAAATTTTTTGCCCTTCAAATCGCCGAAATGCTTTTTGATTTTATTGGCCAATACTGTTTTTTGATGTTCGTTTACATCTTCCACAGATTGCAAAATACGCATAGGATGACCTGAGGTATTACCTGTTTTGATGAGTGCTTTGACATCCTTAGGGAAACAAGAACCTCCGTAACCAATACCTGCATAGATAAATTTATTCCCGATTCTTGGATCAGAACCTATACCTTTTCTTACATGGTTAATGTCTGCTCCAAGAATTTCACAAAGGTTCGCAATGTCATTCATAAAGCTGATCTTGGTAGCAAGCATCGCATTGGCAGCATATTTCGTCATTTCTGCAGACTTAATATCCATCACCAATACTGGATGGCCGTTCAATACAAATGGTTTGTACAATTTGCGCATCACTTCCTCCGCACGTTCTTCTTCCAAACCAATCACGATACGATCCGGTTTCATGAAATCATCTACGGCAGCTCCTTCTTTTAAAAACTCAGGATTAGAAGCCACGCTAAATGGTATATCGGTCCGGTTTCTTTTTACCAGCTCTGCCTGTATCGCCGCTTTAACTTTTTCGCTCGTATGTACGGGTACGGTGCTCTTAGTAACCACTACCTGATAATTTTCAATGGATTGTCCAATTTGAGAGGCTACTTGCAAAACATATTTTAGATCGGCACTCCCATCTTCTCCTGGAGGTGTACCTACCGCAATGAAAATAACATCCGTTTCTTTGATCGTGCTTTTGAGATCGGTAGAAAATTGCAATCTCTTTTTTTGATGATTTTTAATTACCAGTTCTTCTAACCCTGGCTCGTAGATCGGTAGAATACCCTTGTTAAGATTGTCTATTTTCTTCTGATCGATATCGATGCATGTAACGTCTAAACCAACCTCCGCAAAACATGTTCCCGTTACTAATCCGACGTAACCGGTTCCGACAATACCTATTTTCATCAATTATAGCTTTAAAAGTTCCCCTAATTTCAATTAAGTACAAAGTAAGTATAATTTTGTAGTATTTTAAAAAGAAGCAGATGAAACATGTATTAGACTTATTCCGTTAAGGATAATATAACTTAAGCACTATTATCATGGACGCTACTAAGATTTTTAAAGTGTTTATCCAGGAGGACGAGAAGGCCTTACGAGATAGGATTACAGAAGAGCTAAAGGATAAGAAAAATTATAGATTGCATTTCTTTTCGAAGGAAGACTCTATTTTTGAATTGTTGAAGTTTGGCCCAGACATTGTTTTTCATGACTATTTTAAAAACAAGGCCACTCATTTCTACACTTGGTCAGTACCATATTAATAGTATATTGAGCTATGGATTTTACGCATTCTGAACAGCAACTAATGATCAGGGACACTGTTCGTGATTTTAGTGAACGAAATATTCGTCCACATGTCATGGAGTGGGACGAAGATCAAATCTTTCCAATAGATTTATTTAAACAATTAGGTGCTCTGGGCTTAATGGGAATTATGGTGCCAGAGGCCTATGGCGGTGCTGGATTAGGGTATTTCGAATACATCGTGGCAATCGAAGAGATCAGTAAAATATGTGGTTCTATCGGACTTTCGTATGCAGCACACAATTCTCTATGCACCGGTCACATTCTACAATTTGGATCGGAAGAACAAAAGAAAAAATACTTACCTAAATTGGCTTCCGCTGAATGGATAGGAGCCTGGGGGCTTACTGAGCCCAATACAGGTTCAGACTCCGGCAACATGCGCACAGTAGCTACTAAGGAAGGGGATTATTATATTTTAAACGGTGCAAAAAACTTCATTACGCACGGCAAATCATCGTCAGTCGCAGTGATCATAGCACGTACTCCTACTGCAGAAGACGCTAAAAAAACATCTGCTTTTATCATTGAGAAGGGAACTCCAGGATTTACCCATGGCAGGAAGGAAAATAAATTGGGCATGAGGGCTTCTGAAACCACGGAACTTATTTTCGACCAATGCAAAATACACCAATCTCAATTATTGGGTAACGAGGGCGATGGCTTCAAGCAAGCCATGAAAATATTGGATGGAGGTCGTATTTCCATTGCCGCCTTAAGTTTAGGAATAGCACAAGGAGCTTTTGATGCTGCACTGGCGTATTCTCAAGAAAGACACCAGTTTAATCAACCAATCTCCTCTTTTCAAGGAATTTCCTTCAAATTGGCCGATTTGGCAACAGAAATCGAGGCTTCCAGGCTTTTGATTTACAATGCTGCTTCTCTTAAAATGGCAGGACAACCGATGACGAAGCAAGCTGCCATGGCCAAATATTATGCCTCGGAAGTAGCCGTGAAGGCAGCTACTGAAGGGGTGCAAATCTTTGGAGGTTACGGTTATACAAAGGATTATCCGGCAGAAAAGTACTACAGAGATGCTAAATTATGCACGATTGGGGAGGGGACTTCTGAAATCCAGAAACTCGTGATTGCAAAATGTCTATTAAAATAAACAAGTAGGGGTTGACTGTCTGGTTTTTTTCCAGTAAGTTTGTAACCCTTAATAAAAATTGAGTTATGATCATTATCAGCGTAAAAGAAAACGAATCAATCGACAGAGCTTTAAAGCGTTTCAAGAAGAAATTTGAAAAAACTGGCGTTTTGAAACAATTGAGAGCAAGAACTTCGTTTGAAAAACCTTCTATCACTAGAAGAACTCAGGTATTGCGTGCTGCATACCGTCAAAAAATGCAAGAAGCAGAAGGTTTATAATCCAAACTTTCCTTTTTTATATATTAATAATTTACCATATTAACCTATGTGGCGCAGCCATGTACAGTTGATATGGTAAATTCTTTTTTAGACTTTCTGCAAACGGAAAAACGGTATAGTCAACATACCGTAGTGTCGTACCGTACAGACCTTCAACAGTTTCAAACTTATCTTCAACATACATACGAAGAATCGGACATCGCTAACGGTTCGCATCGGATGATCCGTTCGTGGATTTTAAGCATGATGGAGAGTGGTATGGAAGCAAAATCTGTAAACCGCAAATTGGCTGCCTTAAGAACATTTTATAAATATTTGCTTCGCAATAAAAAACTGGAAGTAAACCCCATGTTGAAAATAGTGGCGCCCAAAGTTAGAAAAAAGCTCCCGGTATTTGTTGAGGAATCGAGTATGATCAGCCTTTTGGACCAATTCGAATTTGAGGAAGGATTTTCCGGATTAAGAGACAGGGTTGTGCTAGAGTTTTTTTATGGAACAGGTATGCGTTTATCGGAGCTTATTGACTTGAAGGATAGAGATGTACATTGGAAGGAAGGGGTTGTAAAAGTAAAAGGTAAAGGAAACAAAGAACGAATCATTCCGGTGCCTCAGAGTACATTGACGGTAGCGGAAAAATATGCGAAAGAAAAAACTAAATTGAACTTATGTAACACTGGCGCAAATTTTGTCGTTACTAATCAAGGAGACGAAGTGTATCCTGTGTTTATATACCGTTTAGTTAAAAAGTATCTGAGTCATGTATCTACTCTCGAAAAGAAAAGTCCCCACGTGTTACGCCATACTTTTGCAACACATTTGTTGAATAAAGGAGCAGACCTCAACGCCATCAAAGACTTACTGGGTCACAGCAGTCTCGCAGCAACACAGGTTTATACCCACAATTCAATAGATCAATTGAAAAAGATTTTTGACCAGGCACATCCTAAATCGTAAGTTTAACATTTTAAATCGCTTGATTATGAAACTGCAAATCCAATCTATCCACTTTGACGCTGACGTAAAACTGATAGACTTCATTCAAAAAAAACTAGATAAGCTAGATACATTCTATGATAGAATTATAAGTGGTGAAGTGTTTTTGAAGCTTGAAAAAAACGAAGAGAAGGCTAATAAAGTAGTGAATGTCAAACTGAATATTCCTGGCAATGATCTGGTAGTTAAAGAGCAGGCTGCCTCATTCGAAGAAGCAATTGATATGGCTTATGAAAACTTAAAGAGACAACTTCAAAAAACAAAAGAAAAAATGCAGGCGCATTAATAGCCGATATTTCATAAATAAAGAACCCAGCCATTAAGCTGGGTTTTTTATTTATAAAGCATTTAAGATTTATTTGATCCCGAATGCTTTTTTGACTTGATCTACGTAGTCCAGTTTCTCCCAAGTAAAGAGTTCTACTTTCATCGGGATTTCTTTTTCTACTTTTATTTTCTGTTTTCTCACTTCTTTAATCGTTGAGAACTTGAATCTCTTTGTAACTACTTGAGGTTTTCTACCCATGTGTCCATAAGCAGCCGTTTCAGAATAGATTGGGTTTTTCAACTTCAATCTTTCGATCAATGCTTTAGGTCTCATGTCAAATATCGCAGATACTTTTTTCGCAATATCTGTATCGCTGTGTTTTACATTCGAAGTACCATATGTATTGATGTTCAAGGAAACTGGTTTCGCTACACCTATAGCATAAGCCACTTGCACCAATACTTCATTCGCTACACCAGCTGCTACTAAGTTCTTAGCGATGTGACGAGCAGCATAAGCAGCACTTCTATCTACTTTGGAAGGATCTTTACCAGAGAAGGCTCCTCCGCCGTGAGCACCTTTGCCACCGTATGTATCCACAATGATTTTACGTCCAGTAAGACCTGTATCACCGTGTGGTCCGCCGATTACAAATTTACCTGTAGGGTTAATATGGAAGATGGTTTTTGAATCGATCAACTTTTGAAGTTTTTTCGGAATAGCAGCTGGAATAAGATATTCCAATACATCTTCTTTAATTTTCTTCAACATTACTTTTTCAGGGGCAAAATCATCGTGTTGCGTTGACAATACGATGGTATGAATACGCTCTACTTTGCCACCATCAGAATACTGAACTGTTACTTGAGATTTAGCATCCGGACGAAGGTAAGTCATTACCTTTCCTTTTTTTCTAATATCTGCTAATGTCGAAACTAAGCTATGAGAAAGAGAAAGAGCGATAGGCATCAATTCTTCTGTTTCATTTACTGCATAGCCAAACATCATTCCCTGATCTCCGGCACCTTGTTCTTTATCTACTCCTTCACCTTCGTTCACACCCTGAGCAATATCAGGAGACTGCTCGTGAAGAGTACTCATTACCGCACACGAGTCAGCATCAAAACGATATTCTGATTTTGTATAACCAATTTTACGTACGGTTTCCCTTACTGTTTCTTGGATATCAATGTAGGAGTTGGTAGTGATTTCACCAGATACTACAACAAGTCCTGTAGTAGTAAGCGTTTCACAAGCAACTCTTGAATGTGGGTCAAACGCAAGCATGGCATCAAGCACCGCATCTGATATTTGATCCGCAACTTTATCAGGATGTCCTTCCGATACGGATTCAGAGGTAAATAAATATGACATATAAATTGAGTATAGGGTTTTGATTTAAAGGGTTAAAGATAGATAATAATTGTTAATAGTATAGTGAGTCAGGCGAGTAATAAGAAAATCGCTGGTTTTTTGTGGATATCTGGCACCGGCAGTTTTCTCCATGCCGAAACCGGCAATGTTTTAATGAATTGATCAGGCCCTGTAATGTCGGCAGCAACACACAATAAGGTTTCATTAGCACTGTGTTCCAAGAGGTCTTTCCAAAGTGCTAAATTTCGATAGGGTGTTTCAATAAACAATTGTGTCGTTTTGTTTTTCATAGAATCACTAACCATCTGTTTAATACTTTTTATGCGTTTGGCATGGTCTATAGGCAGGTATCCATGAAAGTAGAAGGATTGTCCATTCATACCCGAAGCCATTAAGGCAAGTAGAATAGAAGAAGGCCCAACCATTGGAATAACCTCTATCCCTTTTCGATGCGCCAGGGCCACTACTACTGCTCCCGGATCTGCAATGCCTGGACAACCTGCATCAGAAAGTACACCAGCTTCTTCTTCGTCTATGTTCTTAAAGAAAATTTCAACTTGAGAGTTTGTGGTATCTTTGTCAACAACATATAGGTTGATGCTGTCGATGGTATGCTCAGGCTTGGTTTTTGCAATGCATCGACGGGCCATTTTTTCACTTTCCGTGAAGAATGCTTTTAATGTTTTTATTTTACTTACTGCCAAGGGAGACAGGTTCTCCAACAGCGTATGCTCATGAAGTTCATTCGGTAGTAAATAGATACGTTTTAACTTCATGAATTGGATTTAAAAAAAGTGGTTACGCCTTGTATAAATTCCTGTGGTTTCTCTGCATGTAGCCAATGACCTACGCCTTCTATGGTCTGAATTTGGTAGTTTTTAAAAATATTGGAAATAAGGGGTACATCTCTTTCTGTCAAATAATTTGAAGCTCCTCCGTGTAGAAAAAGAACCGGAGTTTCTACGCGGGCATTATCAGATAAGCCTTCCCCTATATTTTCTATTTCGTTGGAAAGCACATTCAAATTTATTCTCCAATTGAAATTTCCGTTTTCATCACGGTACAGATTCTTTAACAGAAATTGCCGTTCTCCTATTTCTTTTACATGTGCCGAAAGCAGTTGATCGGCAGCGGCTCTGGATTCCAAGGTTTGAACCGGAATAGAAGCTAGTCCATTCAAAATATGATCATGGTGTTTGGTATAATACCTGGGAGAGATATCTGCGACTACCGCTTTTTTTGCTACACCAGGATACAATGTCAAAAACTTCATCAGCGTTTTCCCGCCCATGGAGTGCCCAATAATAAAAGGGCTTTGAAGATTTAGCGAAGAAATAAGCTCCATTAAATCTTTGCTCATCGCTGTATAATTATGATCAGGAGAAAACGGGGATTGACCGTGATTCCTGGCATCCGGAAGTATTACCCTGTAATCATTCGCCAATATTTTGGCTACAGAGAGCCAATTGTCAGAAGAACCAAAAAGGCCATGTAAGATAATCAGATCGGGTCCCTGACCCATTTCACGAAAGAAAAGTTTCATGTTACTTTAGTTCTCTTAAGTACAATTGAATGGTGTTTTCCAGTCCGTAGTATAAAGCATCACAGATTAAAGCGTGGCCAATAGATACTTCATGTAGGATAGGAAGGTGTTGTTTTAGGTATCGGAGATTATGAAGATCTAAATCATGCCCGGCATTGATTTGCATGTTTAAGCGAATGGCTTCTGTTGTAGCAAGGATATAGGGAGCGATAGCTTTTTCTTTGTCCTGATGGTATTGGGAAGCATAGGGCTCAGTATATAACTCGATGCGATCAGCGCCTGCTTCCGCTGCCCCGGCGACCATTTTAATTTCAGGATCAACAAAAACGGAAACTCTCCCTGTATATTTCTTAAGAGAACCTATAAGCTCTCGTAAATAAGCTTGATGCTTTATCGTGTCCCATCCTGCATTTGATGTAATGGCTGATGGTGCATCGGGAACAAGAGTTACCTGGTGCGGTCTTACCTCTTCAATGAGTTTGATAAAACGGTCATCCGGATTACCTTCAATATTTAATTCTGTTTTAATGGTTGCTTTCAATAACCTCACATCATCATATCGTATATGGCGTTCATCTGGTCTTGGATGCACCGTAATTCCCTCTGCTCCAAAACGCTCACAGTCAAGCGCGACTTGCAACACATCAGGATTATTTCCTCCTCTCGCATTTCGTAAGGTGGCTATTTTATTTATGTTTACACTTAATCGGGTCATTATAGTGACTTTGAAATCTATTCTTTACATTTACGATGGATGCAATTTACAAAAGAAATTAACTATGGCATTAAAAGAACAAATTGAAGGTGATATAAAAAAAGCAATGTTGGCTAAAAACCAGGGAGAATTGCTAGCGCTTAGAGCGATTAAATCGTTGATTTTATTAGCAGAAACAGAAAAAGGGGCGAAGGCGGAATTAGACAAGGATACAGAAATAAAGCTGTTAACCAAAGCAGCAAAGCAACGTAGAGAATCTGCCGAAATATTTGGGCAGCAAAACAGACCAGAACTTCAGGAGAAGGAATTGTTGGAACTTCAGGTCATAGAGCGCTATCTGCCTCAGCAATTATCAGAAGAAGCATTGGCTGCAAAAGTAAAAGAAGTGATTGAACAGACAGGAGCGAAATCTCCTGCAGAAATGGGCAAAGTAATAGGTGCTGTTTCCAAGGCCTTGGCTGGTCAGGCAGATGGGAAAGCAATTTCAGAGATGGTTAAAAAACTATTGGTGTAACAGCATGCAAATTGTTGATATCGTCATATTTCTGCTTGCTGCCGTAGCTGCATGGTTTGGATATAAGAAGGGCTTTTTAATAGAATTGTTATCATTGTTTGCCATTATACTGGCTTTCGCGGTAGCTTGGAAGTTGTCGCATACAGCAGTGTTGTATGTTTCAGAGTATTTTAACTGGAATCCAAAGATGATTGGAACAGTCGCTTTCGTATTGATCATGATCCTGGTCTTTTATATTACCTATTGGATTTCGAAAATACTCTCTGACATCGTACACCAAACACCTTTTGGGATATTTGATAAGGCTTTTGGTGCTGTATTGTCTGTTTTCAAATGGTTTTTTCTATTGAGTCTATTCCTTTGGGTGCTTAGTGTTGCTGAGGTTCAGTGGTACATTGCACTAAAAAAGGATTCTATTACTTTGTCATATTGTGAACGGCTAGCTCCAACAGTATTTGACTGGGTGCGAGTAGCGGTGCCTTTCGAAGATATTTTTGGTCAAATGAAGCGTTCTTTTGAGTAATAGTGGCGTAACAGCTTAATTGTATATTCATAAACTTTATTATTACATTGCACGTTATATATTCTAGGGGAAAATAAGGTTTTAATGCTATGCAGTATAAAATAAAATCGGACGGACAATTCAAATATATAGAAGAAGGGGATGGGCAAGCTCTGGTATTGTTGCATGGATTATTCGGTTCACTGAGCAATTGGGATGCAGTCGTAGAGTCTTTTTCAAAAAAGTTCAGGGTAATTATCCCATTGTTACCAATTTATGATATGCCAATTAAAAGTGCTGGCCTTGATGGTCTAGTAGCTTTTGTTTCAGCTTTTGTAAGTCATAGAAAACTAGATCAGTTTTCTATAATCGGAAATTCTTTAGGTGGGCATGTGGGTCTCATCTATTGCCTGAAAAATCAAGACAAAGTAAAAAGTCTTACGTTGACCGCAAGTTCTGGCTTGTTTGAGAACTCAATGGGTGCATCTTATCCGAGACGTGGAAGTTATCAATTTGTGCAAGAACGGGTACGACATACGTTTTACAATCCAGACTGCGCCTCCAAAGAAATGATTGATGAAATCTTTGATGTTACCAATAGCATTCCAAAATGTATGCGTATAATAGCAATAGCTAAATCTGCACAACGCAATAACATGGCAAAAGAGCTTGGCAATATTAAAG
This sequence comes from Cytophagaceae bacterium, assembly GCA_029237685.1. GTDB lineage: Bacteria > Bacteroidota > Bacteroidia > Cytophagales > Cytophagaceae > JACMQM01. Next base: position 650 of record JAQZBV010000021.1, on the reverse strand, counting down.
TGCCAACCTTATTAATTTGGGGATTAAACGATGCCATTACCCCACCTATGGTAGCGCACGAATTCAATCGTTTAATTCCTAAATCTGAATTACACTTTATTGACCAATGTGGTCATGCTCCAATGATGGAGCATCCGGCAAAGTTCAATAAGATCTACGAAAAATTTATACACCAGATCAACTGAGAATTATGTTAGCAGAGGAGTTAATCAATTTAATGATACCCCCTTTAAAGCTTACTGACACTGGTCAGACGGCTTTGAACTGGATGGATGAATTTAGAGTGACTCAACTTCCTGTTGTGGATCATAGTCAATATGTGGGATTGATTACGGAGGAGAATATCATGGAGATGAATGATCCTGCTTTATTGATTTCTTCCTATGAGTTGGATTATAAGGATGCCCGGGTACTGCCTGATGTGCATTACCTGGATCTTTTGAAAAAAGCAGATCAGCACAAAATCATTTTATTGCCTGTAACAGATCCGTCAGGAGTTTATCTCGGTGTTGTTTCAGTAAGTGATATTTCAGCCGCCTTGGCTCAAATGTTAAATGGATACGGCCCAGGTGGGATTATAGTCCTTTCAATGAAAGAAAGGGATTATTCTTTATCTCAAATCAGTCGTTTAATAGAATCTAATGACGCCA
>JAQZBV010000146.1 GCA_029237685.1 Cytophagaceae bacterium | reverse complement strand
TGTTACACACTTTTTTTATTTGATAAGGGGAGCGCTCAGCTGGATAGAGCATCCCGCTTTTCAGCGGGAAGGTCAAGCGTTCGAATCGCTTCGGGGTCACAAGAACAGTATAGAGTGTGTAATGTGAGTGTGAAAGCTTTTGTTACACACTTTTTTTATTTGATGAGCGGTGCAGCTGGCAAGTGTTTGATCGCTTCGGGGCACTAAAGGAATGAGAGATCATTCCATTGTTTGTGCAAAAAATGTATTTTTGAATATGCTTCTTCCAATTAATCTTTTGCTTCCAATACCCTCATTGTATAAATAGGCATTGCTCACTTATTGCTTCAAAGCGATTTGTACCTGCTGGTTATTGCATTGCTTAATCAAACAATAAAGGGGTTCTTGCGAAGAACTAGGCTAAAGTGAATGAAATAATTCCTCTTTAAATTGATCCCTATTGTTTACACTTCATTCTATACCTTCTGATTTAACATTAGCGATAAAGACATTAGTTGAGAAGCTGTCTTATCCTTACAGTGATCCGATACCTGAAACAGAAGGGAGTGAGTATGGAGCATGTACGTTTGTTTTAAATGGCTTGTCTGTTAAATTTCGTTCCGCCAAAATTACGCCAACAAAGGTTGGCCAGTTTGTGACCTTATGGAAACGAGATGCCGCAGGCATTACAAAGCCTCATGACTGGTCTGATGATATCAATCTTTTCATAATTAATACTAGAAAGAATAATCGTTTGGGTCAGTTTATATTTCCGAAAGCTGTTTTACTAGAAAAGGGTATACTTTCAAGTCAAAGCAAAGAAGGTAAAAGAGGATTTCGCGTTTATCCTCCCTGGGACGTAGCAGCGAATAAACAGGCTCTGGCTTCTCAGCATTGGCAGTTAGATTATTTTTTAGAAATTGGAGATGGTACGCTCTTGAATGTGGAACGAGCGCGGTTACTTTTAAAAAATGTATAGTCATCAGTATCGAATCTCAAGGGAGAAAAAAGAACATAAAAAAAGCCGTTGGAAGACGGCTTTTGTATGAGGGATGATTTAATGGCTGTACTTGGATTTCCATGCTTTATACTGTGTCTTTTCAATTTTTTTCATGACATGGTATACTGTTGCCGCCCAATAGTTACGAAGGCCAATACCGGATGGTTCTCCTTTGATTCTGTCTTGTATCAATATTTGCTTCGTAGATAAATTGATCAAGACCACATGGTAGTATGCTTCTTCCGAACTTTTGTTCAAGCTTTCAGCAATGAATAGGATACCTATACCATTTTTATCTTTGAAAGAATAGCCGCTTACGAACTCTTGTATTTTTGCTTCATTGTAAAAAGGAGCGTTGATGGCTGCCAAATCTTCCAAAGAAGTTTCTGCATTTTTAACGATCGCTTCAGAAATGTCGTACTGAATATTTTTTTTTCTTAAAGCCAAACCAATATCGTATTTGGTGCGCTCATTGAGCACTAAATTATTCCAGGAATGGAAGTAGGTATTCTTCAGCTTTGCAGGACTGACTTCACCGATTTCCTGAAACTGACTGAAGTCTCCGATTAATTTCACGTGTGAATAATCGATGCCTAACCAGGTGTAGGTATAACTGCTGGTTGAAAAAATATCTTTGGCTGTTTGAGCATGTGCAGCAAAGGTTGCCAGAATTATTATTAATAATAAGGAAATTTTTTTCATAGATTCTATAAAAATGCTTAAGAAGGAAGTTAATAAAAATAGTAGAATATAAATCATCTAGTGAAAAAAGCTTTTACCTCTCATCATTAATCCGAAGAAATGCGTGAGGGATAGAAGTGGAAAGCCCACAGCGAGCCACTGGGTTATTTATGGATGAACGCTGGGGACCGAGCGAGGACTTGTAGCTGATAGCCCGACCCTGAGGGACACGCCCTAACATGAGATACTTCTAAAGCCCATGGCAAACACAGGGATTTACAAATTGCTCCTTATTCTGCTTTTTGGTTAGTATTTACGTTCCTGGGAGCATTTGCAGCTGTTTTTGGCAGATCTCTTTAAATAAGCATAACATCAGCGATTTGTATCTGGCCGGGATTCTTCTTAACTTTCGAATTGCAAAAGCATTAAATAGTTAAGCATTGAACACTTGTTCACCATGAAAAAAGTAGCGGATTACAGGAAATTATTAAGTGTCGACAAAACGGTCGAGTTGAAGGAGTTGAAATCTATCTACCGAGGATTAATGAAGGAATGGCATCCAGATAAATTTCAGGGAAACGATACTGCGAAATTAGAAGCAGAGGAAAAGAGCAAAGAATTTATCGAAGCGTATAATTTTCTGGTAAGTATCAACCCAGAAACATTGGAGCTGAATAAGGAAGAGTATGAAAAAACGATCAGCGAAGCCAACGTATTAGACTATAACTACAAAGCTAGAATATTGCAGGTAAACTTCTCCGACGGCAGTGTTTACGAGTACTTTGAAGTGCCGAGCAATGTGTACAATAAATTGTTGAGCTCCAGTACTCCGGCGCGTTTCATTCGAAGAAACATCTGCACAGAGTTTACTTACCGCAAAGTCACCAATCCTACTTCATAAAACGGTAAGAAATTAAGACATAAAAAAAGGGTTCAGCTAAATCAGCTGAACCCTTTTTTATTGGGTCAACAAAGTCTCAATACTTCATGTTGAATAAATAGAAATCGTTGTTCGCTACTGTATCATCTTCATTGATCGTAGTGATCTGGATCGCATAATATCTTTTCACGTTTCCTCTGTTGGTTTGAACAATTACGATAGAACCTGCTGCCAGGCTGTTCACCTGACTCACGGCCGTTCCGGAAGCAAAGGCTGCTTCTATGGTTTCCTTCGTTGCATTAGCGTAGTTAAAGCCATTGAACGATACAAATTTGGAACCGTTGCCTGATTTCCAGGAGTATGAGATGTCAGCAGGAGTAATTTCTGTCGCTACATCTACTATATCTTGCAGGGACGCAGCATCCAGGGCAGACATCAAGGCCGTTTCATTCAATAAATCATAAGCATCAGAATTTCCTGAATACTTCGTCGATAACTTCAGCCCTGTCTTCTCAGTTGGAGGAGTAGAAGTGCCCGTTACATTTAATGTACGAGTGGTTTGAGCGGTATTGCCTTCAGAATCCAGCACGGTAAAGAAAAGTACCAGACTGAAGTTATTGCTCTTCGTAGGGACGGTATAATTGTAAAGCAGAGAAAACTTGCTGCCCCAAGATAGCATACTATCTAAGAGAACGACTTTGGTGTTTGTATTGTCCTGTGCTTCAATTTTAAACCGCACCAAATTTTTCGGTCCGCTGGCATTGATGGTCAAGGGAAGATTCGCTCCTCCTGTTACATCCATGACCAGATAAGAAGGATTAACATCTAACAACAAGGGATCTTGTATGTCTTTTTTACAAGAAGACAATAGCCCAAGTGTCAGGATGCAAAACATCCCGATGACTTGTGACCTAAAGAGTTTCTTGCTTAAGAATGAAACAGCAGAGGAAGTATTCATGTTTTACTTAATGGTATCAGAAGGTATTACTTCTATTTCTTGTTTGATGGTATCGGCTGGTGTGGCCTCAAATCCTTTTTCTTTACTTTTAATGCGGAATGCTTTTACACGCAGTGTTACATATTCTTTTCTTCCCAAGAACATACGATCAATTTTAGTAAACTGGTAAGTAGGGATAAAAAAGTCCGCATCAGGAGCTTTCTGAATGACGTTATAGATGGCATTTCTCATTCCTCTTTTTCTGCTGAACGCAGAAATGTTAATGACGTTTCCATCGATAGAACCTTTTCTGAAGCGTGTGCCCCCAATAGGAATAACACCTAGCAAATAACTTTGTACGGTAGTGTCTTGCACATCTCTTACATATTCCATGTCTTCCCATTCCATATTGATGAATGGTCTTTGAGCACTTATTCCTGTACTATGAACAGAACAAGAGACAATGGTAAGAGTAGCAAGCAAAAGTATGCAGCTTGTTTTTATAAAATTCATATACGCCTATTAAAATGTGAGAATTGATTTTGGATCTTATCTGAAATAAAAATTGACGTTAATTTTAAAGTTCGTCGCTGTATTCACGTAAGAACCGGTCGATTTTAATGAGCTGTATTCGTTGTTGTCTGCATTACCGAAAGGATCTTTTTCCTGTGTGTAGTAAGTGACACTTCTTTCTCCTAATGCGTCGTTTGTTTCAGAAATTACTTTTGTTTTGTTTGAAAAATTGAAGATGGCATTCAATCCATACTCAACCCCGATAGAGATCGGTAAATCTAAAACAAACATGTTTACACCAACAACGGCACCCAAGCCTCCCATGTATTTAGGAGTTGTTCTTCTGTTGTGTTCGTAAAAACCATTGTTGTAATCGGTATTGTCTACAGTCAGCGTTCTTCCGAATCCTAAGTACAAGTCACCGGCAACATATACATCAAAGATATTGTTGTTGGAAAAGTGTCTTTCCACACCTGGTACCAAGAGGTATTCTGTTTTAACATCGCGCATTTCTCTTCCTGAAATGTTATTTCCGGTCACATCATTTTCTACCGTTCCTTTGCTGCTTTGTCCGTCTTTGTATATACGCACACCTAAACGAGCCGCCATGTTGTCTTTGAAAAAATATCTACCGTTGAATAAGTTTCCGTCAGTAAAGCCTGTTTTTTTGAAAAAAGATTCGTCGGAATTGAATAGTCCGACCGGATCAAAAGAAAGCGTTAATGCTTTGTAACCTTTCACCGGCCTGCCTCCCAGTTTATATATTGTACTGTCACCACTGCGTCCGGAAAACTGAGCAAAAACAAATGCCGGAATAAGGATGAAAAAAAGTGTGAATAGTTTTGTCATAAAATTTACGCGATTTAAGTTATAGAATATAAAATTGTTTGATTACTTATTTAATGAGGTGCACCCATCCTTTAAATTCTTTTTTGTATTTCGTATCTCTGACGAAGAAGTAATAAACTCCATTGTTCACATCCTGGCCGTGCCATTCGTCTACGTAGTTATCTTTCTCGTAAACTTTCTCTCCCCAGCTGTTATAAATTTCGACGTGAATATACGGATTCAAATTGGTCAGATCCCAATTGTCGTTCATGTTATCGCCGTTCACCGTTACTAAGTTTGGAATGAAAATATCAAAGGCTCTGACTTCAAGCGTATCGTCTCCGAAACATCCGGCGCTGTTTTGCACATGCACACTCACCGTATAGTAGCGCTCGTCCTGGAAGACGTGGTAGGGAGCCGCATCGGTGGATGTGCCTCCGTCGTCAAAGGTCCAGTTGTAGACCGTTCCGGAGTTATTGATATCCCTAAAGTTTAAACCCAAAGGAATATAACCTTCAAAATCTTCCGCCGCGATTTTGGGATCCACTTCTTTGTAGACATTTACTCTTACCGTATCCAAATTATAGCATGGACCGTGAAATACTTTAGCCACATAATTGCTGTAAGGATAGCTAGGATTCACTACCGCTGTATCGGCTGTTGAGATGACGGTTGTTTCGTCTTTTAATGTATACCACTCATAGGTATATCCTGAAACATTTGGAGTGCGTACCGTTACTTCCGCAAAGGCACAGACCGTGGTATCTGGAAGTACCGGAAACTGAATAAGGTTTGGACCTAGAATCAGTTCATCCTGACTCATGCCGCAATAGTTGGTGACTTGTAAAGTATAAGTCCCGGGCTGATCTACCGGTAAGTATTGATCGGTGGATTGGCTCGGCAACCAAAGGGTACGCCCACCTTCATGAGTACCGGCATCCAAAGTATAACCCGCCGGTGTACAGAGTGTAGTATCCGCGCCCAAATCTATAACAGGTAATCCGGTATTGATGATGACATGCGCCGTAGCTTGAAGCACGCCGCACGGATGTCCGTAAATCAGGATGGTATAGGTACCAGAAGTAGTGGCTGTAAATATAGGTGAAGTGACATCACCGGGATTCCATAAGTAAGAAGCGGGTTGACTGGTCACATCAAATGTGATCGGTGTATTACAGCTGGCGGTATCTGCTACGTGGATAGAAGGCTGACTGTATCCTGAAATGATCAGGTCATCGGTATCAGCACCGCAAGCGTTGGTTACAGTGACTTCATAAGTACCTTGTGTGAAGGCGATGAGTTCTTGCGTAGTCACATTGCCCGGTGTCCACAAATAACTTGCCGCGCCCGGATTACCCGCGTTCATAACCACTACTACCGGATTACATACCATGGTATCTTCTCCCAGGTCTACATTGGGAACGCCTGAATCTACAAGCAACCCAACGCTGTCTGTTGTAATGCCACAGGCATTGGTCACGATGACGGAATAATTTCCAGCGTCAGAAACCGTGATGCTGGAGGCCGTGCTGCCTGTTGACCACAAGTAAGTAGCGCCGGTAACCGTGGCATCGAATAGTTTGGTTGCAGGACTACAGATCCGGGCATCAGGGCCAAGCTCCACAACCGGTGGCTGAGTTTCCAGAGAAACAACGATGGTGTCTTTGATGTTGCCGCAAATATTGCTGATCTCCACGATGTACTGACCGGTCTGAGCAACAGAAATTGTTTGTGTCGTTTGGTTTCCTGGTGTCCAAAGGTAAGTAGAACCTGGATTTCCTGCATCGAGCACAACAGGTTCGGTGTTACAGAAACTCACATCGTTCAATCCCGTTTTCACCGGATCACCGATCACGATTAATGAATCGGTATCGTAACCGCAACCGTTAGATACGGTCACGCTATATAAACCAGGAGTGGTCACGATGATGGTATCGGTGGTCGCTTTGGTGTTCCACAAATAATGGTAAGCATTACCGGCTCTTAACGTATCACGGAAGGCTGCAGGTCCGCAACGGATCAGGTCAGGTCCTAAATCTACTGTCGGCGCTGAAGTGACAAAGGATACATTGATCGAAGCGCTAAGGGTTTCACAGGCATTGCTCAATGTGACGGTGTAAGTACCATCAGTTGTTACCACGATGCTTCGCGAAGTACTGCCGGTGTTCCATAGGTAGGTGCAATTTTGAGCGGGTACACTTAAGAATAAAACATTAGGAACACATAGGTTGGTATCTGCCGGAAGGTTGGTGTACAAAGCAGGTTGTGTAGTAGCAACAACAGAATCTCTGGATGCTCCACAGCTATTGGCGATTTCAAGCCAGTAGGTGCCAGGACCGTTAATGGTCAGCGAAGATAAAGTAGAACCGTCGTTCCAAAGGTAAGAGGTCCCATTGACCGCAGTGGATAATGTTCTGCTGGCTCCAGGACAAATAAAGAAATCAGGTCCTAAAGTAAATGCCGGAAGCCCTTGATCTATTCTGATGTTTACGCTTGCACTGGCTGAACCGCAGGCATTATTTACTGTTACCGTGTAGGTCCCTGTTTGACTGGCCGTGATGCTTTGTGTGTTGGCTCCGGTGTTCCAGCTATAAGTAGTTCCTGCACCGAAGTTTCCCGGATCAAGTGTGAACGTGGCAGGACTACATCCTCTTTGATCAGGTCCTAGAGAGAGGTTTTGCATGGGATTAGAAAGAATGTTGATGGTATCGTCTGCGAATCCGCAGCCGTTACTTAAATGCACCCAATAGGTACCACCTTGTGTCACTTGTATCGTCTTTGTAGTTTCTCCGGTGCTCCATAAGAACGTGGCATTCTCAAAACCGGCATCTAATGTCATAGGGAAGTCGAGTGTCGCACATTTGATGACATCGGGACCCAGGTTCACCAACGGTTTGTCGGGAGAAATGCCTACTACAATGGTATCTCCACCTGCACCACAAGCATTGGTAACTCTTACCCAATACGTATTACCGGGTTGTGCAATGATCGAAGGGGTCGTAGCACCTGTTGACCAAAGAATAGGGAGGTTGTGGTATTCTACCGGGATGCTGAGCAATAAGGTTTGGCCCTGACAAAGCACCGTGTCTTTACCCAAGTTAATGGGAGGCTTGCGCAATTCATTCACTCTAATGCAATTGTTTACCGTGCCGCAAATGTCGCGGGTCGTTTGTCCGTAAGGAGTCCAGTTGTAGGTCGTAGCAGGGATGTTGTCCGTGATCGTCAAGGCTGACAATACGTAAGAACCCGGAAAGCAATACGTCACTTCACGGTTAGGTCCAAAAGGATCGCCCGGAGGATTTCCATTCGTCACCGTAATGGATGCTGTCATGACTTCGCCGCATACCCCGTTTGATGCCGTCACGGAATATGTTCCGGCTGAAGTCACGACAATCGTGTGCGTAGTATCGCCTGTGCTCCAAAGGACATTGCCGAAGTTTAGCGTAATCGCTTCTAAGGTAACAGCAGCTTGCGGATCATTGCTGCACAATACAGTACTCGGAGATACTATTGCTAAAGAAACCGGAGGCTGTATAAATTTTAATGGAATATTTAATACACTACATCCGTCAGAAATTTGAATGGTATTGGTTTGAGTCCCTCCTTCAAAAACAACACTTACGAATTTGGAAGACAAGTCTCGCACTCGTAATTGTCGTTATGATCTGCAACAGAACAGAACGGAAGATTGGGCCCGAAATAATATTTGAAAAGTGCCGGTTGAGCGTTTCTTTCGTTTCCGTTCAATTTCGTTTTTTGAAAGACTCCATTGGTAGTCGGCAGATCAAGTGAATGTGTACTGAAACCGACCACGACTTCGCACAGTACTTCTTTGGTAGGAAGTGAAATACGGGGAATCTCCGAATCATCTTTGCTGCCGCCGATCATTTTGGAGTAGCCTAAATAATTGCCTGTATAGTCAATGGATAAAAGGAACACCTGCAGTCCCTGATCGGATGGATTCGTTCCGTTTAGTGGGAAGTTAGGAGAGACGGTGCTTCCGACCACGAACGTTTGATCTTGTGCATTGACAATGATCGAAGTGCCTTCATCGTTTCTGCTGCCTCCCACAAGTCTGGAGAATACAAGGTTGCTGCCGTCTGAAGACATGGCTGTCACAAATACATCTTTTAGTCCTTTGATCGGTACTCCAGCCGTGTTGGGATAATCGGCAGACATGGTGTATCCCGTAATGAAAGAAGATCCTGTGGCATTACAATCTACGTCGTTGGCCACATCATCGAATGCTCCGCCAAGGAAAGTCGCGTATTGAATGCTATTGTCTGTTGTGCGTATTCGTCCTACAATGGCGTCAAATCCACCGTTGTTTTGGATTTGGTAGGCATTGCTCGTTGCTCCAAAACTGGCAGAACCCGAGTAACCTACAAAAGTGATCGTATTGTCGAAATATGCCAGCGCATTGATTTTATCTTCACCAGTACCTCCTACAAAAGTAGAATAAGTCAATGTACTCAGACCGGCATTGAATTTACTGACCATCCCATCAAATGTACCGCCCTGGTATGAGGCTTTAATCGTTGGATTGAGTATCGGATAATCAGGTGATTTGGTTTCTCCGGCCGCCCATACGTTGCCAAACTCATCTACTTTCACATCGTTGAAGCGATCATCGTTTATACCTCCGATGTAAGTGGAAGCGATCATGGTACCTTGTCGGGAATCCAGACAAGTGATGAAACCGTCTTTCAATCCTTTTCTCGTTTTTTGATAGGCACTATTGGAAACCGGAAAATCTGTTGAATTAGTATTTCCAGTTACATACACACGTCCCGCATTGGTGGCCCATATGCCGCGTCCTTCTTCATCACGTATACCGCCTATATAAGTAGAGAACAATAACGTTTTACCGTCACGGGATAATTTAAAAACGAAAGCATCTCCGTTGGAACCGTTGATGTCTCCTCCTTTGTAGTTTTGTTGAAAGGCGCCTGCCGTTGTCGGGAAAGAAGCCTGGTAATAACCGGTACCGTATACATCACCTTGTCTATCGGTGGCGATGTCGTACATGTAGCCTTGTGAGTTCACATTGTCTGAACCGACATACGTTCCCCATACCAGTTTCACCGGGTCAATGATCAGGTTGATGCTAGGATCATAGGGACCGTAGATTTCAAAACCATAAGTCAGCTTGTCAATGAGTTTGAAACGTACATTAACTTCTTTTTGCTGGCCGTTAATGATCTGGTAGGAGTAAGGTTTGTTTTCTTTTACCGTTCCCCAGGCATGGTGTGCAACGAGTTCTCCGTTAATGATTTCATATTTCTTTATTCCTTCTGCTTTCATCTGAATGTTGTTCACATCAGCGCCCGGGTGTAAGATGTAATCGTATTTCAGGGTGCTTTCGTACCCGTAGTATTGTAGGTCTATGTGGTCGTAAAGATTATTGTAGCGAAGCAAGGCATACTCTTTATCAATTAAAATGGTCTTATCGGATTTGATGTATCGTGTCTGAGAAGCTTGATGATCACTGCTGACTAGTGTTGCATCCGCATTGGGATGAAGAAAATTAATATTCCAGGTTAAGTACTCTTGTTTTTTCTTATCGCCTCTCCAGTGTGTGATGCTTAATCCTTTTTGTAAAAAATAGACGTTGGCAGATCCTGACCAGGCGCCATAGCGAATGTTTTCAGCCCACTGACCCTTGTTTTCTCTAAAGCGAAAAGGAAGATTTTCAAGCGTAGGTTCGTCGGATGCGATACTTTTCGTAGTCGTCATCAACATCATCACAAGCAACAGGAAACGAAACGGTAGAGCTAACTTCATAAGAAACATAGAAATAACTTAAAAACAGTACAGCCTACACTCATGCAAACAATGCGCAATCGCTCGTGCGGGCAAAAAGAGATTTTAAAATTGAACACAAAGTTATTGAAAAACAGGGCTCTAAGCAATTGTTCAGACATGTAAAAACGACTGTTATTTAGGCGATTTGTTACATGTAACATTCATACCTAAAAAGGACTACATCGTTTATTTGATTTTCCATAAATGATTGTATGTAAGTGTATTATATGCTGTTTTAACAAGTGAAGGTAACCCGTATAGGGAAGCATGTCATCAGCAAGACACAAAACTTACTTAAAAAGCTTCCGTAAGATGAGCATAAATGATAAAATCCGTGTCAGGCATGCATGAGGGATAGGAGCGAAAAGCCCGCAGCGAGGTATTAAGTAGGATAATGCACTAAGGATGATTCGAGCTGAGGACTTGTAGTATAATCGAGCACGAGAGTGCGAAGATTGCCCTAATAGATCTGCTCTTACTACATATCTTTTCTTTTCTCTTTAAAAAAATTATTCGTACCGAAGAATTACTTTTTTATTGGAGATGTTTTCTAATAAGGGAACCAAAATCGTCGGCGCATTCTTTTTAGTCTCTGCTACAATAATGGTTTTGATCGAGTCACTGGCGAAATATGCGTCTGCTTTTTTGTACAAACTTTCTACCATTTGTGTCTCATTGTCGAGCCATGAAAATGTAGAGGCATTGTAGACTTTCGATTTGTTGTGGTTGATTTTGGTATAGCATACTTCCGGCGCAGGAAGTTGAATAAACAAGGTGTCTTTGGTTTCGGTAATGTGCTCATCTGAAATTTTCTGAAGGTCTACACAACCCGCCATCTCTCCGTTTACCATGATCAACATGCGGGAATCCGGAAGGTAATCGCGTTTGATGGTATACTCCAATACATCTTTGATGTTGATTTGTACCAATTCCAATTTGCCGATGGCTTGTATTTTGGTAATGGCTGCGTCATTGGTAATTTCGGATACTTCGTTGAATGTTTTTTTGCCAAAGAAGAACCAGCCAGCAAACAGCGTGATCACAATGACGAGGAGGTAAGAGAGTATAGTTTTCATAATAGTAATATTAAACAAACAGATCAATCAATTCTTTGTATGGAACTATTAAGCTATAGATGCATAAGTTGAAAATCAGTCCCAGAATGTATGCCAAAAATACACAGGATGCAACTTTAAATACATCCATCCACTTGCCTTCAGAGAATAATTCGTAATATACCCAGCAGTTATATAATATACTGGCCACAATGTAACCGTCCAACAGGTATCCTTTCCATGCGGGTAAAAGGAGAATGACGGGTAGCAGCAACAGCAGGAACAGGGCTTGCTGCGCCGCAATATAGGTGTTAACGATCAGATGTTCACCCATGGTATATTTTTTCCTGTAGAAGATGAGGTAACTGCACAACATAAAACAGGGAATTGCAATAATGTTGGTCAGTGAAGCGTACTGTTCGGTATAAGCGATAAATTCATTTAGAAACAGGAGTACTTCTTTGCTAAAAAAATAGAGCTGTGTCAGCGGGTCAATTTGATTATAACCGGTTTTAAAGAAATTGAATTTGATGGTTAAAATAGAGACGACTGTTCCTGAGAATAACAGGTATTCTATGGATGCCAGTAGGTGCGTTCTGTCTTTGAATAAAAAGGTTCTCAAATGCTCAGGTGCATGAATGGTAAGGCGGTAAACGGTTTGAAAAAATAAGATCACCAGGGAACGCACGAAAGCGTAACCTTCTGCGCCAATGGAACGCATATCAAAGCGATCGACTTCCGCTTTTTGTCCGCATTGTGAGCAAAAATTACCCCTGAACCGGTGATGACAATTAGTGCAGATCATATTTAAGTGGTCAGTGATCAGTTGTCAGTGATCAGTAAAAAAAGATTATTGTTAGTATAAATACCCGTGAATAAGAAACAAACCACTGATCACTGACCACTGACCACTTTATTCTTCAGTGCATCCGCTAGCCAATGCAACTCCGTCATGAACGTGTCGATTTGTTTAGTATACGTACTATCTGTCAATACACCAGATAAATCAAACTTCGTGGTGACCTGAGGGACTAAAAGCATTTGTGGTAAGGCATAGGCTTGTACTGCAATCGCAAGTTCCTGCATATTGATACCACCTCGGATACCGCCCAATGAACCGGTAGAAACGGATACAACTCCCACCGGCTTTCTATAAAAGGCATTCTTCGGAAAATGGTCAATGAAGTTTTTTAGTGCGGGCGTATAACTCCCGTTATATTCCGGCGATACCCAAATGAAAGCATCGCTGTTCTTTAAGGTATTAGCAAGTTGCGTATACGCTTCTAACTCTTGCGGATGTTTGTCCCAAAGGTCGGTCATGACAGGTAGATTCAGCTCCGCAAGATCGATAAGTTGAGCCCTACTGTTCGCTTCATTGTTGAATCGTTCCATCAAATACAGACTCACCCTGTGACTGTTTCTGCTTTGGCGGATGCTGCCGGAAATAATGGTATAGTTAAGCATGATGCATAGTTATTATCCTGTTGTTATTATTGCGTGAGAACTGAGAACTGAAAACAGAAAACTGATAAAAGATTCAGTTCTCAGTTTTCTGTTTTCAGTTCACTCATATACAGATGTCATTAGAAAAACGACTAATCGCATCCGGGTCTCCGCTGATGAATAAGGAGTCGTGCAGCTTGACTACCGTGCCTCCGTCTACATGGTGAATGATGCGTTTGTCGCGCTGTATCGCTAATACCTGTACACCGTATTTGCTGCGAAGGGCGCTTTCTGTTAATGTTTTATTGACAATGCTGCTGCGGTCTTGCTCTACTTTCAGACAAACAATATCGAAGTAAGGTAGGTTTACTCGTTCTTTGCTATGGTCCAAATGTACAGGACGCATCATGTCGTAGATTTCGGTTCGTATTTCCTGAATGAAAACTTCGATTTGATCTTTAGGAATTAGAAACTTGTTCAATACACGTGTGAAAATTTCCACCGATGTTTCGAATTCCTCCGGTATGACTTCACTGGCGCCCAGTTTCATGAATACAGCAACATCTTTTACAGATCGTGTGCGTACGATGATGTAAATGGACTTGTTGATTCTTCGAATGCTGGATATTACATTTTCCGCTGCTTTCAGGTCAGAGATGGCAATGACGACCGATCGAGCCGCGGCGATGCGTGCATGTTCGAGGATATTGGCCTGCATGGCATCTCCGTATACAATCGGTTCTCCTTTTTTTAATTCTTCTTTTACGGTTTCAGCATTAAGTTCGATGATGATGTATGGAATACCGGCAAACTGACAAGCTTTGCTGAGGTTTTGGCCATTGACGCCATAACCGATGATGATGAGGTGGTTCTTGAGTTTTTCTACGACTTGATGGCTTAAGATTTTCTTTGTGTTTTGTGAATGCAAACGCCGTTTGATCTGATGAGGGATGAAAAGCTTGTACGTGTATTTAGAAATTTTCTCGGAATAGTTCATCAGCACGGGTGTCAAAGCCATACTGAGGATGGATATGGAGAGAAAGTATTGATTCGTCGTCTCATCCAGTAACCCGTATTTTATGCCGCTTTTTGAAAGAATGAACGCAAATTCTCCGACTTGAAATAAAGCCAGACCGGTTTTAAAGCTGGTACGCGGTGGATAGTTCAAGGCTATGGAAGCCAGACTTGCCGTAAATGTTTTAACCAGCACGACTAGCAATGTAAGGCCTAAAATCCATAAGAGGTGTTCTGTCAAAAAGGATAGATCCAGGAGCATGCCGATGGACACGAAGAAGAAGCTTGTAAATATTTCACGAAAGGGCAGGATGTTGCCGGTGGCCTGATGGCTGTATTCGGATTCAGAGATGATCAGTCCGGCAAGGAAGGCGCCCAAAGCCAAAGACAAACCAATGGAATGACACAACAAAGCAACGGAAAAACAAATCAATATCGTGGTGAGAATAAACAAATCCTGACTGCGTGTTTTGGCTACTTCAAACAAAAGTTTAGGAACAATATAACGCGCACCGGTATAAACCAACAGCAATACGAAAAGGAGTTTTACCGCTAACTCAATCATTAAACGCAAAAGCGTGTCATCTGTGCCGGCAAACAGGGGAGTCTTTAATACCAGGGGTGCAACATCCTCCGCACCGGCAAGTAGTGGTGTCAACAATACCATGGGTACAACCAGCAAGTCCTGAAAGATCAAGATAGCAAGGATTAGTCTGGCATGCGGTGAATGCATTTCGCCTTTATCCGATAAGATCTTCAAGACAATGGCAGTACTGCTCAATGAAAAAAGAAAGCCAATGAAAATGGATTTGTTCCAATCCCCACACAAGAAATAATAACCTATGGCTGTAATGAAAATGGTGGAAAGGGCTTGAATGGTACCTCCAACGAATACCGCTCTTTTAATGGAAATCAATTGCTTGAGCGAGAACTCAATGCCGATCAGAAACAGCAGAAAAATGACACCTATTTCTGCCATGTGATCTACTTCTTCCGTGCCTTTGATGAGACTCAAACCATAAGGTCCGGAAATAATACCCGTCATGAGGTAGCCCAATAAGGTAGGTAACTTGATCTTCTGGAAAAGCAGGGTCACTACTACCGATAAACCAAATAAAATAACAATATCCTGGATTAGGGAAAGGTCCATGTTACGAAGTTAATAGTTTTTTGCCATCTTTGTAACGATGAAGCCTTCTATTCTACACTTGCTCTTTCCTCCTACTATTGTACTCTTACTGAAAAGGTTGGGACTTGCATTTCTGCTGTTGTCGGTTACACGTTTAGTGTTCTTCCTTTTGAATTTGGTCTACTTTCAGGAGGTCTCACCGCTGGACTTTATCTTGGGTCTGCGCTTTGACGCGAGCGTTGTCGCTTATTTGTTTTCGGCCTTTGTGCTATTGTCTTTGTTTGCAGGTCTGCTGCATCGCTACTCCCTCTATCGGATCGTGCTGGCGTTTTTTTATTTTGCACCCTTGGCGATTGCTTTGCTGATGAATCTTTCAGATGCCATATACTTCCGGTTTATATTCCGCCGCTCTACTTTTGATGTTGTACGTTACTTCTCTTCTCCTGCCGGAGACGGTTGGCGCTTACTCTCTACTTTCGCGTTGGATTTCTGGTACATTCCCTTGTTGTTTTTAGTGCTACTGATCTATGCGATATGGGCCTACAGGAGATCTGCTCATGCATTTACCACGAGTACCGAAGGCTGGATATATCGAACGATTGCGGTATTGCTTTCCGTCGGTTTGATCATCCTGGCGGGAA
>JAQZBV010000020.1 GCA_029237685.1 Cytophagaceae bacterium | reverse complement strand
ACTGACTTGAAAAAATCAATAGCAGCATACAACTGCCAACAAACGATTTCATTTTGTTCATTTTAAGGTTTCCTGATTCTAAATGAGTCATGAAATGGTCTTTAAAAATCATCATAGGGGTTTCCAATTAAGGGTATGAGCGGTATACGTTGAATGTCAGAAATATTCCAACTTATTCAATATTTAAATATCCAATAATCCTAGTCCTTAAACAAGACCCTAGCAAGAACGAAACGACACTTAAAGTATTGATAAATAATACATTAAGCTCACAACTTTACATCTAGTCAACACTACTCAACAAAGAAAAAATAGTCTTTTATCGTTAAAAATAAAGATTCAGAGAAAATCCTGGATTTATCTAACAGTTAAATAGCAAAAGCTTATTCCTAAGTATTTAAAAGGGCATTTTACAGCCTGCTAGTTGACAGGCTTTTATACAAAATAAAAATAACCAGGCAGTACATGATTGCATGTAATGTCCTGGTTACTTTTTAAGCAAATTTGACAAAAAATCAATTTAGGGTTGAATTGTCACTATTTCAATTCCATTTCCTCAGGGTTTAATGATCAATACGGATGGCGTATTGGATAACCAAATACTTTGGGTTTCCACCGCTCTCTTCCAACTGTCAAAACTGATCAACATTAAGTCCTGATGTTCCAAAAACTCTTTATCTATTTTTTTCTCATTGTATAATGCGATATGATTGGGTGCAATTTGTTCAATGGAACGAATTGTTTCTTTCAATTCAGGATTTTGTTTAATAACTCCAGTCGCATCTAAAATAATTACTTTTGCTTCATTATGATGAATTAACTTTTGTGCATAAACGAGCAAAAAACTATCACTCAGTGAAAAAATAGGAATGAAAACATGTTCTACCTTTTCCAATTCTTTATCGATCAAAATCCCCACCGGCACTTTCGATAAGCGGATAATGTGCTTGGTATGATCATCAAATACGGTGTTCTCAAACATTTTTTCTCTTCCGGTAATCGTATCGTATAGCCGCTCCGGATTGATGATCTTGGTGGTAAATCCTAAAATTTTACCTAACAAGGTACCTTGAAAAACAGAACGTCCAATACTGATCAACAGCAAATCAAAGTTTCCAAGATTCGCCGTGTCTGAAATTTCTTTATCGAGATCTTGTGTGGGTTTAAATAACGTAACCACAGAAAGATCTAAACGCTTTGCTTCACTCAATATGGGTTGGAAACTTTCTGTTTCGTATTCTTCGGTGTTAAACTGATTCAATTCATTACTCGGCGAAAAATGCATTGCCGTAATTGTCGCATTATTTGGTGCCTTTTTGATAAAGCTGTGTGCCAGACGAAGCATAGACTTGCCCCGGTGAGGGCTTCCAAAGGAAATCAAAATAGAATACTTGCTGGCCGCTTCTACTACTTCCGGAACTAATTTATTACTTTTTTCAGGAAGGAATTTATTGATAATATCTAAAGCCGGTCCTGTCATGAAGGTAGTAACCAAAGCCATGATCACCATCATCGCAAAGATTTCAGGACTCAATACTCCAAGATCATAACCAATGTTCAACACCACCAATTCCATCAAGCCTCTGGTATTCATCAACGCACCAATGATCAAACTTTCTCTCCAGCTTTGCCCTACAAATTTAGCGGCGACAGCACTTCCTAAAAATTTGCCTGCTACTGCTAAGGCAATGATTACGACACACATTTGCCATAAACCTGGTTCATTCAACAGGCCGATTTGCGTCCTCAATCCTGTAAATACAAAGAATAAAGGTAAGAGCAACACTAAGGCAACGTCTTCAATTTTTTCTATGAAGATGTTCCTGAAATTAATATTCGCGGGCATGATCACACCCGCCATGAAAGCACCGAACAACGCATGGATACCAATAACCTCAGTCGTATATGCTGATACCAACAACAGGATAAAAAAAACTGCAACAATGGGCTTACTCAATCCTTCTTTGTTAGAATAAATATCTCCGATGCGTTTTAAGAAGGGCTGTACCAATTTCAACATCACCACAATGTAAGCGATCGCCATCAATATCGTGTAGAGGGCACTGACAAGAGATCCCGCTTTTACAATGGCAATCACGGCAGCCAAAATACACCAGGCGGTGATATCATCTGCTGCGGCGCAGGTAATAGCGATGATTCCTAATTTATGCTTAGATAATCCTCTCTCCTGAACGATGCGCGCCAAAACAGGAAAAGCGGTAACGCTCATCGCTATTCCGGTAAACAATGCAAAAGAAAGAAAATTGACATTGGCCGGAGCAAATTCCTGGTAAATGAAAAATGCCAAACCCATACCTAAGGCAAAAGGGAAAATGATACTGGCATGGCTAATGACCACCGCATCATCCGCTTTATTTTTCAATACTTTCAAATCGAGTTCCATGCCGATGACGAACATAAACAAGATCAATCCAATCTGACTTAAGAACTGCAGGTTGCCTAAGGACTGCGGAGGAAACAAAAAGGCAGAGAACTCAGGAAAGTGTATGCCTACAAAGGAAGGACCTAATAATATTCCCGCAGCGATCTCTCCTATTACGGAAGGCTGGCGAATTTTCTTACACAAATAGCCCAGCGCTCGCGCCACGATAATGATCGTAATGATCTGCAACAATAACCTCGCCAGCGGATGCGTGACGTTATGATGATACGTATCCAGGAAGTGCTGCCAATGAGAAAGATCGGCTTGCTTGACTAATTCTGTAACTTTACCAGCTTCCTGGTATTCACCCTGAATGACGATTCCGTACATGAGTGCTGTAAAGCCGCCAATGGTCAGGATGTAGAAAAGGAGTTTTTTCATGTTGCTCATTTTATTAACTCTTTAAGTACTGCTTGAGATGGGATATAGAATACAAAGCCGGCTACGGTACGAATACCCAATTGACTGCTCTTGTCGAAATCGGAAACGAAGAAAGGTGCCGCTTCAAAGAATAAGCCGGCATTTTGAAAAGGAAAAGGAAAGGCTTCCACTCCTACCGGCATTACCACACCGTGTTTATGTGTTTCATTAAAATTCCAATCCCCTCTGTAACCCAAGCCTAAGTGGAACCTTACTTTTTCTAATCTCACCACTCGGCATACTGCGGAGACTTCACTGACAAAAGAAGAAGTCTTATTCTTTTCGCTATAGAAATTAGCTCTTGTGGCGCGGATATCCAACGCCCAGCGTGTGTCCTTGCTTGTACGAAGTCCTAAACCGGTTTCAGTACCTGTGGGATAAAGAGCGATACCAGGTCCTGTTTGTGCAAGGCTAATCAAAGAGGGAAAGAGAAGAGGAAGTAAAAATAACAGGCGCATCGTGTGTTTCATATTTCCCACAAACGTAGCTCAAATACATCAGCGTTTGAGACCGGATGCAACCAAAGCAACTAAAACTGTAATGAGTCAGCAAAAAACTGTAACGAACTAGTGGATGGTTTTTTGAATAAATTCTTTTCTGTAATGATCTCCTAAAGTGAACTTCCATTCATTGCCAGTTAGATCATGCATCGTGGTAATGATTTCATCGTGTGTAAAAAACTTCACCACTTTTAAAGCCAGGATGTCTTTCTTATTCACGCGGCAAAAATCTTCCGAAGGAAGAAAAGATAAGATCTGTTCAAAGGAGATATTTTTTAATACCAGTTCTTCTCTATTCTCCAGGATGACCAACTTATCGCGTTTGTCACGCTCCGCTGTGGTAATTAAGGATATCTGATTGAAATACAAGAGGGTTTTCCCTTTATTGGTATTCAGCTGCACAAACTGTTTCTCTGACTTGGCCAACGACAATAGATCAGCTGCTTTTTGCAATGCTTTTTCCAGTCGTTCTTTTTGAACCGGCTTACGAATGTAGTCAATGGCCTCCAGGTCATAAGCCTCTGCGGCATGCTCTTTATACGCTGTGGTAAATATAACGGGTTTACCGCGCAGCAATTGCGCTACCTGCAAACCACTTAGCTGAGGCATTTCTATATCGAGAATACAAAGATCAAAGTCCAATTGACCGGCTTCTTCTACCAACTTTAAGGGATCATTGAAAGCCTTTACTACTTCGACATGAGGGATTTGCTCACACATCATGCGCAGGTAAGTCAAGCCTGGAATTTCATCGTCCAGCAATAAGCATCTGAGCTTTGTGTTCAACTAAGTTAATTTTTAAATGACTGATATATGTATCTTCTTCCACGAACTGATCGATCGTGTAATTGTTTTTGTAAATAATTTCCAGACGTTTCAAAAAACTGCCTTTCCCAAATCCGCTTCGCTCTTTTTTCATCGCGGTCTTACCGCTGATCTTATTGGATACCGTCAATAGGAATTGATCGTCCTTCAATTCAAACACAATGGAAATAAAAGCGTCGGCACTTTGAATGTCGGCATGTTTAAATGCATTCTCAATCAAATCAATGGTAATGAGCGGAGCGATTAATGATTGCTCATACAACGCATTCGCCGGATCAATTTTATTTTTGACACGCAAGTCAAACAAAGGACTTACTTTCAAGCGGTTGATCTCGACCAAGCTCAATGCAAATTCTATTTCTTCTCGTAAGGAAACGTACTGCTTATCGCTTTCATACAAAATGTAATCCAGCACATTGGAAAGTTTATCCAAGGCATAATACGTCTGGTAAGCGTGTGACTGAATAGAATTGAGGGTATTTTTAAACAGATGAGGATTGAGTTTGTACTTGATCGTTTCCAATTCCAGTGATTGTGTTTTCACTTCCAGTTCACGGTAGCGATCTATGGCTTTATCTTTTTCTTCCTGCTCCTTCTGTAAGCGTTTCCACAACAAAAAACAAATGCCCGCACACAGCAATACCACGATCGCAATAATGATCCATGGAGTAACCGATACGTGCAGCGGCGTTTCTAGCACAATCAGATTTTATAAGAGACAATGACAGATACTTTACCCAACAAACCTTTACGCCCTACTAAAACCAATTTATCGCGTTGCGGCCAGATGGTATAATCACGTACCAAAACCAGTTTGTCCGGATTCGGTAATAATTCATCCTTTATTATTTGCCCTGTCTTTCTATCGTAAGCCAGGTAACGAATTTTATGGATCGAAGCATCCAAACCGTCTGAATAGGCATAGATGAAACGAATCTGATCAGGCTGCATGTTATCCAGTGCGAAGGAAATCGAGTTCAACCCATCCACTGCAGGATAAACTTGATTTTTCGCATGGTAAGTGCCCCACTGCAATTCATCTTTTGTATTAAAGCTCATCATAATGATGCCTTCCGCTTGCACGTGTCCATCCAACTCCTGTTTGTGGCTTTTATCAAAGGTACCACGACTGATGTGCGGATAACCGTCGGCGTATAAAGTTCTTTTCTCCAATACAAACAACACATCGCCGTTGGCTTCCAAGCCAAAATGTGTCAGGTCATAATCTAGCCAGGTTTCTTCTCCTTTGATCACTTTGGCAGTTTTTCGGGCTTCGAGGTGTTTGGCTTTCAGTGCCGCGTCGTATTCTTTATAAATGGATTTCTCAATTTTCTGATTCGCGAAATCAAAGATGGAATACATCACTCCGGTAAATAATCCTCGTGAATTGACTTCTGTATTGCCAACTAATAGTCTATCGTCCGACAAAAAGCGAACATGGAAATCATCTTTCTGAAAATTGGTAGAAGGTAATTCCAAAATAGAAAAATCTTTGGTCTCCATATCGAAACGAATGAAATTCACTTTGCCACCACCATTCGCATTTAAAATAAACAACTCGCCTTTGTTGTTGATGAAGATACCGTAGTTCACATAATCATTGTCGATACCAACTTTTCCTTTTCTAATCAGGTTTCCGCTGTTGTCATAGATACCGACATTGGCCGATAAGGAATGTTCTCCATAATTGAACACATAAGAAATGAATTTAGAACCGTCCGGAGAAAATTGCAGGTGGTGGGTGTACTCGAATGGCGTGACGAAATCCGCGCTGGTGTGCTCGCAGATTACGTCGATGAATGTTTCTTTTACTTTTCCTTTGTGTGGGTTTTCATCCCACTGCCCTACCGGGTAATCGTCCAGTTCCTTTGTCCAGAGCTTTGCTCCCTTTACCGGATCGTAACCGTAAGCGTATAATTTAGTTCTGGCTTCCACTTTATAATGCACACCTGAAAGCAATACGATTTCTTTGCCGTTGTAGAAAATATCTTTGTACTCTTCGTTGTTGTCTACCGACAAACTTACTGACCATAAGGTTTCGAATGTAGCGGCATAACGTTCCAAAGCAAATTCCGCTTTACCCTTGGCCGAACCACTGACTTTTGATAAAGCGATGAAATCACCGTTAGGTAAAACCACAACATCTTTTCTGCCGTCCGGTTCGGTATTGGGACTGCCTAAGCGGAAGTCCTTGGAAAATTCAACAGACTGCGCAACAGAAAGCAAAGAAAATGTAAAGGTAAAAAAGAAGAGCGTAAGCGTTTTCATAAGTTGTATTTTCTGAATAGATAAGATAGCATAAGCTCCTGTAAAATTAAAAAAATAAGTGTTAATATCCTGTGATATTTTCAATCTGCCTAGCCCCTAAATCCCCTAAAGGGGACTTTACAGATCAGAGTATGAAGTATGGAGCGTAAAAACTCCATACTCGCACTCAAACGTAGCTGGCGCAAGAATTTTTCTCGTGCCTTTTTCTGCCTCAGCGCATTTTGATGGGTGTCAGGTCTTTCGACCTGACACGGATGGGATAAAACTCCATGCTGTTTTACTAACGGCCAACAGTGTCAGGTCGAAAGACCTGACACCAATAAAAACAAGAGCGGAGAAACAGTGCGGAGAGCGAAAATCTTCGCTCTTATTTTCTATTCTCCCTTTTCAATCATTAAATCCGATACTATCTTGCATCATTATGGCCCTACCCCTAAAAGAAAAAGTATCCCTCACGGAAGATTATTTAGCACATGCGATCAAGTTATGCATAGACTTTGCGCCGCGTTTGTTACTTGCTGTCATCACCTTGTTGCTTGGTTTGTGGATCATTTCCAAAGTGACCAAAGGCTTTAAGCGCGTAGCGACCGCTAAAGAATGGGATCCATCCCTGATTCCGTTTGTCGGTGGTATCATTTCCGCCACGTTAAAAATCGTCTTATTCATCAGTGTCGCTTCATTGATCGGTATACAAACCACTTCTTTCGTAGCGGTATTGGGGGCCGCTTCTCTGGCCATCGGTTTGGCTTTGCAAGGCAGTCTTTCCAATTTTGCGGGTGGAGTGTTGATCCTGGTATTAAAACCTTATAAAGTAGGAGATGTCATCGAAGCGGTCGGTTACAGCGGTGAAGTGAAAGAAATACAAATCTTCAATACCATTTTAGTAACCGGTGATCTAAAGACCGTCATTCTTCCTAATGGCAGCATCTCCAACGGCAGCATTGTCAACTTCAGCCAGCGCGGCGTGCGACGCGTGGACATGCTCATTAAACTTTCCTACAAAGACGATCCGGAGCAGGCCAAAAAAATCATTCGGGATATTCTCTCCTCATATCCAGAAGTGCATATTGTTCCGGAGCCGCTGATAGAAATCATTGAACTGACCGACCACCACATTCAACTTTGTGTAAGACCTTTTGCAGATGCGGTTGATTATGGAACCATACAGTTCAGGTTTTACAGCGATGTGGTGAAGGCCTTTAGAACTGCTGGATTTGAATTGCCGATACCGCAGTCGGAGAAATCAATAGGTTAGAGAACTGAAAACTGAAAACCGAGAACTGAAATTTGAGAAGAGAAATGAGAGATGAGAAATGATTCAGTTGCTGGCGCAAGAATTTTTCTTGTGCCTTTTTTGTCTTAGCGCATGTTGCACGAGCTTGCGTGTCAAGTAAAACCGTTAGTTTTATGCCATTCCTGAGCATATGCTCTATGTCATGTGAGGCACCAGTTTAAACTCGCGACAGCTGAGTTGATTATTTTTTTACAAAATTTGTTTTACAAAAACGTTTCGAATCGTTCGAAATGACAAGTGTATCCATTGGGATTTCTAAGTAAATAATCCTGGTGTTCGGGTTCCGCAGGCCAAAACGGACTCATCGGTTCTAATGTTGTGACGATTTTGCCTTTCCATCTTCCTGAATCATTAACGATTTTGATTACTTCTTCCGCCACTTTTCGCTCTTCTTCGTCCTGAATAAATATGGCGGAACGATAACTGGAACCTCTGTCATTGCCCTGCCTGTCTACTGTTAGTGGATCATGTATTCTATAAAAATAATCTAAAATTTCTCTAAAACTTGTTTTGGCAGGATCATACGTCAATTCAATTCCTTCGGCATGACCAGGATGATTGCGATACGTTGGCCTTTCATTTTCGCCACCGATGTACCCTACCTCCGTATCAATTATTCCAGGTCGTGTTCTGAATAAATCTTCCATTCCCCAGAAACAGCCACCGGCTATATAGGCTTTCTTAAAGTTTTCCATGTCTATGTATTTTAATTTTTCCACGCTGGCGCAAGATTTTTTCTTGTGCCTTTTTTGTCTTAGCGCATGTTGCGCGGGCTTATTTGTTAATGACAGCCGTTAGTTTTATACATTCCTGAGTAGATGCACCAGGTGATGTAAGGCACAAGTTTAAACTGGCCAACCCAAATGGGATAACTAGTACTTAATGAGTTTCAACGGTAAATTTCTACCCGTTTTTTGATCCTTCCATAAGCCAATTATACTATTCTGATTGATCTCTGCTTCTATTAAAGCTCTTGGAATCCATTTTTTAAGTTTTTCGTCATGATGATCATTCTCGATCAATTCCAATCTGGTACCATTTAGTTTACCGGACCATTTTATGATCGTTTTATGGTTATCGTACCAATAATATAAACTTAGGCTATTATCCAAATAAGGCTTATTAAATATACATGTAATAGCATTTTTACCATTAATGGTTCCTTTAAGTATTTTATTATACTTAAGAGATGTTTCCATGTGCTGTACAGATTCAACATCCTCTGAAAACAACGCTTTACCATACTCATTTAAATCATTATACACATCCTTCACAAATACTTCATCATTAAATGAATCTAAGTCATCCAATGCCCTCATGGCATGATTAGAACATCTTTCTCTTATAAAAATTATTTTATCATTTTGAATTAGAAAAGAGCCATAAAAAAAATCATCCTCATTAATATAGTCTAAACACCTTTCATAAATATCTCTTTGATTATTTTCGTATTCCAATTCGTTAGCATCTTTATTGTCATCTAATGAGCTGTTGAGGTTTGTCAAAAAATCATTGACTCTTTTGCGTCTGTTGAACGTAATCTTTTCTTTTAACTTAGCGTATCCTTTCTCTGTAAAAATTTCTTCTGAAGAAATCAAGTCCCCTGTAATAACATTAAAATTGTATTCCCATGAAGCATTCTCCGGGTAAGCACCCATGGTTTCTCCTATTATGCGAAACGAAAGGAGCGTTTTTGAGTTTTTTGCGATCGTATATTCATAGAAGGAAATGTATGAACAGCAATTTATAGAATCATACATCACCTTTTCGAATGCACATTTTTCATATGCATCAGGTACGATTTCCAATAACCTAACCTGAAGCAACGTATTTATTTTTTCAGCTGCTAAGTGGGTAACTCCAGATTCAATATATGGAAAAGCATTTTCTGTTTTGCATTCATCTTTCAAATTGGAAATCTTAGCCTGTGAATAAGATTTTGACTGGATGGTTAAAACAAGAAACAGAATAAGGAACTGATTTTTCATATGGCTATAATATTCCTTATTACTCCGCCCACTCCCTCAACACCGCCAACACCGACACCGTATACTCTTCTTGCAACGCCATCTTATCTTCCAGTTTTTTCAGTGCCGTTAAGTTTTTCGTTTTATTGGCGGGATCATTTCGCATCAGCAGCAAGCCTAATCTCCCTGCACCAGCCAGTGTGGAAGATGCGTCCATCCAATGCGCGATGCTGTTGTTCTTTTGTGCATTTCTTTGCAGCACTTCGTATTGATTCATCCATTCGTGAAACAAATCATTCAATTGCGCTTTAGCTTCTCCTTCCCGATTTTTCTTGTAGGCTTCCAACAGGGTGATGAATTTCAAATAAGCGAGAGAAGTCGGACGCGCCATGTCTGCGATGTCCTTCAATGCAAATGCGGTATTGTAGGTACCTTTTTTCTTCATGGCGTAATGACGCTTGTATCCACCCATCGGCTTCAGGTATGAAACCAATAACACCAATTCATCTACGTCTTTACCCAGGTGCATGGAATCTGCAAAAGCATGCACGTATCGCTCGTGTTGCAAACCTGATTTATCCAGGCGCTCAGAGAACTTTAACAAACGCTGATAGAAAGCCAATGTATCCACAGGCAATGTAGAGTTCCAACCGATTTCCCCGACCGCTGCCGCATTGGGCCATAGGCGTGAATCGATCGTGATGGAATCTACCAGTTCGGCCCACATCGCGGCTTCTACACCGATGATTCGTCCTTTGCCGCTTGAGGCTTTGGTTCTTCTGGCATAGTACTCTCCGGATGTATAGGTTTGATCGAGGTAATAGCCGTTGGAGCGCACCACCTGGTAACCGCCGGCCAGTGCTTTGTCTAGCTGCACATCGCCTCTCCAGGATTGGATGATGGTGCTCTTGGAAGGACGACAATCCAAAACTTCATCCCATCCGATCATTTGTTTGCCACAGGAAGCGATCAGGACCTCCAGGCGTTGGTTGAATTTCGCTTGCAGCTCGTGCTGGTCTTTCAATTTCTTATCCTGCATGAATTGCTGGATATAGGTATTGTTTTGCCAATCCTTACCGGTAACCTCGTCGCCGCCGATGTGTACACAACTGTCTTTAAACACCGTGGCCATTTCCATGAAAAAGTCTTTCAGGAAAACATATACCTTTTCATTGGTAGGATCCATGGCCGCGTCAAACACACCGAAACCGGTTTGCGGTGTGTAGGTTCCTGAAGCAGACGCATACTCCGGCGCACCTGCCAACCAGGCTGTCGCATGACCGGGCAAATCAAACTCCGGTACCACACGTACTCCTCTATCGCTGGCATACTCTACAAGTCGACGCATATCGGCTTGTGTGTAATACTGTCCGTTCGAACCGTTCAGATGCAACTCCGGATATTTTTTGGATTCGATGCGAAAGCCCTGGTCATCGGTCAAATGCAAATGCAGGACATTCATTTTGGCCATAGCCATGGCGTCAATGTTTCTATACAACACTTTTAAAGGAACAAAATGCCTGCTGACATCGATCAATAATCCTCTCCAATTGTATTGCGGTTTATCTTCGATCACGACACCCGGAAAATAATAACCCTGATTGTCTTTGGCCAAAAGCTGTGTCAAAGTCTCCAGTGCCCGCATCACACCCAGACTGGTAGAGGCGCAGACTTTAATGATTTTTTTATTGACATCGATGCGGTATCCTTCGTTGGCTTTGACGCAAGGCGTTTGAAGGGAATCAAAAAATATCCAGATGCCTTTTCTATGGTAGGTCGAATCTTTATGAAGATCTATGACCATCATGTTGTTGGACTTCGCGGCCATTCTGCCGCCGGCCCAATAGACATAGTGCTTCAGGTTGCTGTCAATCTTATCGGAGATGTGCAGGTACAAACTGCTGTCTACTCTAAAATCTTCCGACAATCGTTCTACCCGTTGCGGATAAGGAAGTAAAGGAAGTTCCTGTGCATAAGACACAGTCAAAAATAACAAGCCTGCTATAAGGCTAAACAGTAGTTTTTTCATAACACAACCGGGTATTCTTCTCACAAAATAAGGAAAGAGAAATACAGTTGCCCTATTTCGGGTTATTTCTTATCCACGGCATAAAAGTATGGAGTATAGATCGCGAGTATAGAGGCAAAGCTCCATACTCGCGATCCATACTCCTTTTAACTATGAAGGATCAGGTATTTCAACTTGTCGTCGTCCTTCAGTTTTTCGTATTCTTTCTTGTGAACCGTTACGAGTAGCTTCTGAACAAATTTCCAGCACGTGGCGTTTCGGATATCCAGTTCGCGAGAGATATCTGTAATGGATATATTTTCGCCATAGCGGTTGATCATGA
The DNA here is from genome assembly GCA_029237685.1 of Cytophagaceae bacterium. Classification (GTDB taxonomy): domain Bacteria; phylum Bacteroidota; class Bacteroidia; order Cytophagales; family Cytophagaceae; genus JACMQM01. The sequence goes on along the minus strand of JAQZBV010000020.1, from coordinate 38,593 downwards.
CGGTAATGTAGAGGGCCTTTCGGATGTCAAACTTGCATTTATGAAACGCAGTATAAGCGGTGATGGATTCGTCGTAGCGGCATTTGGTGCAACGGCGGGCAAATGGTGTGGCTCCTTTACCGTATTTCGTGTTGCCACATTTTTTACACGCATAGCCTTGCTCCCATTTGATCTCTTCCATGAAACGATCTACTGCGGTATCGTCCGGATACACCAAACTAAACTCTTCGAAATTAATTTGCTTAAGGGAGATGCGTGCCTCTTTCTCCTGGATCACATTTTTCTTCAGGTTCCAGTTGTCGCGGTCGAGGATGGCATTCATCTCATTGATTTCTTCTGCCTGCGCTTTCAATTGTTCGTTAGCGCTTTCCAGCAAAGCACTTTTCTCTTCGATGGTTCGGGTACGCTCCGCTACTTTTTCTTCCAGTTCGCGGTTTACTTTTTCACTCAGGATTCTATTTTCATTCAATTGATTGATGACTTCTTCCTGCGCTTTTTCATTGGTTTGTTTTAAGAAACGAATCCGGTCTCCCAAAGCAAAAGAGAGAATGACAATGTCCGCAATCATACTGATGTTGCGGATGTACACAATCGTAATGAGCAATACCGGAGAATCTTCCAGGAAGAAATTGAACAGCGTCAGGTTCTTGAACATGTTCAGCAACAAGCCCAACAGGATGATGGTGTTTCCCAACAGGAAGAAACGCGCCGGTTTATAGCCCTTGCGGTATACCTCTGCGGCGATAAACAGCGTGTAGGTAAACACGCTGATGAACATCATGTCATACAGGAAAGGATAAGAAGAATAAGTAAAGAATAAACTGATGCCACAGAGCAGTACAAATACCGCGTATACACTTTTCTTCGCAGCCGGTAAAGTATGTTTAAGATCCAGGAAACTCTGGAAATACACCAGGTAGAAAATCAGCATGAGGATCTTGGATATATAGCCTCCCCAGGCAGTGATCAAGTGGCTGTGCGACCAGACAAACTGAAAGCCTAATCCATCGTTGATGGAAGAGTCAAAGGCCCAGGCGAAGGCGTAAAAGAAATAATAGACATATACCCTTTCTCTGGTGGTGAAATACAGGAAGAGGTTATAAAAAGCCATGATGAAGACAATACCGTAGTACATCCCCAGCAGCACATATTCTTTGAGTGCATAAGAAGCGAAGACTTTATTCTGACGGATTTTGAACAAGAAACTACCTTGTATACCCGGTGTGATCTTCAAATAATAATAGGGAGACTCTTTGTCTACAGATTCCAGCGGAACATCAAAAACAAAATTCTTGTGTTGGTATTCCCGTTGACTGAAATCGTATTGCACACCGGTTTTACTCTCGGAATACTGGGGAGGATTATGAAAATCGAAGGAATAGAATATAACCTCTGCAAAACGGGAATCGAGGATTTCCAACACCCAATTGCTTCTCGGGCCGGATTTATTGATGATCTTAAAACGAATCCAATAATTGCTTGTGACATGGTGACTGAATTGCTCTTTGGCTCCCCCTTCGGTAAAGGTATAACGTTCAGGATGCGCCAGCATATCGGCCAAGGTCACTTTGGCACTGGTGTCTTCAAAGATTTCAATGGTATTGCTGAGGGTCTCGTACTCTTCCTGTCCGGCACTTAAAATGATTGTTTTGCCATAACCGGTCACGATTAAGCCAAAAAAACATACTGCCACACCTATCCATTTCATAGCGGAGAAATTAACTGGTCTAAAAAACATCATCTAATATACTCAAATAAAACCGACACAATCCAAACACTCATTTCAAGTGATTGTACTGACATTCAGTGCTTGATGTATTTTTAAAGCGCTTCTAGAGAGTCGTTCTCTTGCTTTTTAAATGAAAAACAAAAGATTAGAAGGAGGAGTAACCGTAAAATAACAGGAGCAAAATATGCATTTAGCTGACCAAAAAAAATTATTCACAGTGAAAAATAGTTTGAACTAGGCTAGTGCTACTATAACTAGACGGAGGATATGGAGTTATTTTTTATAAATGTAACGCTTCTTTAGTCTGTTCAAAAAGGGATGATAGCTGTTTTAAAAGAAGATTTCTGTTTGGGCGTTACCGCCAATTCATCTGTTGTGCTTATTACAGCTACAGTGTGGCGGTCGGGCTCTCGCTCCAAGTCCGCCAGCCACCCAAACCCACCCACTTCGGGCTTTCCACTCGATCCCTAACGCGGAAACAGTCCTGCTGGCGCAAGATTTTATCTTGTGCCTAATGTGACATAGAGCATTTGCTCGGGAATGGAATAAGACAAGCGGCTCTAAATGAACCGGCCCCGCGCAAAATGCGCTAAGACATAAAAGGCACAAGATAAAATCTTGCGCCAGTGCGTGCAGAACTAAGTTTGTCGGCGCAGCATCCTCTTTGAGAGCCCCTGTGAGGACATCAAGATCTATTGGCGGTAACGCCTTAACAACCATTTCCCTCGTCACTTGAACTGTATTTCTATCTTTCTATCTTTGGACATTAAATCTAAACACCTTGTCTGAAAAATTTCATTATAAGTTTAAAGTAAAGTGGACAGCCATTTTTGGAGTATTGTCCTTTGGGATCTTGGTGCCTACTTTTTTCATTCCCATGGAACTGGGTTCTCAGGAGCATTTTTTTTCCATTCTTATTGCCACAATCACAAGCGCCGTGATATGGGAAGGCAGTAAATTCATTCAGGCACTGATGAACTATTGGTTCCCATGGGAAAAAAGTATGGTCAAGCACCTGGTTTATGAAATCCTCTGCATTTTCATTTTTTCGTCTCTCGGTCTGATCGTCGGTATCTTAACTTATGCCACCTGGTTCAGTTCGTCCGTACGCCTTACGGTGGGTATTGTCTTGCAAAATATTTTCGTATCCTTCTTATTGGCACTTTTATTTATTGCTTTCAACGAAGGTGCTTTCCTTTTTTCCAAATGGAAATTATCACTGATCGAACAAGAACGTTTGCGTCAGGAAAACCTCATTGCCAAAGTGGAGAGTTTGAAGAAACAACTGGATCCTCATTTTCTCTTCAACAGCCTGAGTGTGCTGAGTGGCGTGGTATACCAGGATCCCCTGCTCGCCGATCGCTTCATCACCAAACTGGCTCAGGTTTATCGGTATGTATTGGAACACAACGATGCGCAACGGGTTTCGCTGAATAAAGAAATCATTTTCGTACAGGCTTATTGTTTTTTATTGAATGTGCGTTTTTTAAACAAAGTCACTTTATCGGTAAAAAACATCAACGAATCTTCGTTTGTGTTGCCCATGTCTATACAACTGCTGGTAGAGAATGCGGTCAAACACAATCGCATTTCTGAGGATCATCCTTTGGAACTCACGATCAATGAAGCCGATGGATTTCTATGGATAGAAAACAACATCAACCGCAAACAAGCTGAACATTCCACCGGCATCGGATTGAAAAACCTGGAAGCACGTTATAAATATGTAACAGGAAAATCTTTGGTGATCGAAGATAAACAAACCGTATTCAGAGTAGGCTTACCATTAATTCAGGAATAACATGAAGGTAGTAATCATAGAGGATGAATTCTTTTCCGCGGAAAAACTAAGTCAGCAATTGAAGCAACTATATCCTGCCATAGAAATCCTGACCGTGATTCCTTCTGTGGAAGTTGGTCTGCAATGGTTCAAAACACATGCAGAACCGGACCTCATTTTTTCCGACATTCAATTAGAAGATAAAAAAAGTTTTGACTTGTTTGATCAGTTGTCGCTTGAAGCACCGATCATTTATACCACCGCTTTTGATCAATACGCCATTCAGGCCTTCAAGCAAAACAGCATTGATTACCTGTTGAAACCAATCGATTTAGAAGAGCTACGCAGCGCATTAAGGAAATACGAAAACCTGGAATACCGCTTGCTCAAAAAAGGATTGCGATTGCAATTAGACAAACCGAAAGAAGAATTCAAGGAACGTTTTCTCGTTAAAAAAGGAAGTCAGCTCGTAGTCATCAAATTGGAAGAAGTGGCTTATTTCAAAAGCGATCAAAAACTGAATTTTCTGGTGACACGCGACAACCAGAAATTTGTAATCGAACAAACCATGGATCAATTGACAGAACAATTGGATGCCAAAAAATTCAACCGCATCAGCCGCAGCCGATTGATTTCTTTGGACAGCATCCATAAGATCCACAACCATTTCAACGGCCGCTTAAAACTGGAACTGAATCCAACGGAAGAAGAAGAGGTATTTGTAAGCCGCGAACGAGTGCCTGCCTTTAAAGAATGGCTAGGAAGCTAGGAGGTACGAGCGAGGAGCAAGGAAAAATAATCCTAGCTCGTAGCTCTTTTGCTCCTAGCTCTAAATTTCCTGCCGTTCATCCCCGATTATCTCCCACTCGTCCGAAAAAGCTCGATTTCCTGTCTGGAATGCCGGATTTTTGAAGAAAAAAAGATATGACAGCCATTATCATTTTCTTCCTCATTCACTGGTACGGATCTCTGTTTTTTCAAACATTCTTCCTGCACCGTTACGCGGCACACCATGCTTTCACGATGTCCAGAGCCTGGGAAAAAGTATTCTTCGTGCTGACCTTTATTTTCCAAGGTTCAAATTACCTAAGCGCCTATGCCTATGGTGTCATGCACCGCATGCACCACGCTTTCGCTGATACCGAACAGGATCCGCATTCTCCGAAATACAGCACCGGCTTGTTCGATATGATGTGGAAGACTAAAACCTTTTATGCTGCTGTAAGACAACGAAAAGCCGTCATCGACGAACAATTCATCAAAGGTGTTCCTGATTGGAAAAAGTTGGATGACTTTGCGTCCAACAACTGGGTGCGTCTGGCTTGGGGTACTTTGTATACTGTATTCTATATTTATTTCGTACCGGCAGACATGCCTTACCTGTACTTATTATTGCCGATTCAGTTTCTCATGTCACCGGTACACGGAGCCATCATCAACTGGTTTGCGCATAAGTTTGGCTACGTGACGTTCAAAGTAAAAGATACGTCTAAAAATCTTATGCCTGTCGATGTATTCATGATGGGAGAAGGATTTCACAACAACCACCATACATATGGCAACCGTGCGAACTTCGCTTACAAATGGTACGAGATCGATCCAACTTACCAAGTGATCAAGTTGTTTAATCTAGTAGGGATTATTCAATTGCCGAAAAAAGAAAAAGCAGCGGAAGTGTTCTTGAAAAAGAAAGTGATTGAGAAAGCAGCTTAAGAACTGAAAACTGAGAACAGAAAACTGGAAACTGAGATCCTTCGATTTTCTGTTCTCAGTTTTCTGTTCTCAGTTTTCAGTTCTCCCTTTTCAGTTTTCAGTTTTCAGTTCTCCGTTTTCAGTTCTCCGTTCTCCGTTCTCCGTTCTCCGTTTTCAGTTTTCAGTTTTCTCATTTAATTCCAACCTAGAGTTTGACGACCCTGTGAACACTTGTCCTATTCAGCAATTGGACCTTGCAAAAATAAATACCATTTTTCAGATCGCTTGAATTAAACTCTATCTCTTTCAATCCCGCTTCAACCGATCCATTGTATAAGGTGGAAATTTTTCTTCCGATTTGATCTACCATTTCTATGACTAAGTAATCGCTTTCTTCTATTTCTAATTGAATACTTGTTCTTTCGTTAAAAGGATTAGGAATGCAATTAAATTTGAAACCTTCCTGCTCATTGAAAGTTCCTGTTCTGGCTTGACAAGAACCTAAACTTGTCCAGGCATCTTGCCAGTAAGCGCCTGTACCGGGAGTATAAGCCCAGGCAGCGCCGTTGCACCAACCGGAATAAGGCCAGGGTTTACATTGGTACTTCACTCCTGCTTGCTTCACCGAACTGCCAGCTGCATAACCACCATTTTCTACATACAAAGGTATTCCCGAACAATTGTCTGTAACTGGAGGAACAACAGTGATCACACGAACCGCTGAAGTAGCCTTAGCACCAAGATTGTCAGTAGCCCTTGCTGTTAAACTATAATTTCCTGCCGGGACATTCGACCAGTTGTACGCAAAAGGTGCAGTTGCATCTTCTCCGAACTTAACCGATCCATTAAAGAACTCCACTTTGACGATGTTACCGTCTGCATCTGAAGCAGAGGCAGTAATGGACAAGGTAGTTGGAGCAGTGAAAGAAGAATTAGAAGCCGGAGCAGTCAACGATACAACCGGCAATTGATTCACTGCTGCGGTAACATTCACAACCGCTGTAGCTGAATAAGCGAAGGCGCCTAGATTATCCGTAGCCTTCGCAGATATGTTATAGGTGCCTGCTCCCACTCCAGACCACGTATAGGTGTAAGGAGAAGTGACATCTTCGCCCAATCGCACTACGCCGTTAAAGAACTCCACCTTATTGATGCTACCGTCTGCATCCGAAGCAGAGGCAGCAATAGAAAAGGAAGTTGGTGCAGTGAAAGACGAATGGGTAGTTGGTGCCGTCAAAGTCACCACCGGATTTATATTTACAGGAGTGACAGCTGGAATAGCAATTTCGGTGATGCTGTTCCAGGTGTTTACGGTATTTCCATAGCCTATGATGCGGATGTATTTCGCAGTTCTAATCGAAAAAGTAAAACGCTCTAACGCTAAACTGGTCCCTGTATTTTTCACTTTGAGCAAGGCATTACTCCAGGTTTGTTCATCGGTAGAAGTCAATACATCAAAAGTAGTCACTCGGGTATTTCCGCTGTAAAAAGCGACATCCACTTTATCTACTGCTCTTGCTTCGTTTAGACAAAGTTGAATCCATTGTCCCGAACCGTCTGCAGACCATCGCGTCGAAAGATTATTATCCAATACATTCGCCGGTACATTGCCATCGTTGCTGCTTGCGGAAGCCGGTATACAGGTATTGACCCATGCCGTTACGGACTTCTTCACAGATTGCCCGGCATAGTTTCCTTGCGGTAATGCAACGACTATCGTACTTACAATGCCATTCCATGTGACGCCGCTACCTTGCAGTGGCGCATTGAGAGTCACTATTAAGGAAGCGGGATTAGATTTTTCACACAAAGGATTGGCGACTGTGATGTCATAATTGTTTCCCACTTCTTTGATTAGGATGGCGCTGGGTGCATTCACCGTAACAACCTTTCCATTGGCCAGTGTTAAGCTGCCGGCAACATAGAACACTGCCTGAGTAAGTTTCAGTGTTTTATGGTATACCGCCTGAACAGCACTGGTGTTGCTCAGTATTTGTAAAGGAAGATTAGCTTTATAACTCGTTGTGCTAGCGATGCTCGTATTCGGATACACGACGTAAGCATACGTCGCATTTCCAGGATTCTTTCCATGGTCAACGCCAACGGTGAAAATATTGGTGCCGGAACGCGTATCGCTGCTGATTTTAAAAGCAGAGGATGGATCTAAATTGACATAAGCGATACTATCCTGAAAAATCCAATCCGGATTAGTGGACGTTACACTACCAGAACCCATGGCTAGGGTTTGTTGTGAATTATTTTTGGAATAGCTAACGGTTTCTTTTTGCAAGGATTGATTCAAGGTCGTGAATACATTGGCCGTTCCATTGGCCTGAGTGATCCCGCTTCCCAATGCTACGTACTCATTTTCAAAATAGAACCAGGATTTACGTGCCGTAACATTTCTCCTGTTGTGGATCATACCGGCTGCACCATACGTACCATCACTCACACCGCCTGCAAAATTATTTCCACCACCGGCACCCACACTCCAGTCTACTAATGGTAAAGTCGCGTTGTCTTGTTCCACGGTAATGCCTGGGAACTGCCGGTAGTTGAATACTGTAAAATAATTCCCCTCATACTCTTTACCTGTTCTGAAAATAAAATTTAATCCTGAACCCCCGTAGTAATTATTATTGCCGTCTCCATCGCCGGATTCCAAGCCGGATGTTCGGGTAGAGATCATCCGGGACGAAACAAAATAATTTTGTCTCCGATGAATCATGTAATCGAAGCGCCAGAACATTTTATTTCCGGAAAGAAAAGTAGCAGCCTGCGCTCCTCGTTGCACGCGATCATAAGCCGCGCTCACTAATGCCGTGCGAGGCGTTTGTAAATCGGCTAACTTTTTAATATTGGCAGGAATAGCATCGATGCCTTTTATGGAAGAAGTCTTACGACCGGTTTGATTGGGATCAATGTGTCTTTTGTACATGTACCACTGAATACCTTCTATCGTAAAATCTTCCAGCAACGTGTAAGAGGATACAGGCACATCACAGAATGTATCTTTCACGTAAATAATATAATTGAGAATCGATTGCATGTACTCCGTGCTGTAGGAGCCGTAGACTTGCCGACCGCCAATGCTATGCGCAGCAAATAAATAATCCGCCTCAATGCCGTTGCCTGTATTTTGTATTGCAATCAAACTGGTGATCTGATTGGTATACTTGTTCAATTCTGCTGCATTTTTCATGACAACAGAAGAAGGAAAAGCACCGGCAATTTTATCCGCACCGTTGGCGCCCTCCATGTTCTTGTTATTCAGGTAAGCAAATCGAAGGTATGAGACAGTACTAGTCAAAAGAGAAGTGTTTTCACTTTTCAATTCGGCACTCATCAAAATAAAACTTGATCCCAATGTTTTAGGATAACCGATCTCCCTAAACCACCAGTTAGAGGGCGTGTGATTGGTCGTTACCCAAAACTGTAAACTTGAAAAATATTGTGCTTTAACAGCGGCATTGCGGTAATAAAAATTGCCGCTGCTTTGATAAGCCGCTGCCAATGTATACAGACGAGTCAAATGAACGGTTAAATCCGGTGTGGAAGAGGAGTAGTTCAAATCAGAAAAACTCCCATTGGCAGTCAGCACATTCCTAACGGCATCGACTTGTGCCTTGGTAGGATTGTACAAAGCCGCATGATATAAACGCTGACTGATGATGTCAAAATCATCCGCGAAGCAGATTTGAGTATTGACCGAAAAGAAGATGACTAAACATGCAAGTAGTGCTTTCATTTTCATAGCTGATGGATTATTCCCTCATACAAACTAGAAAAAAGAGCGGCGATTCTTACACGTATTCCTTGTAAAAAAAGAACCATTATTTCCTGAAGAGGCTTTTTGAGCCGCTAAGGGAAGTTGTCCTACAGATGTCCTAGGTTTATCCTTTCAGTCCAATCCCTTTTTGCTTCAATTCCTGGTAGATCAAATAGCGCACTTCACTTTTCGTCTGATCGGCTTTGTAAAAATCTTCGCACCAGAAATAAACATTCATCAGGTATTCGTTTTCTTTCGTGGTTTCCAGCAAGACCACCGGTTCTCTTTTTTTCAAGACGTGTTCAGCTGACTTAATGACTTCTTTTAGAATGGCTGTAACATGCTCCTTGTCTTCGGTTGTAGTGACGGTCAATTTCAATTCCACCCGTTTATAGAGATTACTATGCGTCCAGTTGGTAATGTGCTGAGACAACATATCGCCGTTAGGAATGATGACATCTGCTCCATCGGTAGTGACCAACGTACTGGACCTTAATCCGATTTCCTTGACACGACCGGCATGCGCTCCGACTTCTACACTGTCTCCCACTTTCAGCGGACGATCGAAAATCAGGATGACGCCTGAAACAAAATTATTGACAATATTTTGCAAGCCCAAACCGATACCGACACCGAGTGCACCCAGCACAATCGTAATTTTATCGACCGGCACACCGGATGCAGCTACTGCCAGTAAATAACCGATGGCCAGTACGAGAAGCCTGGTCATAACGAGTTTGGAACGCTGCGCCAAACTTTCTTCGCCTTCTTCATCTCCTGTATCACCAAGAAAATAGCTGACGTAGCGTTGTAAGAAATGGGCCAGCCAAATGATGAAGATGAACAAAAGAATACTCCCAAAGGTAAACGTGATGCTACCCAAACTTCTTACGGTCGCTAAGAAATCAGCGATGGTATCGAAGATGGTATCGTATATATTCAGGTTTGTCGTAAATACAATGAACCAAATCACAACCACCAGCCACAACAAAGGTCTTCTGAAATTGCTGATTACTTTTGCTGCCTGAAAAGGAGATTCTATGCCCTGGCGAATACGGCTGGTATGAATTTGCATCACCACTGCTTCTAACATTATTTTCACAAACATCGACAAAGAAAGCGCTTGCATTACCGCTAGTATGGAAGTGACGCCCAGTAACTGTGACAAGGTCATACGTCCGGTGATGTTGCAAAAGATTGCCAAGGCATTTAACAAGATTTGCAGGATCAATACGGCGCGGATGAAACCCCTAATCTGTGTGTCTTCCGGCAATGCTTTTCTAAACAGCAAAGCCACTGCTATAGCAGAAAAATTAAGCACCAGCATAGCACAACGCTGCCAGAAGGTCGGTACGAGAATATGATTACTCAGCGTAAACAGGAAGAATAAAACAACAATGGCTATCCAAAAATAAAACACACGTTTTGTCCATTGCTTCCAATACAAAAACGTCAAAGCAATCAATGACATAAACTGAACCAACTGCACATAAGCCGCAGGAGCGTGCAAATCGAATAAAGGGGCTAGAGTGAAGATCACCGCAAAGGAAGCAGCTATGGGCTGCCTGGCGATATCCATAATGTCGTATTGTGCTAATGTTTCTAGTTTATCCTTGCGCTTCAATGTTCTTACATTTCTAACAATCCAAAACAGAAATACTAAACCAATGATCCAGCGCACAAAACGATTTTCTGTGGAATTGGCATAATAATAATTCAAGGCTCTCTGCTCTTCCAGGAAGACCGCAACCACGCCTTCCTTTTTCTCTACGGGCTTTTCGGGCGCTTGCCATAAATAATGCAATTCCTGCGCGAAAACTTTTTTACTGGCCGAGCTCAATTGCTTGTTCAATTTATTCATCAGCTTAGAAGACAAAATTGCCAATCCTGAAGTTTTACTTTTGAATCCATTTACCGTTGAGAGTTTGGTGGTGAGCAAACTATCCGTATACCTTCTGCTGGCTCGTAAATCCTTTAACTGCGGCATAAAAGCTTTTCGCGCTGTACTGTCACGAAACATCTGGCGCAATAAAGTGTCTTTCCTCATCGACCGGAGCTCATCTTTCAATTTGGATAAGTTATTATAAGCCGCTTTAAAACTTTTATTGTACTTCCTCAAATCCGCTTGCGCGCCTTCCAGTAAAATCTTCAGCATTTCGATGTTGCGGATATTGAGCGTTTGATCGTATTTGACTAAACTCTTATTCACAAATTGAATCACAGAATCGCTTTCATCCAGCTGCTGTCCATACACCAATACTTCGGCGCTCAATGTGCTTTCACTTTGGATAGAATCTATTTTTTGAAAGATGCTTTCCAGGTGCAGCATGTACTCCGCTTGCGTGGCGCTGGCAGAGTCACTGAATAAAGTAAATGAGCGGCTGCGGTCACGTTTTCTTTCTTTGCGTGATAATGAATCTTTGGGGGAAACGTCTTGCCCATAAGAAGAATGAGCAGTCGTTGATAATACGAGAGCGAGAAAGACAACAGAGACAATTTGATTCAAGGAGCGGGTCATATACTCGTAAGCTTAATAGGAATACTAATCTAAGTAAAAAAACAAAAACGATAAGAGTATATGGCGGAATGTTTGCGTTAGGGATAGAGTACAATCGAGCACGAGAGTGCGAAGATTGCGAACGTAGTTCTGCCCGAAGTGGGAGGGCTTGTGTGGCTGGCGGACTTGGAGCGATAGCCCGGCCTGCAGGGAACGCCCTTATTAATATCCGTCAAATCTACTTTTCTAAGTTTTTTATCATGGCATAGAGCATTCTGGAAATTTCATCAAAACCAGTATCCAATTCATTTCTAAGGTCAGAGAAACTTCATTTTCTGATTGTAAAATATCAATAATGGCAGCACATTCAAAAGTTGATCCTCTTGCAATCACAAAGAAACTTTTTCTGTCCCTGTTCGTTAATTTAGCACTACCCTCTGCAATATTTAGAACGATACTAAGGCTTGCCCTGCCTAGTTGATTTTTAACATAGGTAGGAATTGATGAATTACCTTTAATGAGAGTGTATACAGATTTATTTAAAAGAAAAGCCTTCTTGTAAACTTCAAGTTTTTGATAAGGAAACATATAGACAGATTAAAAAGTGAAAAATAAAAAAATTGGTAAACACGGATAAAATAGAAAGAGAAACAGAAAGAGAAAGAGTTTGCATACTGTTTCTCTTTCTCCGCTCTGTTTCTGTAAATTGTGGAGCCGCAGAGATTCGAACTCTGGTCCAGAGAAGGTAACTGACGGATCTTCTACATGCTTAGCCGAATGTTGATTGTAGGAAATGATCCGGTCACCGGCATCCAAACCATTTCTTAGTCATTTAATTTCGCCCCTAGGCCATGACCTCCTAAAGACTAGTCTTACTTAACGTCACTCCTGACCTTCTCCCGTAAGACGAGGGAAAAGAGGAATGTTAGCCGGGCAGCTCTAAGCTGGCCCTTTCGCCTTTTCTTCTAACTTGGTTAGAATTAAGCAGCTAAGGCGTAGTTTTCTTCGCCAACTGAATTGTGGAACTATCTTTTAAGGCTCTCATCCCATGAGCCTGCATGCTTACATACGCAATCGCTCAACCTGTCAATACCGGTCGGCCCCGTAGTGCAGTGTGAGTGTGGAAAGCGAGTGTGGTGTCTCTTCACTCACTCTCCCACTCACACTTCAAGCAGTTTCGTCTAAACCGTCTGCAATAATACAATTTTTATACCTAAATTCTTAGAGATGAGAGATGAGAAATGAGAGATGAAGGCTTAACCCCCTCATCTTCTCTCATTTCTCATCTCTCATTTCTCATTTCTCCTAAAATATCCACATCCCTTGCCCCGCCAGCCAGCTTTTAGTATCTTGCATCAATGGAAAATTTCATCGTTTCGGCACGTAAGTACAGACCGGCTACCTTTGATTCGGTAGTGGGGCAGTCTCACATTACCACTACGCTGAAAAATGCCATCAAAAACAATCACCTGGCGCAGGCCTTTTTATTCTGTGGCCCCAGAGGAGTCGGTAAAACGACCAATGCACGTATTTTGGCGAAAACCATCAACTGCACCAACCTCACGGCGGACACCGAAGCCTGCGACCAATGCGATTCGTGTAAAAGTTTCAACAACAGTGCTTCCTTCAATGTATTCGAACTCGATGCGGCCTCTAATAACTCTGTCGACGATATCCGTAACCTGGTAGAACAAGTTCGCTATCCTCCGCAAGCCGGCCAATTCAAAGTATACATCATAGATGAGGTCCACATGCTGTCGACCGCGGCTTTCAACGCGTTTCTGAAAACGCTGGAAGAACCGCCGAAGTATGCGATTTTCATTCTAGCGACAACGGAAAAACATAAGATCATTCCTACGATCCTTTCCCGCTGCCAGATCTACGATTTCAACCGTATTCAAGTCAAAGACATTGCCGATCACCTCGAGGTTATCGCCGGTAAAGAAGGCATCAAAGCGGAAAGAGAAGCGCTACACCTGATTGCCCAAAAGGCTGATGGTGCGCTGCGTGACGCTTTGTCGATCTTCGATTTGATCGTGACGTTTTCGTCTGATAATTCCATTACCTATAAAACAACAATCGAGAACCTTCACATTCTTGATTACGAATATTATTTTAAAATCATCGATCAATTCAAAACCGGCAAACACAGCGAGATTTTGATTTTGTTTGATGAAATCCTGCGCAAAGGATTTGACGGTCATCAGTTCCTGATCGGATTGGGCGAACACTTGCGAAACCTGATGGTGTGCAAAGACCCGTCTACTGTGAAATTACTGGAAGTATCCGGTGAAATCGCGAAACGTTATTTAGAACAAGCACAATCCGCGGAAGAAGGATTTTTATTGTCGGCACTGAATGTGGTCAATCAATGCGACCTGCATTTCAAGTCCAGCAAAAACCAACGCCTGCACATTGAATTGTGTTTGATGAAACTCTGTCACCTGAAGGACGTCTTGTCCATCGCGGCTGACCCTTCAAAAAAAAAAGTAACGGCGTAAGTACAACGCCTGCTGATTCTACTGCCACTGCTGTTCCTGCTGAAAAGACAACCACACCTGTTGCCGAAGCACCTGTCACTCCTGCTGTTCAGGAAACACCTGTGGTTGCTACACCTAAAGTTAAAACCGAACAAACGGTTCCTAACACGTTAAGTACGCCTAAAATTTCGCTGAAGAACATTACGATTCCCAAGCAGGAGGAAAAACCGAAAGAAGAAACTCCAGACAATGTCGTTGTCAACGCAGAAACCTGCCAAAAGATCTGGGAGGAGTTTACCGCTGCGTTGAAACAAAAAGGAAATACCAACGCGTACATGGTCTTCACCAATACGCAACCGCAAAAGGTAGAAGAAGGCTGGCTCTATGTAGGCTTCACCAATCCCTTGCAGGAATCCATTTTACTGGAACTGAAATGGGAACTGATGGAATTTTTCTCTAAAAAACTGAACGGTCAAAAGATCGGTTTCAAAACTGTACTAATTGAAGAAGATAAAACAAATACTAAAAAAGTATTATACACAGACGAAGACAAACTGCGTTATCTTTCCGAGAAACATCCGCTCGTCGACGAGTTGAAGAAGCGGATGGGGTTAGACCCAAACATTTAAGAGCGGAGAAACAGAGCGGAGAGCGAAGTGTATATTAGACTTGGTGTCAGGTCTTTCGACCTGACACACACAAACAGTTCATATAAAACTAATAATAACCTAAGTCCCCTTTAGGGGATTAGGGGTCACACAGACTTAATAACATACCAGCTATGACTTTTTCAAACAACCTGTCAAAACTATTCCTTCTTTTCTTCTTCGTTTCATCGCCGCTGTTCGCACAGAAAACAACAATACCCTTTGAAAGCGTTCCCAACGATCCGATGAACACCAGGATCTATACCTTGGAGAACGGATTGAAAATTTATCTCTCCTCTTACAAACAATCGCCGCGTATACAAACCTACATCGCGGTGAATACCGGAAGTAAAAACGATCCAGGTAATGCGACAGGGCTGGCGCATTACCTGGAGCATATCATGTTCAAGGGCACGTCGAAGTTCGGCACCATGAACTGGGAACAGGAAAAAATATACCTCGACCGCATCGAAGTTTTATTTGAAGAACACCGCGCAACGACGGATTTAGAAAAAAGAAAAATCATCTACCATCAAATCGATAGCCTCTCACTCATTGCCGCAACGTATGCCATCGCCAATGAGTTTGACAAGATGCTGAGTCAAATCGGCGCCACAGGTACCAATGCTTATACCGCCAACGATCAAACGGTATACATCAACGATATTCCTTCCAACCAACTCGAGCGCTGGGCCAGGATTGAAGCGGAACGCATGAGTACCGTCGTGCCGCGTTTGTTTCATACCGAATTGGAAGCCGTATACGAAGAAAAAAACAGAGGACTGGATAATGACAATTGGAAAACATGGGAAGCCTTGTATGCCGGATTATTTCCTAACCATCCTTACGGTACACAAACTACCATCGGCACAGAAGAACATTTAAAAAGTCCATCGATTACTGAAATAAAAAAATATTTCAATACCTATTACAAACCGAACAACATGGCGATTTGTATGAGCGGTGACCTGAACTACGATTCCACCATTACCATTCTACAGAAATACTTTGGCGGTTGGGCAAAAGGAGAAATTCCTGCTACCGCCAAAAAAGCCGGTGAAATCAATGGCCCGGTAGTCAAAGAAGTGGTAGGTCCTACCGCGGAATCCATGGTGATGGCTTACCGCGTCGATGAGAGTTTGCAAAAAGACCCTACCCTTCAGGCGCGCTTAAAATTGTTATCCGCTATTCTTTACAATGGTCAAGCCGGTTTGATCGATTTAAAATTGAACCAGGAACAAAAACTACAAGCAGGTTATGCGTATTACTACGACATGCACGACTACAGTTTTCTAATGCTGGGTGCCAAACCGGTGAATGGTTCTAGCACGCAAGCCTGCCAACAGCTGTTATTAGGAACCATTGAAGATTTGAAAGCCGGACGTTTTGATCCTACGCTCGTCGAAGCTGTGATCGTTGATTATAAAAAATCGCTTACCATAGAATTAGAATCCAACAAGAGCAGAGCAGATAAAATGGTGGATGCCTTTGGCCTGGGACTTCCCTGGAAAAGCCTGGTCGAACAATTTTCCTACATGGAAAAAACAACGGCCAAAGACATTGTGGTATGGGCCAACCGTTATTTCGTAAATAAGAATTTAGTAACGGTTTTCAAAAAACAAGGTGTAGATTCTACCATCCAAAAAATACCGAAGCCCTTGATTTCAGAGGTCAGCGTGAACCGCGATTCTGTTTCTGCTTTCTATAAACAAGTATTTGAAATTCCTGCGAAACCGATCAAACCGGTATTCCTCGATTTCAAAAAAGAACTGACCGTGATCGACAGCAGCGGTAAAATGCCGGTCATTTATAAAAAGAACAAAGAGAACAACCTGTTCAATCTCTACTATTCCTGGGATTTGACCAAAGAACACGATCCGCGTTACAATTTGCTCACGCAATACCTGCCCTTCTTAGGATCGGCTTCACACGATGTAAAAGGGCTAAGCAATGCTTTTTATCGAATCGGTTGCGATTATAAATTTTACGCTACGCCGGATAATATCTTTTTCACGATTTCCGGTTTGAATGAAAACATGGAGAAAGCCATTGTGTTGATGGAAGAGTTGTTGGCTAAACCCGTCGGCGATACCATAGCACTGGCAAACCTGAAACAAAAAATACTCAAGAACAGACGCGACCAGAAAACATCGAAAGATGCCATCTTGCGTGCGGCCCTGGTGAATTACGCTACTTACGGTCCGCAATCTCCGTTTACGAACATCATTCCGGAAGCCACGCTCAATAAAATCACTTCAGAAGAATTACTGACTTTGCTTCAACAACTGCGCAGCATCAAACACTCGGTATTGTACTACGGCCCGCGCCTCGCTGACGATGTCAAGAGCATTGTGGTTACGCATCACAAGGTAGGTTCCAAACCGCTGCCGCCTGTTGTGAAAACCTATGCCTTCCGCAAGCCGGAAGCCAATGAAGTATATTGGGTAGATTACAACATGATCCAGGCAGAGATCATGATCCTGAATCCTTCTGACGATTACAACGCGAAGGTTGCCGTAGAATCTGCCATCTTCAATGAATACTTTGGCGGCGGCATGGGCTCTATCGTTTTCCAGGAAATCCGTGAATCGAAAGCCTTAGCGTATAGTGCAAAATCTACTTACACGGTAGCGCAACACCTGAAAGAGCCCAACTACCAGGTATCCTACATCGGCACGCAAGCAGACAAGCTAGGTGATGCGATGGATGCGATGTTGGGTCTATTGAATACCTTCCCTTATTCAGACGTGATGTTCACCAACAGTGTTTCTTCTTTGCAAGAGATCATCGCCTCCGAACGCATCGACCGCATGGATGTGATTTTCACTTACCTGAAAAACAAACGCCTGGGCATTACGTTCAATACGCGCGAGGATTTGTACAACAAACTTAAAACCTATACCTACAAAGACCTGCTGAACTTCCACGCCGCGCACATCAAAGGCAAGACGAACAGCATTGTATTGGTGGGTTCAAAAGACAAACTGGATCTGGAGCAATTGAAGAAGTATGGGACGGTGAGGGAGTTGACGTTGGAGGAGGTTTTTGGGTATTAGTCACTAGTAGAAGATGGATAAATTACTCATCTCTTTATTCCCTATCTTAGGATGCTTCTACAAGCCTTCTTTTAAAAAATATTTATTGGTCGCAATAGGTATACCACTCTTCCTTCTATTGGCTGTATGGGTTATTCCTTATGATTATTCCATCTCATGGTTAGATGACCTTCTAATTATGATAGCGCTGTCCGGGATATGGGGCCTAGCGGTATCCCATGCTGATAAGAAAGAAAGCATGTATACATTCTCTGCATTCTTGGCTTTAGCACTGGGTGCGATAATTTTTATGGTTGCAATGGCCAATGCTTTTACAGGTTCAAATACAGTTCTCAAACATTGGAAAAAAGATTCCTACCAAGTTAATTATATTAGAAGCAGTGGATTTTCAGGACAACCTCTTTACTATTATGAACTAGAAAAACGAAACGCTTGGGGTCTACTGGAAGCAAAGTTAGACCGTAATGAGCAAGTAGGAGTCTATGACTCTTTGTGTGAGATTAAACTTTTCGATAAAATAGATCGTCGCATGTTGCGTTTTGACAAATGCAAAGAAATTATTCATCTGCCGGATTGATATGTCTCACGATGTTATAGAATTTGCCGAAATACTTTAACATAACACAATAAACCAAGCAGGAGCAGCCAGTATGGATCTCTGATCCATACCACAAAGCCAGATGTCGGGATCAAAGATCCCAAAAAGCCACATCGCTCTGGCAAACTAAAAAAAGAGCGCGCGGGTGATCCGCCGGAAAAGCGGAACATCCGCGCGAGTATGGCGGTATAATAATTAACAATAGCACGTACAAATTTTATATGAGGTCTGCCTTCTTTATTCTGTTATTCACTTTTCTGCATAGTAACACTAGCTATGGACAGCTAAGCAAACCGGATGATTACCTGATCCGATATGTAGATACCATCAAAGACGAAGCTGGGTATAAAAACAGAGAAGGGAAGATAGTTATTCCAGCAGGCAAGTATGCTACTTGTTATACCGATACTTTCTTCACCTATGCCATCGTAAGTATACCGAAAAAGGGATTAATAGGAATTGACCGCCATGAAAATGAACTATACAAAGTATTCATTTTTGACAACGGTCCTGATGAAGCATCGAATGGATTATTTCGAATGATCAAACATGGCAAGATCGGTTATGCAGATGTAAAGACAGGTAAAATTGTCATCAAACCGAAATACGGTTGCGCCTGGCCCTTTGATAAGGGTACAGCGAAAGTAAGTCTGGAATGCGAAAAAATTCCAGCCGGCGAATACACCACATGGAAAAGTGATCTCTGGTATAGAATTGATACAATGGGAAACAGAGTATGGCAAGCCAACGAACCGATTCTTTATATCAAACAAGGTTATTCTATAAGTGGATTTACAGGAAGTTATCGTATTGAACAAACAATAGATTCTACCAAAATCATTAACACACGTTCTTCGTCAAATTCGAAAGCTAAAACAGAAGTCCGTGATACTATATCTCTTACAAAAGCTTACTGGAAACAAATGACTGATTCTATCAACGTAGAAAAATTCTCTACTTTGCCTGAAAGAACCGGGTGTGGCTCATGTCAAGATCTTGGAGATTACTGGATAGAAATAGCAACGACTGAAAAGAAATACAGGATTCTTTTTGAAAAACCTGATGAGGATATACAAGAGATCTTAAAACACTTGCCTCCATTAAAACGATAATGAATAGACTCGATAAATAAATGTCATTCTTCATCAAACAAGCTTACATTCTACCTCTATATTTTTTCATCCCTGTTCTTACGGCAGGAGCATTAGTGGAACACTACGATGCCATCCGTCAGCATGCCAGTGAAATTACGCTGACTCCTTTTTACGATGCCAAACTCATTTTGAATGGAGGCGCTATCCTAACCGGCTTGTCTTGTATAACATTGGCTCTTGGCATCCTGTTGAAACTGAAACTAAAGTTCTTTCTATCCGCTATCCTTTTGATTTTGTTTGGCATTTCTATGATCTCCAATGGACTCTATCCGATAGGAAACCCGATGCATGGCTTTTATGGCATGGGCTTGAGTTTAATGATATTACCCTTTGTGGTTTGTTATGAACTAAAAACAATCCTCCTTGATCTAAAATTCTATACGATTACGCTAGTCAGTGGATTGCTTATATTTGTTTACCTTTGGTCTATGCTGGTCGGTTTTGATCCCAGCGCATACAAAGGATTGACTCAACGTCTGGCCAGTGTGGTCATCTTTGGCTGGCTTTCTTATTTGGCGCATCAGGTCAATGTATTATCTTTAATCAGAAAAAATAACCGATGAAAGTTCTTTTATTTTTTATGCTGCTGCTAACTGGTTTTGTAAGCCAGGGTCAAACGATGGACTGGAAAAAATACATTCCCGCCCAACCGGTAGATTCCATAGTCTTCTTATCCACCAACAAAGGCGGTCCCAGACAGCTAACGGCAAAAGATTCTGCTTCCCTTTCAGCGAAAGAAATGGAGCAAATCGCACTATCCAATAAAAAAATTACGGAGGCCTTCCATGACAAGGTATTTCCTTTGAATAATTATGCGACTTACTTAGAAGTGTATGAAATCAAAAAAAGGATGACCGGTCAAAAAGGCATCCTGTCTACATTGGAACTATTCCCAAATACGACTTGCACAGAGATCCCCAGTGGTTGCCGATGCCTGCCTGACTTCAGAGATTGCGTCATCTTTTTCTATCAATCCAAACCGGTGTATGCCCTTAAAATTTGCTTCGAATGTGAAGAGATTTACTCTACTCCCGATACACATGAAGCGAAATGCTTAGGCGAACGAGAACAATTAACAATAATAAGAACCGATTGGATCAAGAAAGGCTTGATTGACTTATACGAAAGAAAATAACATGAGCGCAACGACTAACTTCGCCGGACGCTTGTTCTTCATTGCCGTAGCCTTAATACTCGGAGTCATCACCTTCGCAGCTTCCTTTTACAGCAGCAAATATGTGTTCTATGCGCTGTTATTTGCAGCCGGTATTGCCTACTGTGTTTATGAAATCTGGAGAAGTTACAGCACAAAAATGAAAAAGAAAGCATCTGTTGAAGCTTGGGCAGAAGAGGTAATACAATTTAAAAAGCACACGCTATTCGTACATGAACCAGCGATTGTATACCAAAGAGATCGAGAGGTTTTTACTTATCCTTTAGATGGCATTCATATCCATCATGCCCCACAGTATGTACAAATTCTAGCAAGCGATGGCACCGAATTATTGATTCCTAAAAATGCTTTTACCGAAGAACAATACGATCACTTTGTACAGCAGGCAAATACTATTCAGGCTCAACTCTTATCTTAATGGAAAGACTTTGGTTCAACAACCCTCCCTTTAAAACGTTAGAGATTCACCAATTCAAATCGATCTCTTCACGCAGTGTGATTCAATCGAAGTGCTTAACTGATACGGCACTCGTCCAGTCATTGACCGAGCAGATCCAACAGATCCCACCCCATGGCGATATGATGGTTTCCTTCGGACCCGATGCAGAATACATTTCACTTACCTTCAGGAATGATATTCAAGATGAGGTCATAGAAATCATTCAAAGAAGATTTAAAACACCATCTACCGGCTTCAATTCTAATAATGCTTTAGAGAAAGAGCTGTACGAGAAAATATTGGCTTTGCTTAAATAGATACAATGAATAAAAGGAATGCCATCGCTTTTATTCTTTTCTTTTTTTTGTGCGGCTGTACGTCCAAGCATCCGATCAAAATCGGCATACAGCCTTATGAGGGTATGAAACGCAACCTTTCCGATACGATCGCTGATGCGCTAAGGCAAACGTATCAGGCAGAAGTAGAGGTAATGAAAAGCATTCCGCTTCCCGGGAAAGCCTTCGTTAACACCAAGACACCTCGCTACCGGGCCGATAGCCTGATTCGTTTTCTTGCGACTGACAAAGCAGATTCCTTTGACTATATCCTTGGCCTAACGACTTACGATATTTCTTTCACCAAAAAAAATGCAGACGGTTCGATCAAGAAACCGGCAAGTCGGTATGCTGACTGGGGTATTTTCGGACTGGGCGATATGCCCGGCAGCAGCTGCGTTGTTTCATCCTACAGGCTTCAACATCCAGACCAAAAAGTTTTCATCAACCGATTAAAAAAAGTTGCTATTCATGAACTCGGACATAACTTGGGGTTGCCGCATTGTAATACCAAAGGTTGTGTGATGCAGGATGCAGTAGAAAGGATTCAAACAATAGATCAGGCGAATGCTAGTCTTTGCTCTACATGCAAAAAAAGCATTGAATAACTCCAAGGAATAAACTCATTTCACATCTCTCATTTCTCTTCTTTCACCCACTCAAGCCACATTTTCCCTCAGTCAAAATCGCACTTCCCTAAGTATTGGTTCATTATTTTTAAAATCAGGTGTAAAATTGTTCATACTAAATTTTACACCCATGCACACGATACTCAAATTCTCCCTTTCTATACTTTTATTAAGCGTCAGTACGCTGTTCGCTTTCCATTTCGCCAATCCTTCCCGACCAATTACTTCTGATGGTTTTGTACATACTCCCGCCACTTTAAATTTATTGCCCCCTGATGATATACATGCTCCGCTTCCTAATTTAAAAAGACGAAAAACTAAGAATTCCGCTTCCAAAAAAAAGAATCTATTCATCCTTCAAAAGAGACATACGGCGATAGTGGACGACGAATCGGCACAATCATTTGACAATACCGTTTATCAAAATGCAAAGAAAAAAAACTTGAAAGAGACCATCGATCTAAAGGAAATGTAAATCATTTCTTATTTAGACTTCACTCTTATCATGCTATTTGGCATCATTTTAGGAAACGATTGGATAGAAACGATCAAACTCATCTTACTATGTCAAAGCAAGAAAAACAAAATATAAACCCTCCTCAACATCAGGCGAAGCCAGGGGATGAATCGCAAATGATGCCGGAACCTCAATCAGAG
Source organism: Cytophagaceae bacterium (assembly GCA_029237685.1). Lineage (GTDB taxonomy): Bacteria > Bacteroidota > Bacteroidia > Cytophagales > Cytophagaceae > JACMQM01. The sequence continues at coordinate 15,957 of JAQZBV010000020.1, read as the reverse complement.
CCAGCACCGGAAGGAAAAAAACTAAAAGGCAAAGTCGCTGTGATCACCGGAGGTGACAGCGGCATAGGCAGAGCAGTGGCTTATTTGTTTGCACAGGAAGGTGCAGACATCGCCATAAGCTACCTCAGCGAACACGAAGATGCAAGAGATGTCCAGAAACATGTGGAAGGCGTATACCACAGGAAATGTTTGCTGTTTGCCGGCGACTTGTCGAAAGAAGAAAACTGCAGGGAATTCATTCATAAAGTCGTGGAAAAATGGGGACATATTGACATAATTGTCAACAACATAGCGACACAAACCATACAAGAAAAATTGGAAAACATCACGAGTCAGCTATTGCTCGAAACATTTTCCACCAATATTTTCTCTTACTTCTGGATCACGCAGGCAGCCCTGCCCCACATGAAAAAAGGGAGCGCGATCATTAATTCTTCTTCTGTAACCGCGTACAGAGGTAGTCCGCATTTAATAGACTATGCTTCTACAAAAGGAGCCATCGTCGGCTTTACCAGAAGTCTTGCCGGCAACCTCGCAAAGAAAGGAATAAGAGTAAACGGCGTAGCCCCCGGCCCTATATGGACTCCGCTTATTCCTTCGAGTTTTGATGAAAAAGAAACGGCTCAATTCGGAAGTGATGTGTTAATGGGCAGACCAGGGGAACCCAATGAAGTGGCGCCGAGTTATTTATTTCTCGCCTGCGAAGACTCGTCCTACATGACAGGACAATTTTTACATCCAAACGGTGGCTCCATATTAAATACATAATGAAAAAGGTGCGAGTATAATCCTTGCACCTTTTTATTCTTTTGATGTGATCAACAATCCATTGCCCTGGACGTTCATAGATATTTCTTTTATGATGTATTTACCATCAATCCTTAAGGATTGAAGCATAAACCTATTGAAGGTCTGTATCTTCGTCTATGAAAATCAATTCTTTGCAGAGATAATCCTGTCGAGTATCACATTCGTGTCCTTTTAAACTAAAATAACAATAAATTGCAGCGGCAATCGTCTACTCATCCATGAAATACTTCTTTAGTTTAATCCTGTTCATAACGGCCCTTTCATCCGGCCAGGCACAAACAACCGATTCTATCCCCCTTGGCAAAATAACAGGCACCGTAGTAGATTCCTCCTCATCAGAGGCTGTTGAATTTGCTTCCATAGGCTTGATCGATAAGTCAACAGGTAAAATCATAAATGGAACAATTACCGACAGCGCTGGCTTTTTTATATTGGAACAGGTGCCAAATGGTACTTACCAAGTGGGCGTGCGCATGGTCAGTTATAATGACATCACCCTAAACAATATTATCGTCTCGAATGAGGCAAACGATGTATCCATAGGCACTGTAAGAATTGCTTCTCCTACTTCTACCGTCGTAGTCGTAGAAGGCAAGCGTGATTTGATCACCGAAGAAGTAGACCGCATCGTATACAATGCAGAAAACGATGCGACCAATAAAGGCGGAGACGCCACCGATGTATTGCGTAAAGCTCCTTTGCTCACGGTAGATATGGATGGCAACTTATCGATGAGAGGCAATTCTAATGTCCGCGTACTCATCAATGGAAAAGCCTCTGCGCTAACCGCATCCAGTGTGGCTGACGCTTTGAAACAAATTCCAGCCGATCAAATCAAATCGGTCGAAGTGATCACTTCTCCATCTGCCAAGTACGATGCCGAAGGTTCCGCCGGCATTGTGAACATTGTCTTAAAGAAAAACACTTTGCAAGGTTTCTCTCTTAACGTAGATGCCAGTGCCGGCATCAGAGGTTCTTCTCTGGGTCTTAACGGTGCTTACCGCACAAAAAAAATGGGATTCTCTCTCGGCGGGCATGGCAGAGCGGGCTACAACATTCCTGGAAGTTTTGAAAACGATCAAAATGCCTACGACCAAAACTCAGGCACCTCTACCCGTACCATCCAACAAGCACATACACAAAGTGTCATGGGGTTCGGACATTATATTTTCGGATGGGATTACGACATTGACTCGACCAACTCCATCAATGCCTCTGTTAAATACGGCATGAGACAAATGAACAATTCTCAAACGGCACTTTCTTCTCATTCCTACCAAAATGAGGTATTGATCAACGAAAGTCACAGAGATGTAAAGACCGTCAATGCCAATCAGTCCGTGGACGTGAACTTAACCTATACCCATTTATTTAAACAGCCTAGAAAAGAGTTCAGTATACTGGGTTTGTACAGCCGGAACAACAGCGACAACAACTTTACCAACCGCATCCTCAATAACGCGGACTGGTCGCAGGTCAACAGCCGGTTGAAAAACGAAAACCATGGTTATAACCAGGAAAGCACGATACAAATGGATTACCAACAACCGCTATCCAAAAATCAATTGCTGGAAGTCGGTGCCAAAAACATCTACCGTCAGGTGTATAGCAAGTACGAGTTTTTCACAGCCCTTGGAGCGGACGGAGCGTACAGCCCTATAGGCAATGACAGTTTAAACAACACCTTCCGCTACAATCAAAACATCACGGCGGGCTATGCTTCTTACACCCTTAACTTCCTAAAAACATATACCCTAAAAGCCGGCTTGCGCTACGAATACACGACCATCAATGCACAATATCAGGAAGACAGGGAAGTCACCATTCCCTCTTATGGTGTTTTAGTTCCCAGCCTTAACGTTTCAAAGAAACTGGAGAACGGCAACATGGTAAAGGCTTCTTATAACCGCCGGATTCAAAGACCATCGATGCAATTCCTAAATCCGAACGTGCAAGCTTCTAACCCTTACAACATCACGGTAGGTAATCCTGAACTTCGTCCGGAATATTCCAACAACTACGAGCTTTCGTACAGCACTTACTTCGGAAGATCATCGGCTACGGTATCCGGTTTCATGCGCAATACTGAGGGCTCCATACAAGCGGTGCGTGATGTAAGAGGTGATACCATTCATACTACCTATGCAAACATAGGCAACGAGAATGCATACGGGCTTAACCTCTTCTCCAACATCAGCCTTTCCAATCGCTTCACATTAGGTGGCGGAATAGATCTATACTATGCCGTGCTGAGCAACAACAATCCTGATCCCTTCTACAATGCGAGCAACGAAGGCTGGGTACTTGGAGGACGCATCAACGGTAGTTTTGATATTGCCAGAGGCTGGGGCTTGCAGTGGTTTGCATTCTACAGAGGAAATCAAGTACAATTGCAAGGCTACCAAACCAGTTTTGGTATGTACAGCCTGAACCTCAGAAAAGACTTCAATAAGAAAAAAGGCAGCATCGGTTTCGGTGCCGAAAACTTCTTCACGCCAAGCATCAAGATCCGCACGCAATTAGATTCTCCGCTATTGACTCAATCCAGCAGCAATGTCATGTACAACATGAATTTCAAGATCAACTTCAGTTACCGCATCGGTAAAATGACCACCGAGAAAAAGAGCCGTAAGAAAACCATCAACAACGACGACTTGAAAACCAATTCAGATAACAACTCTCAATAAAAGTTTGGCAATGAAAAGGCTATTGAAAGGCGGGAAAATCTCCTGCCTTTTTTTTGAAATAAAATGAAACCGGAACAGTTTTTCAGAGAAATTGAATTATATTAATTAATCATTTATACCTGCAAACTCTTGATCCATTGAAAACCGAATACGATTTTAAAAAAAGATCTTTTTTCTCCATTGGCCCTCATCTGTTAGGATTGATATTTATAGCTGTAGGATTCTTCACCTTGGTTAGCCCTTTGTTTATGGCAGGTAACGAATCCATCACCAAAGCTATTCTTGTAGGCTCTGTCGCTATTGTAGTTGGAGGAATGGTCATTACATCGTATGCAGGTACTTTTTTTGATTTTACAAACAAACGCTACAAAATCTACTATGCTTTAGTCGGCTACAAATTTGGTCAATGGAAAACACTGCCTCCGCTGCAACTGGTAAAAGTTTTCCCTTATACGTTCAAAGGAGACATGACTCCTAATGGAATCAATCCAACGCCCACTGTTAAATTCACACGCTATATCGTGGCGCTCTATGGCGATCAACCCAAGCCTGTTGTATCATTAGAGTATGAAAATAAAAATGACGCGTTAGAAGGCGGTAAAATCATTTCTAATGAAACGAAGGCTACTTTCAATATCCAATTGTCCTAAACTTTTTACCCATGCAAAATTACTTTTTGGTCGTTGCCTCTTTTCTCCTTTCAACACTTCTTTCTTTTTCTTCTTTCGCACAAGGAAATCCCATCAATCAATTATTGGAAAGTAAAAAAGAGAATTTCAATGGCCATGTGATCATGGTGGTGAAACAAAAAGACAGTGTCTTATACCATCATCAAATAGGCTTAGCTAAACTGGATACTAAAATACCGGTGGCATCTGCCAGCAAATGGTTGTCGGCTGCAGTCATTCTAACACTCGTTGATCAGGGGCTTTTGTCATTAGATGATAGCATAGGAAAATACCTGCCTGCTTTTTCTACATACGGCAAAGGTCATCCAACCATTCGCCAATGCCTGACGCATACCAGTGGCTTTCCCGCTTATTCCACGCTGAATTATAAAGACATTGGATTGGCTCCACTGGTAGACAGCATGGCAAAATACGTTCCACTTAAAAATACTCCCGGAGCATCGTTTAACTACGGAGGTATGTCTTACCGCATTGTCGGTCGCATTGCGGAAGTAGTGACAGGGAAATCATGGAATGAATTATTTCATACGAACATCGCCTCTAAATGTGAAATGAATGCAACGGCATATTGCCATGAAAAGATTACGCCCGATCTGGGTGGCGGTGTTTGCTCCACTCCTGCCGATTACCTCAACTTCTTAAACATGATATCGGGCAAAGGAATATATAAAGGTTCACAAGTTCTTTCTTCTGCTTCCGTAAACGAATTCTTTAGAAGCCAACTTTCTACAAAGATTCGAGAAGACCTGACTAAATACGATCCTGAAATAAAAGTATTTGCGAATGGCAAATTGATCAGCTATGGTTTGGGCACATGGATCTTGGACTACAATGAATCACAGGAATACCAATCGAAGATATTCTGTCCGGGAGGTTTCGGAACATTTCCATTTATTGATACCTGCAGAAACATTTATGGTATTATCTTAACGCATACGCAAATAAGTAAAGTAATAGAAACAGAATTCAAGGCTATTTCTATTGTAAAAGAAAAACACGACGGCAGTTGCAAATAACTCATGAATAAATCGTTCCAACTATTAATAATACTTTGCGCATGCTCATCCTTTGTGCTTTTCTCTTGTTCAGAAACAAGTACTGAAATCCCCGTACAGGAAAAAGACTTTTGCTCCAGCATACACCGCAACGATTCCCTTTCTCTTTCTAAAGCCTTGGAACCGCTGACCGCTTTGATGTCAAGTAAAACAGGCGTGTATGTGCTGGAAGACGGAGGCAATGCGCTGGTCGCACGAGGATGGCTGTCTGAGTATGCCGAGCAAAGCATCGATATTCAATACTTTATTTTTTCTCCTGACAATGTCGGACTCATTGCCTGTGATTACCTCGTAAGAGCTGCAGACCGAGGCGTGAAAGTCAGACTGCTGGTGGACGACATCATGGTGGAGGCCGGAGTGCATGAGATCTTAACCTTAGACTCGCATCCCAACATCGACATCAAAATTTATAATCCCGGAGTAAATCTTGGAAAAAATATTTACAATAAGCTCAGTAAATTTTCTACTGACTTTCGTTCTGCCAATCAGCGCATGCACAATAAAACATTTATTGTAGATCAAAAGGTAGCAGTGACCGGAGGCAGAAACATGGCGGATGAATACTTTGATTACGACCACGAGTACAACTTCCGTGATCGTGATGTATTGCTCATTGGAAAAGAAGTAGCAACCATGCACCAATCTTTTGAGTTGTTTTGGAATCACGCCTTAAGTGTACCCGTCACTAACTTGGTGAGCGAAGAAGACAGCAATAAACTCGACACGACCCGCTTTGACAGGCTTCATCAATACGCCTGCAATCCTGAAAACTTCTGGCCGCAGGTAAGAACTAAAATTCAGGAATTGCCTCAAGCCTTCCAACGCATTCAACAATCAGGAGATTTAGTGTGGGTAGACGAGGTGTTTTTCATCTCTGATGTGCCAGGGAAAAACGATGGTAAGAAAGGGCTTTCAGGCGGTGGAGTCTGTACCGATACACTCATCAACCTGATCAAAAGAGCCAAACATTCCATCGATATACAATCGCCTTACCTCATCACTACCGAAGTTGGACAAACACTTTTTCGCGAAGCCCTCAAACGCGGTGTCAAAGTAAGAATACTCACCAATAGCCTTGCCTCCACCGACAACCTCGAAGCCTTCAGCGGTTACCAGCGCGACAGAAAAAAGCTATTGGAAACAGGCGTATTTATTTATGAATTCAGACCCGATGCCGCGGAACGCAGAAAAGTGATGACCGGGGCCTTGCAGGAAAAAGTAAACTTCACTCCTGTTTTTGGGCTGCATGCCAAAACCATGGTCATCGATGGAGAAATTACAGTCATCGGCACCTTCAATCTTGATCCGAGAAGTGCGAACTTAAATACCGAGTGTGTGGCAATCGTTCATTCCAAAAAGATTACAGCAGGCGTACTCAGAGGAATGGAAGAGGAATTCAAACCGGAAAATTCCTGGCAGACGACATTGATCTCTAATCCTGACAGCTTAGCATCAACTAGCAAACGGGTGAAAGCCTGGACGAAAAGAGTGGTTCCTAAAAGTATTTTATAAACTGCCATTTTATGTTTTTTAAAACAAGGACTTTATTTTTTATCCTCATTGGATTTAGCGCGTTGACTGCTAACGCACAATCGGATAAAACTACTCTATGGATAGATCGCTTTGAGAAAAAAGATTCCACTACCCTTTTAAAGGAAAGTTGGTTTACCTATACGGATGCATCAAATGGAGGAGCTTCTCAAATAAAAAAAGAAATAGTCCCAACGGATCAAAAACATCAGCACGCGTTATCATTAGCTTTTAAACTTGAAAAAGGGGTTTACAAATGGAATCCATACGCAGCTGTAGTCTGCAGTTTATCGGGCAAACAATTGGACATGCAAAGAATCGATGGCATCGTTTATGAATACAAAGGAAGCGATCATCAATTCTTTTTCAGAACGGATGCTGTAAAAGACTATGCCTATTATCAGTATTCTTTTCCGGAAAGCGAAGATTGGACCACCGTCTTCATTCCGTTTACCACACTGGGGCAACCTAAATGGGGCAAGCCTGAAATCTTCGACAAACAGGATGTTCACTCCCTGGCCTGGCAAGTCAGTGGTACTAGTGGAAACAAAGGTCTCGTATATTTGGACAATATCCGATTGGTTTATCAAATAGACCCCTCTCTTTTGACGGTGGAACAAAAAGAGGTTTACCAGGTTAAAACAGAACAGCAAGAACAATACGAGCAATTCATTCAGGACGTCTTATCGAACGATAGCATCCAAGCATTAGTCGGTCGGGATCAGGTGAAGATTGTAACATATTTAAATGCTTTAGAAGACATAAAAAGATGCCACCACCAGAGCGATTCCCTGACTCAACGCATTCAATGCGCTAGAACTTCCAAAGAAAAAAAATCAGCCAGTCTGATGCTTTTATCCCTGAGCAAAAATAAAATTTCCGGTGACGTTTATTCCCATGTAAGAAAAATGAATTCGGACCTTGTCCTTCAATGCGACAAAGTCATTCCGCTTTCTTCACTGTACGAGTTAGAAAAAAAATACCTGGTTTCGAAAGCCATCGCAGACAGTAATTACGCATGGGCAAAAGAACTTTACAATTACGCCTATACCGACAAAGTGAATTACACATCTGGTGCTATTTCTGATTCTAATTTCCACTATGAAATCGTAAACTATCATTTCAAGCCAAACGATGTCATAGCAGAAATTGGTGCCGGCAGAGCTTTCTTTGAGCGTGCATTATCCAAGTATTGTGATGACCTCACGGTTTACGTCAATGAACTTGATTCCAATTTATACCAGCAGTTCAAAACCAAACTCGTTTTCCTGGAACGTTTGGATCATACCACTATCCGTTTCATTCCTGTTCAAGGCACCGACAGCACAGCCAATCTTCCTGAAAATGCAATAGATAAGATCATCATTAAAAATACGTTTCATCATTTCGATGCGCCAGACAAAATGCTCCGGGACTTCAAACGTTCTTTAAAACCTGGCGGCAGCGTTTTTATTACCGACACTATGAAAGATGATGTTGTAAATCCGGAATGTAAACAGCTGATGGCACGCAGCGAAGTAATGAAATGGATGACAGGAAGTGGATTTGTGCTGGTTAAAGAAACACCCATGCAGTATGGAAAATACAAATGCTTGGAGTTTCAACTAATGCAATAGTCTCATGAGCAAAAGAAAGAAAAAAACAATACAGCAATTTCCTTCGCGTAAATTTAAAAAGCCGGTCACCAAAGAAGGCATACGCTGGAAAATCCATTTAGCCTTGGTTATCGGATTCACGATTCTATTGCTTGTACACCATCATTTTATCGAAAAAGAAACTATTGGTCACGACATAAAATATGACCTCTATATTGTTTGGATACCTATGTTGATTGGCTTTATAGCACTCATCTTTTATCAATGGAGTTTTGTAAAAGATCTCTACCTTGAGATAAAAGGGGTTAAAGGTTTTGTCTTAGCCTTCTTTGTTTGGCCCATAGCAGGACTCTTTGTTTCCTACATCACCATTGGCAACCTAGCGAACATTTCCTGGGAATACCTTAATACAAAAGAAGCGGAACAACATATGCCTAAAGTTATGCATTGCGATGTAGAAAGTTTCAATGAACGTAGAGGAAGAGGAACTGGTAATTCTATTGGCTTCACTTTCAATAACAGGTATGAAACATTTGAGACAAGCTACCAATACATCAAACCCTATTTATCGACTAATCCGGATGATTACGAACTCGAAATTGTCACACAAAAAGGGCTATGGAATTTTTATGTGGTAAAATCCTGGTATTTGAAAAAGCGTTAAAGAAAGCTACCGATCTTATGAAAAATATTTGTTTCATTTTTCTCCTTCTGCTAGGCAATACGAATGGCTGGGCACAAACAACCTACGAAAACCTCGTCTTCGAAGGCGCAGGCATCAGAGGCCTCGCCTACTCCGGCGTCATCAAACAATTAGAGGATCATCAGATCATGCCCCATATTAAAAAAGTGGGCGGCACTTCAGCCGGTGCCATTACCGCTTTGATGATTTCGTTGGGGTATGATTCGAAAGAAATCTACGAGATCATTTCCACGACTAAATTCCAAAAATTCAACGACGGTCAGTTTATATTTATCGGTGGATTCTCCCGGATGAATAGCCGATACGGTTGGTACAAAGGGGCTGCCTTCATCAAATGGCTGGAACAACTCATCGAAGAAAAAACAGGTGATAAAGACATCACGTTTTCACAACTCGTAGCAAAAGGATATAAAGAATTGTACATCACAGGCACCTGCCTGAACAAACAAAAACTATTGATCTTCTCCGCTCAAACCTATCCTAATATGAAGATCAAAGACGCCGTGCGAATCTCCATGTCAGTACCGGTTTATTTCGAGGCCGTGTTCATCGATCAGGACGGTAAAGTGTATAAGAAACCCAATGCCAAAGCAAACCTGGATGTGGTGGTCGATGGTGGAGTGATCCGCAACTTCCCTATTTTCATGTTCGACAGCATCAGCATGGCATCCGGCAAACCTGTCCGCATTCCCAATATGAAAACAATCGGCATACGCATCGATTCGGAATTACAAATACAAAACGATTCGATCTCGCAGGAATTGGTAGAAATGCCCATCCATAACATGACCGATTACCTGAATTCTTTTTACATTCTTATATTGGAAAACCTGAATAGAAATACATTGACCACTGAAGACTGGAAGCGAACGATATCGGTGTCTTCGGTAGGCATTAGTCCCAGAATAAAAAAACTTTCTCCGGCGCAGAAGCAGGCGTTTATTGATAGCGGAGAAAAGTACACTTTGGCTTTTTTACAAAAAAATAAATAAATTAAGAAGATGAAACCTGTTGAAAGATACCTTGAACACTTGGATAACATTTTCCAACAGGAACCTTTGTTCTATAAAAACGAAAGTAAGATGGATGGTATCTCGGGAGTAACATCTATTGTTTATAAAGACATTCCTGAACCAGGTTTTATAACAGCTGTAACCTATGGACTTTCACTTGTAGCTCATCCGAATTGGAAATTCGGTCGGCCTGAATTATGCATTACTGTTGAATCAACTAATTTAGCATGGGGACAAATTGCAGGTTTTTTGGCTAATGCTCTTCGTGGAGAGTGTGCTTTTAGATATGGTCAAGCGATTAATTTCCATGAAAAAATCTCCGAAGATTCTGACATGGATGCATTCTTTATTTTTGCACCTGGCATTCTAGAAAAGGAAGATTACTCAGCTATCGACATTGGTACAGATTATAAAATTAATATTTGCGGTCTTTATCCTATATATAAGGATGAGATCAACGTATTGGAGAAGATAGGATTAGAAAAATTCTGGCACTCTCCGGAATATGACATCTACGCTGTAAACAGAAAAAAAATAACAGAGTAAACCCATTCTTTAAAAAACTATCGAATCTGCAACTCCGGCAAACAATCGTGCAGGGACTTCAACTTTTCATCCGGCAAAGCGCTGCCTGAAACCATCAACACTTTCAGTTTTTTTAGCTCACAAAAACAAGCAGGCAGTTCTTTGATGTTATCCTCTTCAATAGTTAGAAATCGAAGCGCAGTCATTTTACAAATGCCTTCCGGCAGACTTTCCATCTTCGTATTATCAATGAATAGAATTTTTAATGCCGGTTGATTCATCACCCAGGGACCAACAGTTGTTAAAGGATTTCCTGAAAGAATCAAAGACTTAAGATTTTTCAATACAAAAGAAGAAGAGGGATAAGCAGATAGTTGATTCGTATGCAAATCCAATTCCTCCAGTTGACTGCACTTACTGACGGCGTCAGGGATAAACGTCAGGTTATTTTCTGAAACATCCAATACCTTTAAAGCCGGATGAAAAATAGTGACAGGTAATTTATTCAATCCGTTGCCCGCGTACTGCAGTGTATGCAGCTTTCGGCATTTATCAAATAATCCGGCAGGAATAGAATCGATGTGGTTGTAGGAGATATTAAGTGTATGAAGATTCTTAAAAGTTAAAACAGCCGCAGGAAATTGTTTTAGTTTTTTACCTTCCAGCGATAACTCACTCACCCGTAAGGGGGCTTTCATGGCTTCCTCCAAAGAGAAGAAAATGCTGTCGTACAAATTAGGGTCTTTGATACCCGCGCCATTGCCTACCTGAAAATTGACTTCATCCGATTGCTGCGCCTGGCATAGAAACCCTATAGCGTAACCCCACATGCATACCAATGCAATTCCTACTCTCACTATTTTTTTTAGGTTTATGATACGAGAAGCTAAAATACAGTTTAAGTACAAGCTAAAAAACATTCAAGTATTAATCTTTTTTGCTAGCCATAGTTAATGATTGAATGCTCTTTATTAATGAATTAAACTAAATATCCCTGTTAAAAAGCTGTTCGGCTTTTTTTTGATATTCCATAAATAAGCATTCATCATTGTTCGATGAATTATTTTCATATTCTCTATACCCTATTTAGGTTAGTAATAACATATAACTCCCTCCCCATTTAAGGGTATTTTATTCAAATTACCAGTCAATAAATTTGTTTAACCTTTCATTCGACGCTTCTTTGCGCAACTATTATTTCAAATACATCTAGATAGTACGTCCCCCTTTGATGTATAGCTGAGTCTTAACAATGGAGAACTCCGACATCTATACAACCTATAATCAGGGAAATCCTGGATTTTCTTACAATTTTTCATGAAGTACAAATGTCTTTTGTGGTTTGCTATTCTACTCTGTGAAACATCACTATTGGCTCAGGATTCAGGGGGCTTCAGTATACAGGGAAAAATATCTGATACAGAAGGTGTGCCTTTAGCTTACGCACATGTAGTCATTGAAGGACTTTTCACCTACCATACGGAAACCGATAGTACAGGCAGCTATGTTTTAGAAAACATACCGGAAGGTACACATCAGCTCATTGTTCAGTCCATCGGTCATGTTACTCAAACCCGAACGATCAGTGGTACAAAAGGAGAAGTTATCAATCAGCACTTTTCATTATTGGAAGACAACCAGGCAATGGATGATGTTGTGATTGTCGGCAATACGGAAAAAGAAAAACTGGAGCATACCGCACAAGCTGTACAGGTCATTGACCTCAAAGAAAACAAACTCCAAAGCGCAGACCTGGGTGATGTACTCTCCTTGTCACAAGGGGTAAGTGTTCGTCGCAGCGGAGGACTAGGCTCTTCTGCCCGCTTTTCGTTAAACGGTCTTTCAGGCGATCAGATCCGTTTTTTCCTGGATGGAATTCCTTTAGAATATAGTGGTTACACATTCGGCATAGCCACGGTACCGGTGAATTTGGTTGACCGTGTTGAAATATACAAAGGAGTTGTGCCCATACAATTTGGTGCCGATGCACTCGGCGGAGCCGTCAACATTGTTTCGCCGAAAGTCAGAAAAGGTTTGAGCGGCGCAATTTCATACCAAACCGGTTCATTCGGAACTCATCGTGTAGCGATGGATGGGAAATACCTGGCCGACAGCAGTGGACTTTTTGTATCTGCAGGTGGCTTCTATGATGTTGCAAAAAACAATTACAAAGTCAATGTACAGCAAGCGAATGATAAAGGTAAACTTCAAGCTGTTACTATTAAACGCTTCCACGATGCTTATCAAGCCAAAGGAATGAATATAACACTTGGAGTGAAAAATAAATCATGGGCAGATGAATTAAGTATAAAAGGTTTTTATTCCGATAATTCCAAAGAAGTACAGCATCAGGCCTTGTCAATGGAAGGCATTCCTTATGGTGACGTGATGACCTTAAGACAATCGGCCGGTGTCAATGTTATTTACCGCAACGATTTCTCGGAGAAAGTAGCTGCAGATATAGTGGCCGGCTATAACTACAGCCAAAGAGAATTTATTGACACTTCACATTGTGTGTATGATTGGTATGGAAACTGTATATACGTAAAGATCAATCCGGGAGAGAGTGTAGGCAATGTCGCTTCATCCCGTGCAAGTCATCAATATACCTGGGATCAGAATTTCTATACACGTGTAAGTGGTAAATGGGAGATGGCTAAAAATCACACCCTAAGAGTCACTCTTGCTCCAACCTATACTTACAGAACAGGTAAAGAAGAATTCACCAATACGTATGATCCCGCTGCAGCAAGAGGTAAAATGCTCAATTGGGTCAACGGAATGGAATACGAAATGAATGCTTTTTCCAATCGTCTGGAAAACATTTTGTTTGTAAAAAGTTACCTTCAAAAATTTTCCCTAGCAGAACCGATGCCTAATTTATCTGCACCATTGGTTACCCAGAGACAAGAGTCTTACTTTGGATTTGGAAATGGATTGCGTTATGAACTAAGTCACCGCATCAGTGCGAAAGCATCTTATGAATATGCTATTCGTATGCCAAGACCTGATGAATTATTTGGCGATGGATTGTTCACTGCCAACAACCTGGAATTGGAGCCAGAAAGAAGCCACAATATAAACCTGCAGGTAACTTATAAAAATAATTCTCATTCAAAATGCAAATGGTTTATCCAGCCTAATTTTTTCCTAAGAAAAATCAACAATCTCATCTTTCTCAGTCTGGGCGCAACGGATCAGGGAAATGTATACAAGAATATGCTGGAAGCTGTTTCCGCAGGTGGAGAACTCACAACAGGATGGACATCGCCGGAAGATAGACTCCAACTGACATTTAATACCACTTACCAAAATTACTATAACAATTCCCAAGGAGGTGATTTTGGATCCTTTTACCAAGATCGTATTCCTAATACGCCCTATTTATTTGCTAATAGTTCGGCCAGCTATGCATTCAGAAACCTGTTGAAGAAAAATGATCAACTGAGTCCTTTCTGGAACATGCGATACATTCATGAATTTTATATCGGATGGGAAAGCGCGGGATTAAAAAGTTCTAAAAGTATAGTGCCCAATCAACAGATTCACACAGCTGGTATAACCTATCGATTCTTATATAAAAAAATACAATGGGCATTCACAGGAGAAGTACAAAATCTGTTCGATACCAAAGTATATGACTTCTACCGGGTACAAAAACCAGGCAGAGGATATTATGCAAAACTGACTTTACAACTTTAAAAAAATCAATTTATAAATAATCCCAAAATCTATCGTAATGAAAACACACCAAAATTTATTGAGAAAATGTCTGCCTTTCTTACTGCTGGCAATAGTCATCTTCACAGGATGTAAAAAGAAAGAAGATGCTCCATCTTCCGGCGAAACAAGCGCAACAGCGGAGATTGCTGTTACCAGAGTCACCACACCTGGCGGACGCGTGTATTACATGGGGGCTTATTCTTCCCTTCCAAGTGTATTGGATTATGCCGACATGGTGGAGTTAGGAGCTAATGTCACTGTATATTCATACGGTGAACATCCTTATGCCTGGAATGGTAATTCATCTACTCTTACAAAATATAATGTTTCCAACACTTTAGAAATTAGTGTAAATGATGTAGTGAGTTTCGCGAGCACTGGCCTTAGTGGTTTCTTTGGTCCTCCAGCTTTCATTTCTGAAACACAAGCTTTTTTCTTTGCATTGGGAGAAGGCAAAGTGATTGAATTCAATCCATCAACAATGGAAATCACTGAGATCATCTCGGTGTCTGCTCTTCCTAACAGTGCAGATACAGATATTAAAACGCGTACTTACTACAGTTATGTAACCAGTGGCAATAAAATCATTTTGCCGGTAGAAGCTGAAATGCCTGCAACAGGAGACGTGACACAGTTTCCGCAATATGCACAAATGGCAATTTTTGATCCGGTCGCAAAAACTATTACCTACTCGGATGATGACCGCATGTCTATGGGGTATTATGCATGTACTAAAGACGTTTCCAACGGAGATCTTTACTACCGTCCATCTTCTAACATCGCCCGTGCTGAAACTTATGCTAATCTGGCTACACCATATCCTACTTCAGGCGGATTCTTAAAGGCAAGTGCTGACGGCAATTTTGATGAAGATTTCTTTTTGGATCTGAAGGACAGCCTTGATGCACACAGCATACTTTCTGTTATTTATGTGTACGGCACAAAAGCAGTGGTACAATATCTTCCTTCAACCTTTAATGCGCCTTCAGATCAGGGGCAATGGGCGGCGAGCTTAGCCGGGCAATCTGTAATGGTATTGTATGACCTGAGCACAGGTTCTTATGAATCATTCACCGCTTTGTCTACATACGGCACTGTTTATTCTATCGGAAATGTAAACGGACAAGAATATTATGGAACATTCGGAGGGAGCGGTTCAGCAGCTGGAAAATATTACTTCCTTAGACAAACAGGTGCTTCCACTTTTGAAGTAGCAGCTGAAGCGAAAGGCGGTAGTGGGATCTATTATGCAAAATTGCGATAGTTCAAGATTTAAGCAATAAAAAAGGGAGCCTGGCTTTTACCAGGCTCCCTTTTTTATTGCTTAGAAAAGAAAAAGAGTGTGACATTGATCTTACTCAATACTCACACTCTTGTTGTTAAGTAGTCCGTACGGGAATCGAACCCGTGTTTCGTCCGTGAAAGGGACGCGTCCTAACCCCTAGACGAACGGACCATGTTTCAAAATGGTGACGCAAAGGTATGAGTTTATTCCAAACTAGCCAAACAAATCTTAAAAAAAGTCTCATTATTATTATTCCCATAAATTAGAGGGGCTCAGTTTTGACTTTTCTTAAGGGTATTTGTATGTTTGAGCCCTTATCGTGAAGCAGATTCACGCTCTTAA
>JAQZBV010000145.1 GCA_029237685.1 Cytophagaceae bacterium | reverse complement strand
TAAAGGCTAAGACAAACGCCAGCAAAGGCGCTTCGAGCAGGTTGATGACTACATATTGCTTGTTGCTGAGTTTGGCTTTTACATCTCGGGCCACAAATACCAAAAACTGCTTAAAGCGAGATGTTTTCTTAGGCACATTGATGTGCACATTCCACAAATCAGTGAATGGTTTGAAAGTGAATTTTTCCTTAAAGGAAGTGTACCATTGCATCGGATTGGTTTTCCGCTTGCCGGTAAACTCGCCGAATTCATTGACCACTTGTTCTTCTATGATATCAAACAATTGCTCCGGATTGACGTTGCCGCAGGTCACACAGTAACCGCTTTGACTATCGGCCTGACGCGCCATTTGTTTGAAATAGGATATAGCCTGAATAGGATTGCCATAAAAAATTTGGTAGCCTCCCGTATCCAGCAAAATGAATTTATCAAACATTTTATAAATGTCTGAAGAAGGTTGGTGGATAACGACAAAAATCAATTTGCCTTTATAAGTTAATTCTTTTAATAAGTCTATCACATTCTCCGAATCTCTACTGGAGAGACCGGAAGTGGGCTCATCTACAAACAGAACAGCCGGTTCACGAATCAATTCAAGAGCAATATTCAACCGCTTGCGTTGTCCTCCGCTGATCGATTTGTTGAGCGCGTCCCCCACTTTTAAATCTTTGATGTGCGACAAGCCCAGATCGCCCAAGGTTTTGAGTACACGATCGATCAGGTCTTTGCGAGAGACTTCACCAAAACATAATTTGGCACTGTAATAAAGATTTTCGAAGACAGTCAAGTCCTCCATTAGCAAATCGTCCTGAGGGATGTATCCGATCAGACCTTCCACTGCTTTTTTGTCTTCGTAGATATTTAATCCGTTGATGCAAACAGAACCTTTGTTGGGTTTTTCTGAGCCAGACAATACGTTGAGTAAGGTTGTTTTCCCTGCACCACTGGATCCCATGATGCCGATCAATTTGCCGGCATCTTCTGAAACGTTAATATCTGTGAGACCGATTTTATCGTTGAAGAAACGGTACTCAATACCAATGGCATTGAAGGACAATTTTACATCCTGGACAGCACTCAAAAAATGCGCTACGATATCGGAATAAAAGAATGTTACTCCGGATTTTAACTTAATGGTACTCCCATTGGAAAATAAAACCGTATCGCCGGACTGAACTTTTATTCCGTTTAAGGTACATTCCTCTTCAGCAAAATAACGAAACAGGTATACTTCTACGCTACGGGCACGCATGAACAAAAATGCGCCCTTGCTGTGTTCATCCAGCTTTACAAACTTATTGTTTTCTTGAAATCTATTTCCATCCGAAATAATCAGAACACTTTCTGAATTTAAATCCAGTCCGTCTTCAGAAAGCACAAATTTCTCCAGGACCTGAAAATCATCATCCGCCACATTGAACGTTTGAGAGACGGTATAGATGATTTGTTTTCTTTCCTCGTTGTAATTCTTATCGGAATAAATGAGTTCGAACAACTCCTGCAGTACAAAAAATTTCTGCGGTTGAGTCAGTGTTTCGTTGATCTTTTTACAAATCGCCAAGGTTTTAACGGAATCCTTGACAGATGTTAGTTTAGCAGGTACGATAACCCCTTCTGCTTTTTTCTTTTTTTCTTTACCGAAGCCTACACGCTCATCATAAAAAGCGACGTATTCGTTAACAGAATCCTTGTCTAGTTTCTGAGTAAATTTATTGATCACATACTGTCTTTCTTTCTCTGTGACACCTTCACCTTGTTTGGTGATGATCGCAAAGAGTTGTGCCAGTGCTTTCAGAATTTCCTCACTCATAGAAAACTATTTCAATAGGTTTTATACTCAAAAGGGATGTTGACAATTTCCGAAAACTCTTCACCTGCTTCCTGCATGTCTTCGTCATCCTTATCAAAATACCAGATCACTTTCTTATCCAAAGAAATCTTCTCAATGATATTGAATATATCCAGGATTACCTTAGAAGAAGCCGTATTAAAATATTCTAACTTCATTGCCAAAGCGGAACTTGCTTTGGCTGAAGTAGCATATTGCTTCAACCAATCCAATACTGGTTTATAAAAACCAGCCGCATCTTCAGGTAACGAACGACCGGAAATCTCCAAAATCCCTGTTGACGGATCAAAGTTAATGTTTGGCGTGTCTTCTGTCGCCTTTATTGATAAAGCATCCATGTTTATACAGTTTTAATGTTACTCATTCACTCGGGCTATTTTTGTTCGAAAACAAAAAAAAGAGGAATTCTCATTTATGGGTTCAAACGAATATTCTAATTTTTGCCCTGATTTTCTGGCGATGTCTACAAAGCCAAGTCCCGCGCCCCCTTTTTCCGACAACTGCGAATTCTTCAACATGTCCTTGTATAAATTTTTCAAGCCTTCTTTATCCAATGAATTGATTTGACTTAATCTTTCTTCTAAGGAAGGGATGAATGTATTTTCAATGGCATTGCCCGAAACAATGCTATAATACTCCTCGTCTTTAGCGATCATGAAAACAGCACTGTTCCACAATTTATCTTCGGCAACTTTGTCGTTGTGCTTGCAAATATTTTGTAAGCATTCCACCATGACATTAAAAACTTTTTTCTTGGTACTGGATTCTTCTTCCATATATTCGAGGTTCCGTTCCGCCATGAGCAATACCGACTTGGTAATCTCTTGTGTAAACTCCCCTTCGTATACCAAAATAAGACTGTTGTCTACCATCGTTTTATGCAGTTGGTAAACGTACTTCATGCCGGTTGTTCTGCTCATTATCTCGTCAACTAATATCGTTTTTCTCAAAAAATCTTCCCCTCATTCCAATAGCTTTAACGACAAGCCTAATGAAAGGTTATAGATAAAAAGTAAAGCGCTTAACCATTCCCCATTCTGCCCCTAAGAATATACTCTTCGTATTTGTTTTAATTTGTTATGATTTTGCCGTAATTGTACGACTCATAATAGCTTTAACAAGTGTTATGAGCTTAACGACAAGATTCAAGATGCCCGGTCAACTACCCTCCTTATTCATAGGAAGCTATCCAGCCTTCACTAAATGTCCTGAAAGCAGGATGCCGGAATTTGCATTCATAGGGCGATCAAATGTGGGTAAATCTTCCTTGATCAATAACCTGACCGGTTATAAACAATTGGCTAAAACGTCTTCAACTCCGGGCAAAACACAATTGATCAATTTGTTTGAAGTCAGCAAATCCTGGATTCTTGCCGACTTACCGGGCTATGGATTTGCAAAGGTTTCTAAAACCAGTCGCGAGAAATGGGACAAAATGACCAAAGACTACCTGCGCAACAGGACCAATCTGGCCATGGTGATGTTATTGATTGATTCCAGAATTCCACCTCAAAATTCCGATATAGAGTTCATCAATTGGTTAGGTGAAAATGGACTTTCATTTACGATTGCATTTACTAAAGCAGATAAACAATCTAAAAATGCTACGGAAAAGCTGATTGGGGAATATTGGAAAGTGTTGAAAGAGTCTTGGGAAATCTTTCCGGCCCACATTATAACTTCTTCTGTGTCAGGTATGGGCCGGGATGAATTAATCGAATTGATTGAAATTGCCTGCTCAAATTATATGGAAGAAGAATAAATTTGAGTATATTTTAGTAATGTCTTATTATTGTACTTTGTAAACCGCTACATATTATGAAAAAACTGATTCTACTCTTCGTATTGACAGCATGGGTAACGCTTCAAGCGACAGCACAAACCCCTCCTAATTACGGACCTCCAGAAGGCAAAGTAGTACCGATAGCAGAATATTATGAAGGCGGCAAAGAAGCGATGTACAAATTCATCAATGATCACATCGTTTATCCTGTGAATGCAAAACGCAATCGTATTCAAGGTGAAGTGATTATTACTGTCGATTTGACCGCAGATGGCAAAGCAACCAATATGAAAGTCGTGAAAAACGTGGGAGGTGGATGTGGAGAAGAAGCACTTCGTGTAGCGAAATTGATGAAGTTTAAAGCTTCCGGATTCAGTACCAGACAAAACTTGTCTGTATACTACCGCTTATAAAATCGTATCAACAAAATTTATAAAAATACATTTACTTCATGGAATTAAGAGAAATTGCAGCAGTTACAGGACGTGGTGGACTCTTTAAAATTGTACAACCTACCCGCACCGGTGTCATACTGGAAAGCATAGACAGTAATAAGACCCGTTTGGTAGCTAACGGAAACGATCGTGTATCGATTCTTAATGAGATCTCCATCTACACAACAGATGCAGAAGGATCCAGACCATTGGAAGCGGTTTTGCATGCAATTAAAACGACGTTTACCGGCGATTTGCCTGTCACTCCTAAATCTGAACCTCAAGACCTAAAATCCTTCCTGAGTAAAGTATTACCTGAGTATGACGACAACCGAGTATATGTTTCAGACATTAAGAAACTAGTGACCTGGTATGCCATTCTTAACGCGGCCTATCCTGAATTACTGTCAGCGAAAAAAGAAGAGAAGAAAGAAACGAAAAAAGAAAAAGCTGAGAAAGCTGAAGTAGAAGAAACAGAACCGGTAGAAAAGCCAGCCGCCAAGAAAAAAGCGGCTGCAAAAAAGGCTGCTAAATAATACAATAAAAAAGGAGCTTCGAGCTCCTTTTTTATTGTTCGATAGTTTCGTTTCCAAAATAAAAACGCAAGCCCACTGTAATCAAATTGTGAAACTTAGGTATCGTATTTTGCACCTGACTATTGAAACGTATCAAAGAGTATTGGTAGCGCAGGAGCAAGGATACATTATCTAAAGGGAAAAACTCTACTGCAGGTGCAACCAACAAATGAAAAGGATCATCTTTAAAAGATGTTTTTTGATAACCGTAACCCACATCAATTTTTTCATTCAGTAATATAGAAGGTGTGATTCCAGCTTGAAAACGAAAACGAGGATGTGCTTTGAAGGAAAGTACAAGAGGTACATCGATGTATTGCATTTTCCATTTGAAATATAGAATAGAATCTTGAGATGAAGTCCGACTTCCTTTCTCCATGAATTCTATCCCGAGTATTACAGACCATCGTTTGTGGAGTTCTCGCTCTACACCCAATCCCAACATATCGCCGGGCTTATGAAAACCGCTTAAGCCATCGCCATCAATCTGACAGGCATTAGCTCCTCCGGTTATGATTCCTTTGAAAGACTGTGCCTGACTGTACTGCCAAAATGTAAAGGCACAAATCAAGAATAAAAATCTGACTTTGAATTCGGAAAAACGAATGGAATGTGTTAGCATAGTAAATATGGATGATCTGCTTTCTAAAATTAATGCGTTAGAGAAAACCGATTCATGGAACGATGAACACGTTTACTCTTTTATTTTTAAAGGAATAGCTGACTTATTGATGCGCGATGTTCAATTGCTTTTTCAATTGTTGTACCGCATTGACGTCAAAGAAAGTTTAGTTAAGGAAGTTTTCCAACAAGCTGAAGAACCCGATGAAATTGCCAATCGGCTTACCGCATTAATCATCGCACGACTCAAACAGAAAATAGAAATACGCCGCCGTTACTCTTCTTAAGAATTGTCTTTTTTGTTCTATGCCACATTAGTTTCCCCCTTCTCTTTTTCTATGTGATCAAGCAAACCATTGCCTGAGCGGTATAGCATCTCATATACTTCCTGAAAGCCCTGTATGCCTCCATAATAAGGGTCCGGTACATTCAGATCTGATTGCGCCAAAGGATCAAACGCACGCATCAAATACAATCGATCGTGTGGTGCTATTTTTTTTAATACATCGTAATTACTTGTATCCATTGCCACGATATAATCGAAGGCGTCGAAATCCATTCGATTGACCTGACGAGCTTGATGGGAAAGCGTAATGCCTTTGGATAAACAAACTTCTTGTGCTCTGATGTCAGGATGACTCCCAATATGGTAAGCTCCGGTACCTGCGGAATCTAATTCAATAGATTGAATTAATCCTCTTTCTTTCACTAAATACTTCAGAATCCCTTCTGCCATGGGCGATCGGCAAATATTTCCGAGGCAAACAACGAGTATTTTTTGCTTATGCATAAATTAAAAAAACAATGTCGTAGCTTTGTGCGTATATATCAACCAAGTAGAAAATATATGGTAACTTTCTCCAAAAAGACGTTTACCATTTTTTACTTTTTTGTATTTACTTTCAAAGCTATTGTTTCTATATGAAAAATAACGCTACGGACAACAAACCTTTTATCATTAGAATATCCCTTCTGTATGTTTGCCTCTTTGCTACCGCATGGATAGCAAAAAGCCATGAATCGGTTTCTGTGTCGTTGAACTACCTTTCTAAAGCAGATATGGTAGAAGCGGCTCCGTTGGTCGTACAAATGCTTAATAAGTGGTATTTTATAGGTTTTTAGTCTATTGTAGACATAAATCACCTTTTTACTTGACTCTTCGGAGTTTTTTTTTGACCTTTGAGTAATAATTATTATTAGTTAGTAATTATAATCTATAAATAAACACTCCTATTCAAACGACCTGGGAAATATTGGCGGAAAAAGGGTTGAAAGCAACCCCTCAAAGGATCATCATTTATGATGCGCTGATGAATGAACACAGCCATCCTACAGCAGAAACGGTGTATGAGCGCATTAAAGTAACGCATCCTACCATTTCATTGGCTACGGTTTACAAAACGCTGGAAACCCTGGTCGAATTTCAATTGGCGGATAAAGTGGCAACAATAGAAGGCACTTACCGCTACGATGGAAAGACAGAAGATCATCACCACATTGTCATTGAAGAAACCAATGAAATTATAGACTTTGATGATCAGCAAATCAAAGATTTATTAAAAGCACACCTTGCAGAAAAAAACATAGAAAACCTTGAGATCACGAATATCTCGATACAAATTCGTGGTCGCAAAATAGATGCATCCAAAACAATTTCAATCAACAAATTTTAAACCCTAAACATTTTCATTATGGCTCTTGTAGGAAAAAAAGCCCCCTCATTCAGCGCAGCTGCAGTAGTAAACGGAAATCAAATCGTTGAGAATTTCTCTCTTGATCAGTTTCTTGGAAAAAAATATGTGGTATTTTTCTTCTACCCAAAAGATTTCACGTTCGTTTGCCCAACTGAATTGGTTGCTTTTCAGGAAAGATTAAAAGCGTTCGAAGCGTTGAACACTGCGGTAATTGGGTGCTCTACCGATACAGAAAACTCTCACTTGGCTTGGTTAAGCATGCCTGCAAACAAAGGCGGTATCGAAGGTGTTACTTATCCTATTGTTGCTGATACAGCAAAAACAATCGCTGCTAACTTCGGTGTATTGGGCGGAGAGTACGATGTAGACGATAATGGTAATTTGATCTTCAAAGGAAATCCTATCGCTTTCCGCGGTACTTTCCTAATCGATAAAGCAGGTGTTGTTCGTCACGAAGTGATCAACGATCTTCCACTAGGCCGTAACATTGACGAAGCGGTAAGAATGGTTGAAGCGTTGCAACATGTAGAAGAACACGGTGAAGTATGTCCTGCAGACTGGAACCAAAAGAAAAAAGCAATGAAAGCTACATTGGAAAGTGTAAGCGAGTATATGTCTAAATAAATTAAGAAAACTGAAAACGGAGAACTGAAAACTGAAAACAGACCTCTGAGTTATTCTTATTAAGTTAAAGAGACGCCTTTGTTAAAGTTTAACAAAGGCGTCTTTCTTATATCTTCGTTTCTATTCTGTATTCTCTATTCTCTATTCTCTATTTTCAATTTTCAATTCTCCGTTTTCAGCTTTCTCATTACTCCTCCACATAGTCCATATCCTTGCCGAAGGTATCTTCCAGTCGAGATAAGGAGAAACTGGCAATAAGAATCAATACGGCAGTGACCAGGTAGCTGGCCCAGAATACGTCTGATTGAGAAACGATGTAATCATATACTAAAGCAATCAACACTAACGACCCTCTTATAAAATTAGGAACAGTGGTCGCTACTGTCGCTCTGATGTTGGTGCCAAACTGCTCGGAACTAACCGTCACAAACATTGCCCAAAAGCCTACGCAAAAGCCCAGCAAAGTTACCGCAGAATAAAAAACAGTGGCAGATAATGAAATTAAATTAATGTTCAAATAGAGAACAATCGAAGCAGCGCACAAAATATAAAAAACGACAAACGCTTTCTTTCGGCTGCACAACCATTGACTCAACGCGCCGCTAGC
>JAQZBV010000144.1 GCA_029237685.1 Cytophagaceae bacterium | reverse complement strand
TCAACGGGAGATTGCCTGTCTTACTACGATGGCTTTCGGAAGAAAACCCAGATGTTGTGTGTTTACAGGAACTTAAGGCTCCTAATGAAAAATACCCTGAACAAGCTCTTCTAGAGGCAGGTTATACATCCATCTGGCATGGACAAAAGAGTTGGAACGGTGTAGCGATTCTTGCCAAGAAAAGATTTCAAATCACAGAAGTAGGCCGAGGATTGGCAGGTGATGCAGAAGACATACAAAGTCGGTATATTCAAGCGATGGTAAACGGTATTCTTATCGTATGCCTATACCTTCCCAACGGTAATCCAGCTCCCGGTCCTAAGTTTGATTATAAGATGTCGTGGTTTAAACGTTTCTTAACCAAGTCTAAATCCTTGATAAAATTAAAGACTCCAGTTGTTCTAGTCGGAGATTATAACGTTGTGCCTACAGAACTGGATGCCCACAAGGCGGAGGCATGGGTAAAGGATGCAGTCTTTTTTCCCGAACCCAGGGCAGCCTATCAGCGTCTTTTAAAGCAAGGTTGGATTGATTCGATTCGTAAACTTTATCCCAATGAGAAAATATTTACTTATTGGGATTACTTTCGGAACGCTTATAACCGAGATGCCGGTATTCGAATGGATCATTTGTTGTTAAGTCCAAACTTGGAGAAGAGACTTAAGAAAGGGGGAGTACATCGTCATGTCAGGGGCTGGGCGAAAACCAGTGATCATGCTCCCGTATGGATTGAACTTAAGGATAAGGAGAAATAGAAGTAGTATTATTCTTCCAATGATAAAGTGAAACGTTTCAATTGCTGTGAATTTTGAAAGGCATCGCCCATGGTATTGTTGAAATACGCATACACTGTCTTACCTTCTTCTAACCATTCTTTTATATATGTAGAATATTCAGCTAGAAAATCTTCTGCATAACTTTCCCGGTAGTTGCCTGTTGGCCCATGAAATCGAACATAAATAAATTCAGAGGCATGATTTAAGAAAGGTGTTACCGACTTGGGGATGTCTTGAATGACAATGGCTGCTTTGTACTTTTCTATTAAGCCATAAACATCTTCATGATACCAGGTTTTATTTCGAAATTCTACAGCAATGTTCCAAGAACCGTCCACATTGCATTGACTGATGTATTTTAAAAGAGCATCAAGCTGCCATATGTTACTTTTGCCAAGACTAGGAGGAAATTGAACAAGCACACATCCTTTCTTTGCACCGGCACTGGCTATTACTTTGAAGAATGCTTCAACATCAGTTTCTTTAAACGCTAATCCTTTTACATGTGTAATTTCCTTCCAGAGCTTAAATGTAAATTTGAAATCATCCGGAACTTGCGCAGCCCATTTTCCTGCCGTTGCAGGCATTGGCAATTTGTAAAACGTACTATTAATTTCGATGCTGTTAAAGAAAGTTGCATAATAAGTTAACCGGCTTGTAGCCTGGTGCTCCGGCGGGTACTTGTATTTAGGAATAGGAAGCTGTAAGCCACTTAATCCGAAATAAGAATTCAAAGAACTATTTTCATGGTCAGCTTTCATCTTATTGATTCAATTTTTTAAGTACTTTATTTAGATCAATCCCTTTGCCTAATACCGGTTTAAAAAGGTCGCCTACGCTTTTGATTCTATCTATAGCATTATGAATCGTAAAATCAGTCATCTTCAATCCTTTTTTCACTTCAGACCAATCCAATGGCATAGATACGGTAGCACCTGGCTTTGGCCGCACAGAGTAAGGAGCAGAGACAGTCGCCTGTGCACGATTTTGCAAGAAATCAATGTACATCTTCCCTTTGCGATCTTTAATCGCTCTTTCAATACTGGTAAATTTTGGAAGTTCCTCATGTACCATTGTAGCGATCAAACGTGCAAATTCTTTTGATTGCTCATAGGTATATTTGGCACCTAATGGAATATAAATATGTATACCAGTAGATCCACTGGTTTTCGGGTAACCCATTATTCCCATACTTTCCAAAACAGATTTGGTGACTTGAGCGGCTTCTATGACTTGATCAAATGTGTTTTTTGCAGGATCTAAATCAATGATGCACCAGTCAGGCTTATCATCGTGTTGAACTCTACTGTGCCATGGATTCATCTCAATACATCCTAAGGATGCCATGTATAATAAACTGGCATCATCCTTAGCGACTAGGTATTCTTTGTCTTCACCGTCTGTATCGCTATGGTAATCGAAAGTTTCTACCCATTCCGGTGCTTTCCCTTTAATGTTTTTGTAAAAGAAACTGAACGCATTGATTCCTTCCGGATGACGCAACATGGATTGCGGGCGATCTTTCAGGTAGGGCAGAATGAAAGGAGCTACCTGGTAATAATAATTGATCAGGTCGCGCTTTGTGATTTTCTCTTTAGGCCAATACAATTTATTCAAATGAGCAAACTTAAACTCATGCCCGTTCACCTCACGCACTTGCGAATCATCTGTCGGATTCAACAAAGTTCTGCGCTCGGATTTCCTGCGAGGCGCGATGATTTTTTCTGTCACCGCTTTTGTTTCTTTCAATACCTTTGCGGTAGGCTTAGCTTTTTCGCGTACCACATCGATCGACTTTTTATCCAGTCGCATGCCTTCAAAGGAAGGATGGCGCATGATACCATCTGTAGTCATCTCTGCATAGCTGATCTCACATACCAGTTTCGGCTTTAGCCACGTTACTGTAGCATGGGGAGGATTCGGGCGGAACCTGGACGGTTTATTGATATCTGGTAATTCGGTAAAAGGGACTTTAGTCGTTATCAGCGGCTCAAAGGCTTTCATCATTTTCTTTTGGGTCTCCACATTGAAACCGGTTCCCACCTTACCGGTATATATCAATTGGTTGCCCTCGTATACTCCCATCAATAAGGAGCTGAAGACTTTTACCGTATCATCGTTTTTGGTAAAACCTCCAATCACCATTTCCTGACGTTTGTTTGCTTTTATCTTCAGCCAGTCCCGGCTGCGGTCACCGGCTTTATAAAGGCTATCGGCCTTCTTGGCGATGATGCCTTCCAGTCCTATTTCTTTAGCATGCTCGAAAAACACAAGGCCGGACTCTTCAAAGAATTCGCTGACATGAATGATCCGATCTTTCGGTATTACAGATTTTAAGATGGCTTTTCTTTCAGTTAAGGGTAGACCAGTGAGGTCTTTACCATCGTACCAGAGTATATCAAATACATAAAATAACAACTCTCCATCGGCTTCGCTGCGCCAGTTCTGCAAGTCACCAAAATTCGAAATGCCATTTTCACCAACTACTACAATCTCTCCATCTATAACCGCATTGATGTTCCACTTTCTTAAGGCCTCAGTAACGGGATAGAATTTATCAGTAAATGATTTATCATTTCTGGATTTTATTTGGACCTTACCTTTGTTCACAAAAGCCAAAGCTCTATAACCATCCCATTTTACTTCATAAAACCAGCCGGCTTCATCAAAAGGTTTGTCCACCAATGTGGCCAGCATCGGAGTCAGCTCAACAGGTAGCTTCCCCTTTTGAGCTTTTGCTAATATCAACTCTACGTTGATCTGTTCACTCGCAGGCTTCTTTTTGATTATATTTTTTTTTGCAGTCGGTGTTTTTTTGCTGCTTGTAGTAGTAATAATTTTCTTCGCGCTGGCCATACTGTGGAATTTATGCTACTAAAAACTCTTCTTCAAGTTTATTAAAATATTTTCAAAGGCTTTTAATTAAAGGATTGGGGTGTAAAATTACAATGTGAAATAGAACTTGACCATGTATACCATGAATACGACAATGTATATGCCATATTTAAGTTAGTTGCTATAAGAACTATGCGAGTTAATTTAAACACACACGATCACATATCATGCAACGTGCTGAATCGTTATTTTATACGATGGGTATTACAGATAAAAATATAAAAAACTAACCTTTTGATACAAGGGGTAAATAGGGATTGAAATAAATAGGTTGATGCTAATTATCACTTTCATCATCCAATAATTTGCTATCGATTGCTTTAGTAGCTTTAGCTCCTAATTTTTTTAAATACTCCACTTTACTTACCATGTTGCCAGGTCCTAACGTAAGCTTTCTAATGGATGCTTCGTAGCTTTCTTTAGATTTATCAATGTGAGCGCCTATGCTCTTCATGTCGCTCAAGAAACCGACAAACTTATCGTATAGTTTGCCACTCTCTTCGGCGATTTCCAATACATTCTTCTTTTGATTTTCTTGTTTCCAAATGCTGGCAACCGTACGCAAAGTCGCCAGTAGAGTAGAGGATGTCACCAACACAACATTCCTTTCCAGTGCCCATAGAAAAAGATGCGTATCATTTTGCATGGCTATGGTAAACGCAGGTTCGATAGGAATGAACATCAATACATAATCGGGAGAATTAATATTGTATAAGGTATCGTAGCGCTTTCCTCCCAGACTCGTGCAATGTACTTTGAGGCGAGTAATGTGATCCCTTAATTTTTGACCCCGGAGTTCTTCATTCAGGGCATTGGAATATTCGTTATAATCTACCAGAGACACTTTGGAGTCAATGATCAGGTGTTTATTATCCGGTAAGTTAATAATCACGTCAGGACGGAGTTTGCTGCCGTCTTCGCCTTCTAAGGTCCCCTGAGTAACGTATTGTGTACCTTTCTCTAGACCTGACTTTTCCAATAAGGATTCCAGGAGCATTTCCCCCCAATTACCTTGTGTTTTCTTTTCACCAAGCAACGCTTGTGTCAGGTTGATCGCGTCTTCACTAATTTTGTGGTTTAGCTCCGACAGTGTTTTTATTTGTTCTTTCAGCGTAGTATTATCTACCAGGCTTTTTTCGTACGTTTCCTGCACCTTCTTCTCAAAACCTTCGATCTTTTCTTTTAAGGGGTTTAAAACAGTCTGTAATCGCTCATGGCTTTGCGTATTGAAGTCACTGGCATTATCACGCAGGGCTTTGATAGAAATAGTTTGAAACTGATCTAATAAGGTTTTATGAAGCCCCTCTAATTCTTGTTTCTGATTGACTAGTTTCTCTTGCGAGTTTTTTAAGTCGGCTTCGCTTGCAGTCAGCTTTCCATGTATATCTCTTACTGCAGCACGTTCCAGTTGAAGGTCAGCCTGTAAAGCGGCAATGTGTTTGGTGGCATCTTCGAATTTGGCTTTTAAACTGGCATGTTCTAGTCGCAGATTATTTAGTTCTCGTTCCTGGTTTTCCTGAACTTCCAGATCGGTGGAAGAACCTACCTTAGACTTGGTATAAAAGTAACCCATACCGAAGCCTGCTAGTAATCCGATGATGAGTAGGGTGATTTCCATAGTTTGTTTGGCGTTAGTGGTTCTAGCTAAAAAATGTTTTTTAATTTACATATTTGTGAAGAATTCTAATACTTATAAAACTGATTTTTATTAACTTACTTATGTAAGAAATTTTTTAACCATAAATTTTTATTGTGATGAATACTGTTTTTCAAACTATTACTGCTGGAATATCTATTACGGCTATTGTATTTTCAATAAAGTTAGTATAGCTGCTTCGATAGGTTATAAAAGCATGTTTTGACTCTACATCTAAAGTCTATCGATGCAAACACTGCACCTGCAAGTGTAAGAACACAGGTAAGTACTTTAACGCGAAGACAGGTACACTTCTAGAAAATACAAAGCTTCCGTTATTCAAATGGCTGTATACCTTAACTGATTAGCCGGTAAGGGTCGAGGGATATCCTCTTACAAGTATTCAAGACAAATGAAGTTAACTCAGAAAAGTGCTTGGTATGGTAAAGAGTAGATCGATTGCTCTCAAGACTCGCATTGACACTTAAACAAAGAAGGAGTATAAAGTTTTAATGCTTTATACTCCTTCTTTGTTAAAAGGTGGGCGCCAGTTTGAATTGGTGCATGAAGTGACATAGAGGTTAAGTTCGGGGCTTGATAAAAAATAGAAGCTGCATGATAGTATATACACAACAAGTGAGTTAACTATCCATGCCGGCCCGCGTGAGCCGGCGCTTTTTATAATGTCCACCCCGGCGTTGATCGTCTCTAATTATTCCAGTATAATCTTTTGGTGTACTTGCTTTGAATCTGAAACAAGGATCAGGATATACATGCCGGCTCTAAGTTCAGGCATAGGAGCCAGGCTGCTTTTTCCTGAAATAGTGGTTTCATAACATGTTTTACCGTTTGCATCTTTCAACGATAGGCGAACATTTTCCTGTGCAAAGCCTTTCATTTCTATCTTGGCTGCTTCGTCTCTTTTCCAGGGATTAGGATAGAAGAGCACATCTTGTGAGGAGGTGCTATTTTTAGTCGAAGTAGTGGTACAGTCTTCTATATCTCCCGCAAAGGCCCAATCTTTTTGAATCAATAGTTCCCTTGCCGCTGCTCCGTTACAATATTTCAGGTCATGTACTGCAAAGGCAATTGGTTTCACCGTCTGTATACTCCAGCCCTGAAGCGTAGCGTCATAATTGGCTACAGACATAGCCGTGTAGGCAAGTGACATTTCTTCGCAGCTGCTCATGTTCCAGGAGGCAAGATTCTGGTTGAACGAGGACGCTTGATGGAACATCAATCCCATTCCCAGTACATTACCGACTTGCCAGTTACCAATGGGTTGGTCAAAAGCAGAAGCGTTGCTAAACATCGCTACCATATTCGTCACATGGCTCACATCCCATCCGCTGATGTCCTGGTTGAATGCGATGGCCCCGTCAAACATGTTGGACATGTCGGTTACGTTAGACGTATTCCAATTGCTAATGTTTCCATTAAATGCATCTGCTTCTTTAAACAGGGCGTACATCTTCGTCACGGATTGTACATCCCAATCATTGAGTGATTGGTTAAAGTCTTCAGCGTTGAAGAACATCAATTCCATGGTCACTACCTTGGAAACATCCCACAGGTTTATGTCCTGGTTAAAGACTGCGGCACCCCAGAACATGGCTTCCATGTTCGTCACATTCCCAACATTCCAGGTACTGAGTGGTTGGTTGAATTGCTCTGCATAGGCGAACATATATGACATATCAGTTACCTGTGAAACATTCCAGCTACCGATGGATTGATTGAATGCCTGAGCATTGTAAAGCAGGTCGCTCATATTTTGAACAAGCCCCGTGTTCCATGCCGTAATATTACCATTGAATGCTGTTGCACCACGAAACATTTTGGACATGTTCCTGACACCAGATACATCCCAGCTGTTGAGCGGTTGATGGAAGGCTTTCGCATTGTAGAACATTCCTTCGGTGGTTAAAACCTCCGACATGTTCCAATTGTCGAGGGGCTGATTAAAGGCCACTGCATCTTGAAAGACGAAGCGCATGTTGCGGATAGTGGATACATCCCAATGGTTAATGTTGGCATTGAATGTGCTGCAATAGGAAAACATCGTACTCAATGAAATGACATTGGACAAGTCCGGAGCATCGGTCGCGTTCACCTGCAGGTTGCTGCATCCATAAAAAGCAGCTTCCATGTTTGTCCACGCGATGTCGCCCCAGGCTTCAACGGATAGGATCTTCTCTTTATCTGTTGATCCTGAGAATACGATTCGAGTCATTCCTCCTGTGATGCTGATCTCATATAGACCTTCGGAAGGAAATGTGACTGTGGTCTCATCCGATCCGCTGAGTGTACCATTATTCGATGCATTGCCTACTTCTTCCCAGTAGATGGAATAGGTGCCTTCTCCTGGAATGATGATTTGATGAGATGACGAAACGCCTGGATTATTGGTCTGCCAGCGGGTGATGAAAGCCTGCGCAAAACTATGTTGAGAAAAAATTAAACTAAAAAGAAATAGAAAAGCGATCGTGAGCTGTTTTTTCATAATGTTCCTTATCCGTATAAGCTATAAAGATCCATTTTTAGATCGACAAATGAAATACCTGATACAAAGTAATGCGTAATAAAGAAAAACGGCATTCATTACATTGACGTATTAGCGATGCCTGAGATTTTTATTGAACAATTATTTTGGTCTGTGGCATGAGAGAACGAAGCCGTTTAATTTCATCCTCTTCTATGGGATTACCGATTAAAATGAGTGTTTTAAGATTTTTCAAATTGCCCATATCCTGAGGTAAAACACGAATGTTATTGTAAGAAAGAGTCAACAATTCAAGATGTTTTAAATTCACGATTGTTTCAGGCAAACTTGTCAATTGATTATGATTAAGCAATAGGACTTTGAGTGGACTGTTTTCTTTGAATACCGGTGGCAAAGATGCAATTTGATTATGATCAAGCATAAGTTCTTCCAGAGAA
>JAQZBV010000019.1 GCA_029237685.1 Cytophagaceae bacterium | reverse complement strand
CAAATAAAGCGGTATTGTTATACTCGGTAAACGTCGGATCGTTCCAGCTTAATTGATTGTCGCGTACACCGTTGTTATCATCGTCATTGACACCCACATCAAAACCTACATAGCTTCCTGCGCTTGGTACACTCACCCCCATACCAGACCAAGACAATCTGATCTCCATGATATAACCTCCTGCTTTAGCACCCTGAGCAAAATTCACGATGCCAGCAGTAGTGGTATGCTTGTATTCGAATGGAGTCGTATTGCCAGTTACAAAAGCAAACTGAAAATCATTGGCGCCATACACACCCGTTTTATCATTGCCCAAATCCAGGAATATTTCTATGCCATCATTGTCCCAGTTGTTTCCACCATCGGCTTGTACCACATCGTCTGTAACGTCTACCAAAATGTATAAATAATTGGCATCGTACCTGGTTTTGAAAGTCGCTGCAAGATCAGGAGTGCTATTAAATCCTTGTGTTACGGCTGTAGCAGGATACGCGGCCCATGAAGCATCTATCGTTCCATCAATGGTTGGAGGTGTAGAAGTTGGATAAATTCCCTGCAATACATTCACATATTGAATAGGAGAAGAAGCTGTACTGCCAGATGGCGAATAGTGAGCGGTAGCAACGACCTGATGAGTACCTGCTGTCGGATTGTTCCAGGCCATACTATAGCCGGCAGAATTATCCGTTCCTATCGATACGCCATCTACAAAAAACTCCACATAACTTGTTGTATTACCAGATGGCGCCGTAGTGTTGGCAGTAAGCGTAATGGGGTTGTCACATACACCAAATGTAGTAGCCGAAGTCATGAGCGTTGAACTTCCCAGAGAACATCCTGTAGGGCATCCTCCTACTGCATTCCAGCTAAACGAACCGATCTCGCCGGTATTGACATCAGATCCTGCACTGCCTGAGCGATTGGCATAGGTGATGTTGCAGTAAGTCCCATTTCCGGTTGGATATCCTTTAAATAAAATACCATAACCTCTGCCTCCTACAGCTCCGCCGTTATTCGGGTATTCTCTTCCGGTACCGTCTATCTTAATATTTTCAAATACTAAATTATAGAATCCATCTCCCGACACTTTATGAAAATAGATTGCATCGTTCTTAGAGTCAATGATATCAATACAGGAAAATTTAACATTCTGTACACGTGTACCGGCGCCCCAGTTGTACACACCTAAATCAATGGCGCCAACGGGACTATTGAATAAGTCATTATAAGTACCGCAACGCTTTATGATGATATTATACAGTTCGTGCATGCCTCCACCATTAAAGCCTGCACCACCAAAAGCATTATTCACTTTTATACCTACTTCCAAATTATCCTGTATTAAAATATTATGGGCCTTGTTGCTAAAACCTCCGTAGATAGCCACACCCGATGCACGCCAGCAGTTTTCAGAAGTGTTGTAACGGAAGGTATTGTTTCTGCATTCTTGGTTATTGGCTGACCATATAGCCATATCATCATCTCCATTGTTTCGGTAGCTGCAATGTTCAACAATCGTATTGACCGTGCCTTTACAAAGGTTGGTTCCGTCTGCGTAATTATTTCTGAATCGGCAATAAGACATCGTCAATCCATCTGTATTAGCTGGACCAGTGCCATACTGCGCGATCCATGCGCCACATTCAAAATGCTCGGCCCATACTCTGGTCACTCGAGTACCTGTGGTGTAAGCACCATTCAATGCCTTATAAGAATTTGATCTTGAATTTCTATCGGTTGTTAAATACAAATCAGAAAAATTGATATTGGCAGCCTGAGCCCAAAGCCCCCCATCGTTGCCTGTACCGCTTGTGAAATTTAATTGCGTGTACCACATCCCTGCACCCATGAGTGTAGTATTGGCGTTACCGAAAAAAAGATCACTGCCTATGTTGTACACACCGGCGGGTACATAGATCACTCTTCCCCCATTATTGGTAATAAATGTCTGAAGACTTCCACCGGAGAAAGTTACACTTCCAGCCGGCGCTGCGATTGCAGCGGGTACAGGTTCCAATTCGGCAAAGTCAAGCGTGATGTTTCCACTTTGTCTGACCAATCTCAGCGTACCGCCAATGGGAATAGAAGAAGGCAGTTTCATTCTTACTTCATCGAACCTCATTTTTGGATTATTATTCACAACTCCGACATTGTTGGGGTTTCCGTTGGTCGATAAATACTCCCATGACCAATACGAACTCAGGTTAAGGGTGCCAACATTGGTACCATTTGCCCAAACCTGCAAAACACCGGATTGTCCGTCGGGAACACTGTAACGCACCACCAGACCATCTCCCGCTGCCGTTACATTCCAACTTACGGCCGCTCCATTGGCAGACATATCGACACAAACCTGCTCGGAGGCTTCACTTTGTAGAGCGCCCTGATTATATGATTTAGTGCTGACAGTTGCATTGGTCAACGCACCCACATTCGCCTCATATCGCGTATACGGGGCATCATAATAACCTACCTGAGCGCATAGCTCATTGGCTAATAAGAAAATAGCACCGAATAGAAGATATAGCGTTTTACTTTTTTTCATATAAATAAACTATATGACTTTAATCTTTTTATAATGATCCGTTGAAGATCAATAGCTGGTGATCTAAGCTCTAAACAGGTAAATGCAGCTAGCTTTATAAAGGGCTCATCAACTATGTTACAACAACCTGTTTTTAAACGCTTTAATAGAACGTAAGCGTTTTTTTTTATCACTTTTTAAAGATTGCCACTTTTAGGCATAAAGGCTATTTGTCAATTTAAAATATCAAAAAAATAAGCGTAAAATAGGACATAACACCCTAATTATCAGTAATAAAACAGGACTAATAACACAATAGAATATTGATAAAATATACTACAATAATGCTATTAGTCCTTTTATTTATCCCATTTTAAGGCTTTCGCAAAATGATGAGTGCTCCGGTATTAAAGAGAGATGAGCGATGTGAAATGTGAAATGGGTATCTCATCTCCACTTCACATTTCTCATCTCTTAGATCCCCTATTATTTTTTGATGATCTTCTGTTGCGCTACTGATGTTTCGGTTTGAACACTGATAACATAGGTCCCACTTGGCAATTCAGGACGGAAATTCACGCTACCATTCTCAGATTGGTGATTCACGTGATACACTACTCTACCCAATACATCATAGATAGAAATATCCATGCTTTCACCGATCAAATTGCTCGTGATCGTCAGGTCTCCATCAAAAGGGTTGGGATGGATGCTAATGCTAAAAGGTCTTTGCTCTTCGCCTGTTTCGATTACGACTACACGACTATAAGCAAAAGCGCCATCGAAATCGACCTGTTTTAAACGATAGTAGCTCACACCATCCAACGGCGCATAATCTCTGAATGTATACGAATTCACAGAAGATGAATTGCCTACACCTGCTACTTCACCAATCGCTTGCCAATGGAGGTAATCACTCGTGCGTTCAATTATAAATTTCTGATTATTGACCTCTGATGCCGTAGCCCAATTCAGCACAACAGTAGAGTTGATCAATTTACCGGTGAAGCTCAACATGCTCACCGGAAGAGGATCACAGCTGGTAAAGCGCACCGTTCCGAACAAAGCCGTATTGTTCCACTCACCATAAGTAGCATCGTTCCATGACAACTGGTTATCTCTTGTTCCTCCGTCATCGTCATCGTTGATGCTGACATCAAAACCCATATAGGTCCCGGGAGCAGGCATTGATGCTCCGGCCATGGTAGACCAAGGGATTTGTATTTCCATGATGTAGCCTGTTCCAGAAGTAGTTTGTCGGGAAACTACACTTCCTGTAGCACCGTGCTTCGTCTCCGCAATACTGGTCGGAGTATTTGGAGCAAGGTTATTTGTCCAGCTGAATACATATTGAAAATCGTTGGCACCATAACCGCCCGATTTATCATTTCCTAAATCGATATAGATTTCAACGGCATCATCTTCCCAATCGTTACCACTATCATTTACCTTGTTAAGATCTGATACATCCACCAAAAGGTAAAGGTTGGTCGCATCGTATGTCATGCTCCACTTCGCAGAAAGATCCGCACCTGTTGCACCATTTGCTTTGGTCATGGTAGTGGCACCATAACTATTCCATAAAGCTTCTTTGGTACCATCAACGGTCGGTACACTAGAAGTTTTTTGAATGTCACCGGCATTTATATTAACAGGTATTGCACTCGAGCTGCTTCCATCGGACCAATGCGCAACAGCCGTAATGACATGGCCTCCGGGTGAAGGAGTGGGCCAGGTATAACTGTAAGGACTGCTGTTGTCAACTACCATACTCACACCATCAATAAAGAACTCGATGTTTGTTGTCGTGGTACTGGCGGGAGGTGTAGGAGTAGCGGTAATCGTGATTGGACCAACAGGACATCCGGTGAAAGATTGTCCATCAGAAGGTGAAGTAATTTCAACGCCGGCAGGACAAAGAGGAGCACCACCTAAGTTAGCCACAATAGAAGTTGCTGAACTCGGGCTTACAGTAGAAGGGTTTGTCGCGCCGAATTTGCCGGACGACCAAGTCTGATTCAAATTGACGTTGCCGAAATATGCACCTAATTCATAAGGAGAACCGGTAAGATCGTATGAAAAAGTAGCGATGTCTCCGGGAGCGCCGGTCACGTTAGAAATCGTTACAGAAAATATATGTGTCGTGCGGTTATATGAAATACAAACCGTATGTTCCAAACCGTCTTCAAGGTTGAATGCATCTGATGCGGCTATTCTACCTACATCGCTGGCAATACCATCTCTGTGAAGTGCAAACTCATCGTGGTTACCGGTAGTTCCTCCACCATAAGTGGCATCAAAGCCTGTATTGCCTTGGCTGCTCCAGGTATCAAATTCTATGGTGATCATTTTATTGGATGGAATTGATCCCATATATCCCAATCCTCCACCACAAGCAAGTCCGTTATTGATGTTGTAAGTTTCCGTACTCGGCCAAAAAGAGAATGCCATACCATCTCCGTTTACATCGCTACCGATATTATCGGCACCCGGACATCCGAAAAAAACCTGGTAGCATCTGCTAAAATTGCCGGTAGTTGGATTGTACTGGTTAGCAGGTGATGTTTCGTGCAATGCTGCTCCCGCACAACCGGTGTTCACATCACTCAACAATCTAATGACACCATTGCCATAATCGTTGTTGCCTGCTGTACCGGTAGTACCGAAACCATCCCACCCACCACTTTGCGCCTGTGCAAAAGTAATGGTCAGCAAAAGCATAATGATCATCAAAGCAGCTTTCAAAAGCCAATTTGAATCTTTTTCGTCGTAAGCTGTTTCATTGGCATCGTAGTGCGAATGAGACAAAATTTCTATTATTCTTTTCATTGTTTTGTTCTCCTTAATTTTTAATAATTAAAAAGCTGATTGAATGTTGATGTTATTGAATAAGGGATTAAACAAAGCATCTAATAGATCATAACCCGAATAAGATTCGCCTTTTGCAGTTTTGATGTTTCCCCTAACAAAGCGACGTGGGAAACATCCTGAAAAAACGAGATGGATGAAAGCGTAATTTTTCTTCTATATGTTTGACGTTTTAATGATGTAATAAAATACGGGGATTGAGAGTTAAAAGACTATTTGTAAATTTAAAATATCAAAAAAAATCGCTTAAAAATATTTATAATGTATTGATTACCAATTCCTAAAAAACAAGTTTAGTGTAACATTATATAGAGCTAATATGTTTCACAAAACTCCAAGATGATTAAAAGTTCTTATTATACGCTTCACCCCCTTTTTTAATCCTACTTTTTAGAAAAAAACGATAATTCATTAAACTAAAAGGTCTTTTTTACAATCAATTATTCAAAAACAATACAACATTTGCACTAAACAGGTCTTTTTTAAATGCATAAAAAATATAAAACGATGTAATTTTATTAAAATATAGTTAAAAAAAAGGGTGGAATTAAAAAGTAACATGGGATACTATAGCGTAAAAAATGGGCTTGTTATCTCTATCATTTGAATGGATCTCAACCGCATTATTCGTTGTAAATAAAAAAAATGAATAAAGGAGGTTTACCGAAAGGGATATATAGATCAATAATAAGCTTCAGAAAGGGGGTTATTGATTTAAAATAAATGCTTTATACAAACAATTACATTAGTATGTACAAAATATGAGTCTTTTAAAGAATTATTCAATAATTGA
Organism: Cytophagaceae bacterium; assembly: GCA_029237685.1. Taxonomy (GTDB): domain Bacteria; phylum Bacteroidota; class Bacteroidia; order Cytophagales; family Cytophagaceae; genus JACMQM01. The sequence goes on along the minus strand of JAQZBV010000019.1, from coordinate 27,006 downwards.
TATTGCTATAAGGGATAAACTAAATTACATTTCCAGCAAAAAATAAAAGGCCTCCTGAAACCAAGAGGCCTTTCTAAATCTTTAAAGTCCTGACTCCATAAAGACAGAATGTACGGTATCCAACTTGTCCAAGATCTCCGTTTAAAGATTCGCTGTATACTAAGTCTTATAAATAGTGTGCCAGTCCACCTGAAGCTAAAAACCCTTATTCCCCAGGTTGTCCGTGGAAATAAGGGTTCATTTGACCAATTAAACGAGTACTATTTTCCTCCGCGTTCAGTCGCCACCACCAGCGGAATTTTCAATTGATTGACAATGTCTACCACTTTAATCAATTGCTCCACAGAAATTTGTTTATCTGCTTTTAACACCACTGTAATTTCATTGTTATACTTTTTAGACTCACTGGATAACTCTGTACGAATCGTATACTCGTCTGCCGGTCTGCCGTCTACATACCAATTCAACTTGTTGTCAATGATGACGCTCACCGGATGTTTAGGTATCGCTTTGCCCGTAGAAGCATGCGGCAATAGGATTCTGATGGCTTCTGGACTGGCCATAGTTGATATCATCAAAAAGAATAACATCAGGAAAAACAATATATCGGATAATGAAGCCGCCTCTATGACTGCGTGGGCCTTCTTCCTTCTTCTGATTTTCATACCGATGGCTTATATAAAGTATCCAAAAACTCAGTCGTTACAATTTCAATATTGCTTACCGCTTTATCAATCTTGTTGTTTAGAATAGTATAGAATATAAAGGCTATGATACCCACAATAAGGCCCGATGCAGAAGTAACCATTTTCTCGTAAATCCCCCCGGCAATGATCCCTATTGAAATATTGTCGGCAATGGATATATTGTAAAAGGCCTTGATCATCCCGATTACTGTTCCCAGGAAACCGAACATGGGAGCAATAGCCGCAATCAATGAAAGGTAGGATAATTTCTCTTCCATTTTTGCTACTTCTGTTGAGGCTGTGCTTTCAATGGCACTTTCGATATCACGTACCGGAGAACCTAAACGAATCAAGCCTCTGGAAAGGATATGAGCAACAGGGGTGTTTTGATTGGCACAACTGTCTATGGCACCTTTTACATCTCCCTGGTTTAACTTTTGTTTGATGCGATCCAGGAATGAATGGTCTATTTTCCCGGCATTGCTGATGTATAAAAAACGTTCTATGAACAAATAAAGAGACAGGACCGACAGAAAAAGGATCGGTATCATAACATAACCACCTTTCATCAGCAGCCCCAGGATGGAAACCTGATCTTCTGAAACATTAGGAACATCAGCTCCCGCCGTGATTTGCAATAATGTAACTAGGAAACTCATTGTCTTACAAATTTAATAATTAAAGATTCTTCCTCGATGAAGTATTCTACCGAATGTATGATATATACACCGAATAAATGGCTAAAAGAGCTTTTATTCTTACAGCTAAAGTTAATTATATTTAGTAACGGATTCCCATCTATTTAATTATAATTATTTAAATTTAACTGAGATGTGAATAACTAACTCCTCCTTAGTTCACCCCCTTATGTCCTCCCTTCTACTCTGACTATTATGTTTTTTTTCTTATCTAAAACGTTAGACATTCTTCTCCTTCCCTATACATGGATCATTGTATCGGCATGCTGTGCAGTCTTTTTGAAGGATAAAAAGAAAAAGCGAATCGCAGGATTTTTTCTTCTCCTCTTATTAATTATTCCCGGCAACACTTACCTGGTCAACGTCCTTTTTCAAAAATGGGAAATGCCACCCCAATCGTTAGAGCAGATTCCGAATCAATCGACAGCAATTATATTGACAGGAGTTACCAAACTCAATAAAAAACCCTACGATCGTGTGTTCTTTGCCAAGGGAGCGGACCGCGTGACACAAGCATTGATGCTCTATCGAAAAGGCAAAATTAAAAAGTTCATTATCACAGGTGGCTCAGGAAAACTCTTGGAAGAAGGCCGGGCAGAAGCTGTTGAATTAAAAAAGTTTTTATTAGACTGCCAGGTTCCAGACCATCTCATTGCAATTGAAAATCAAGCAAAAAACACCCGCCAAAATGCCTTGCTGACCAAAGAATTGATTGCAAAAGATTCTCTTCAAGGTCCCTTTTTATTGATCACCTCTGCTTTTCACATGAAACGATCCATGGCCTGTTTTACTAAGGCAGGACTACATTGTGTTCCATTTCCTGTCGATTACTATTCTATGGATGAGATTGACAATCCCATGGAATACTTCATCCCTGAAGTAGGGCCACTCAATAATTTCAGTATACTATTCAGAGAAATGAGCGGATATTGTATTTATAAAGCCATGGGTTATCTTTAATTGTGCGGCTTCTTAACCTCTTGATTTATCTGCCACCAGTTATTAAATCGTAAGCTTTAGGCAGTATACGTTTAAAATGGAAACTTATAAAAATACTCAATGCAATAACTACTAGAGGAGCTGTTATATATACAAGTAAGGAAGCAAATTCACTTTTGCCGATTAAATAAAAAAGACCTTTTTTAAACATTATTAATACTGGTTCATGAAAAGCATATAAAAAGAACGAAAAAGAAGTAATATGATAAAAGTTCCAATTAGTTACGACTTCCTTTTTAAACAAAAAATCATAGTAAATCCAGACGGCCATCAATCCAACCAGAATACTGGTTTTATGAATACGATTCAACAGCATTAAATTAGGAAATTCGTTATGCAGCAATATTGTTTTAAATAAAACGAGACCTATCCAAAGTAATAAGAATATCCAATATTTAGCTGACAAATCCTTTACAAGCCAATTACTTTTGCTGATACTAAAAAAAGCACCTACTACAAAGAAAGTCAATGCTTCCTCATTTAAAATAGGAAAGTCGACCCCAAAAAACCAAAGACTTATAAATACTAGAACTGAAAATCTAACATATTTAATGAGCCAATATATTAATGGCCCTATTAAGACGATTATTAGTAGCAGATCACGAATAAACCATAATTGATATGGGATTGGATCTAGAAACAAAGTGATTAGTAATTCATCAACAGAATAATTAGCAATCAATGCATTAGTAAAAAAGGGTTTTGACTGAGGGATGCTTTGTAACATCCAATAAAACAAAATACCCCAAAGTGACCATATTAGATATGGAATCATCAATGTTTTTATTCTTTTTTTGATCTTTAAAATAAAGTCAATGGCTCTGCCTTCTATATTCAAATAAAACAAGTAGCCTGAAATAGCAAAAAAAAGTGTGACAGCTATTCTGGTAATTCCTTGAGAAAAAAAATCTTGAATAAAAAAGCTATACCCTTTATTCAATACAATATTTCCATAGAGAGAATTTACCACTACGTTATAGGAGTGGAGAAATACCACCAAAACCATCGCACAAAATGAAAGTACTTTTAGTTTTTCGCTCAAATAGACATTCATTGATTTTTGTTTTAATTTAATTTATTAATGCTTATTGCCTTCACATTACAAAACTCTTTTAACCCTTCTTCCGCCAATTCCCTCCCGTAACCAGAGTTTTTAATTCCGCCAAAAGGCATTGCCGCGTTTGATGCCATCATGCTGTTGACAAAGACACTCCCCGCTTCTAAAAAATGAATGAAAAACAATTGTTCATCCTCATTGGAAGTCCAGACTGAAGAACCTAAACCAAATGGTGAATCATTGGCTAAAGTTAATGCCTCTTCGTTATTGCTCACTTTATACACCAAAAAAACAGGGCCAAACAATTCCTGATGGTAAATCGGATTATCTTTTTTAATGTTTACTAGTACACTCACCGGAACAAAATTAGCATTTTCTGTTTCGAAAAAATATTCGGCCTCCACACGAGCACCTGCTTCAACTGCTTCCTGAACTTGAGCCCTTAACTGGTCGGCTAGATCTTTCCTTGCTAGAGGCCCAATATTTACAGAAGCATCCAATGGATCACCAAACTTGAGTAGCTCTAATTGTTGCTTGATCAATGACAACCATTCATCGTACACTTTCTCATGAATAATGAATCGTTTGGCAGCAATGCAACTTTGTCCATTGCAGATCAGTCTGGCTTTGACGGCCCACTCCGCTGCCAAAGCGACATCTGCGCTGGGCATAACAATAAACGGATCGCTTCCTCCTAATTCAAGTACTTGTTTTTTTAAATATTTACCGGCCAAAGCAGCAACTGATTTTCCAGCTTTTTCACTACCCGTAAGCGACACCGCTTTTACTCTCTGATCAGCTAGAATATGCTCTACTTGTTCTTCTTTTATAAAGAGATTTTGATAAATCCCCTCTAAAAAACCTGCTTTTGTAAAAAGCTCCTCTATTTTCAAGGCACATAAAGGAACATTAGGAGCATGTTTAAGTAAAACAACGTTGCCAGCCATGATAGCAGGCAATGCAAACCTAAATACTTGCCAAAAGGGGAAATTCCATGGCATAATACCTAAAATAAGACCTAGTGGGAGGTATTCTACACGTTTTTCTATGGTTCCACTGTGTTCAATAGAAGTAGAGCTTAACCATTTCTCTGATTTCAAAACATAAAAACCACATAAATCAGCACATTTTTCAACTTCTGCTACAGCTTCTTGAATCGGCTTCCCCATTTCTATAGCAATGAGTTCTGCTAAGTTTTTTTTGTCTTTTTCCAATAAGAGTTTTAAGTTCAGAAAAAGCGCCTTACGCAGATCCAATGAAATTTTCAGTTGTTTCAATGATGCTTCTTGTCCTTTTTCTAACCGTTCCTCAACCTGCATCCCATTAAAAAAAACTGCCTGATAATGAGTTAATTGAGAATAAGGCGAAATAGATTCAATACCTCTTATGTTCATATGTCAAATAAAATAGGAGAATTTGTGAAAGTATCCGGATAAAGTTCCCGTTTCAACAATCATTCCGGTATAAATTAGTAGGATTATTTTGATTATTAGACGCATTATAATTAAATTTGATGACTATTGATGAAATTCCGTTCAAATGAATTCTAAGAAGAGTCTACTTTTAGTTATTGGTTTAGTTTTACTTTTTTGCACAGAGGCCTCGAGCCAGCAAAGATATGGTAATGTAGCATCTCGTGTAAGATCCAGACACATTAAAGGATTTAACAGGATAGAACATTATGAATTGTTAACCATTTACGGGGGCGTTGGTTTTGCCACCTATTATGGAGACTTATGTGAAGGTTTCGAATGCATGAAACCCCGCTTAAATTTTGGGATCGGGGCCTTGTATAGACTCCCTTATTTCTACGAAAGGATCAACATCAAAACGGAACTGAATTATTTCAGGTTATTTGCGAAAGACTACCATGAAGTACGCAATCTGTCTTTTAGATCTAATAACATTGAGCTTTATACGTCTGCGATGATAAGCATCTTCCCTTATGAAAAACATTTCAGAAGAAGGACGTTTATCGATCCATATGTTTTCATTGGTGTGGGATTAGTGTATTATCAGCCGCAAGCAGAAATTAACGGAGAATGGGTAAATTTAAGACCTCTTCAAACAGAAGGAAAATCCTATTCTTCCATATCACCCATGATTCCTTATGGAGTAGGTGTTCGATTTAATGTTGACGTGAATTGGAACTTCTTAGTAGAAGGTGGTTACAGGTGGACATTTACTGATTACATGGATGATGTAAGCGGACCAGTTTACAAAGACCCCAGCACATTCTCTGATCCTGTAGCGGCTCAAGCTTCCTACAGAGGTACCCAAGCCGGCATGAGAACGCGAGGTAATCCAGACAAGAACGATGGGTATTTCATGTTTAATGCACGTGTGACTTACACGTTCTCTAACTCTAATGTTGCTAAGTTTAGAGGCAAACAGCATATCCTTAGAAAATAATAACGATCACTACACCCTTAAAAAGCCTGTATAAAATTATACGGGCTTTTTAATATACTTTCATTTATGACCCTCCGTCCAATATTTACTTATACTTTATTGAAGTATTTTGCAAGCTTATGTATCGGGTGTTCTCTTTTATCTTGCATTTCACACAGAGATTTACTTTCTATTCAAACGAATGACGCTAAAGTAGAATATTCAAAGATCAAACAGCACCAAAATGAATACCTTTTACAGGAAGGCGATATTTTAAGTATAAAAGTAGCCAGTTTAGATCCTCAGTCTGTTGCTATTTTTAATAAGACAGCGCAACAATCCAATAACCCGCAATTTAGCGAAGCTGCACTCTATATTACCAGCTACCTGGTTAGCGATTCAGGTATGGTCAATTTCCCGATCATAGGCGACATCAAAGTTGTTGGATTATCTATCCCTGATGCAGAGAAGCTTGTTTCCGAAAAAATGGCGACCTATTACAAATTTGCTTCTGTAGATCTAAAACTCGTTAGTTTCAGAGTTACAATCCTTGGTGAAGTGAACCAGCAAGGTACTTTTGTCTTTTACAATACAAACACCAACATTCTCCAAGCTATAGGGCAAGCCGGTGGTATTACCGATATGGGAAACAGAAAAAAAGTACGTGTCATACGAAAAAAGAATGAAGAAAGTACACTGGCATATATAGATTTATACTCCTCTCAACTTATTGCCTCAGATTATTATCAGCTTCAACCCAACGATATCATTTATGTCGAACCATTGAACGCTAAAGCAAAACGACTTAATCTACCTGCAATACAGGCTATATTGTCGGCATTGACATTTGTGGTTGTTATTTTAACCTTTGTACAACGACAATAGAATTATCCTATAACTTCTAACTCTTTATCTCTTTGAACCCATCAACAGCCATTACTGAAGAACCCCAAGGAATTAATATCAAAAGCATTTTTCACCTGGTGTTAAGAAACTGGTATTGGTATACACTATCATTAATATTCTGTAGTGTTTGCGGATGGGTATATTTGCGATACACTCCAGCAGTATATACCGTATCCGCAAGCCTATTAATAAAAGAAGATAAAAATAAAATAGGAGGCGCTGAAAATTTTCTGGATGGATTAGAATTATTATCCTCTTCCCGTAACGTTCAAAATGAGATTGAACTCATCAGGTCTTTTAGCAATATCAGTGAAGCGATAAAAGAATTAAATTTTGATGTATCCTATTTTGAACAAGGTAATATAAAAGTAGCGGAGTTATACAATCTATCTCCCTTCCAGGTGAAATTAGACACTAATTTCACTCAGGTAAAAAACAAACCTATTTATATAACTATATTATCAGACTCTACTTTTTCCATACACTCTTCGCATACCGAAAATACGTCCTCTGATCATGGAGTAGTATGTAAATTTGGAGAACACTGTCATTCCAACAACTATAGCTTCATCATTCATAAAACAAAAATATTCTCCTCTGCTGTTCATAAAAATACAGAGTATTATTTTATCATTAATGACGTAGAAGACCTTTCGCATCAATATTCAGCCAAACTAAATATCGATCTTGTCGACAAAAAATCTTCCGTCTTAAAATTATCTATGAGCGGATTACTGCCGGTGAAAGAAAGTGATTTTCTAAACAAACTGTGTGAAGTATATATAGAATCGGGCCTTGAGGAAAAGAACCAAACAGCTGTTAACACCATTTACTTTATAGACAATCAACTAAACCAAATTACTGATTCTCTCCAAGGAGCTGAAAATAAACTGGAGCGGTTTAGAAGCAATGAAAAAATAATGGATTTAGGTTCTGCTGCAACCAATGCAGTTAACCAATTAGATCTTCTGGAAAAAGAACGCGCTGAACTAATCGTAAAAGACAGGTATTACCACTACTTGTTGGATTACTTGAGCTATGATTATGATATTAAAAAAATCATTGCTCCATCAGCCATGGGAATACAAGATGCCCAGCTGAATAACTTGATCGCAGAACTTCATATCCTGAATACCGAAAAAACATCTTTAGGTTTCTCTACTCAAAGTGCCAATCCTGCAGTAAATATTCTAGAGCTAAAAATAGATAATACAAAAAAATCATTAATAGAAACGCTTAAAAATATTATCAAAGCTTCCGAAATTGCAATAAATGATAATCAAAACCGCCTCAATAGAATTCAATTGCTTATAAACAAACTGCCTTCCAATGAAAGAAGTCTTGTAAACATTCAACGCAAGTTTTTGTTGAATGAAAATATTTATAATTATTTGATGCAAAAAAGAATAGAAGCAGGTATTGCGAAGGCTGCGAACCTTGCAGATAATAAAATTATTAATAAAGCTTTGGTGTCTGGTAAAAAACCAGTGTCTCCCAAAAAACAGATAGTCATCATGATTTGTTTGGTGATAGGATTATTGATTCCTTCCATCATCCTCTATATAAGGTATTCATTGAATGATACGATCACAAGCAGGGAAATGATTGAGCAATCAACAAAATGTCCTATAATTGGGTCTATAGCTCATAATAGTCAGAAGAATCAACTTCCTATTATCACTGCTTCCAAGTCTGCCATATCAGAATCGATACGATCGTTGCGCATCAATTTACAATATTTAGCTGCAGATAAGAAAAATAAAGTCATTGGGATATCTTCTTCTATCAGTGGAGAAGGGAAAACATTTTTCTCCAGTAACCTTGCGGCTTCCATAGCATTATCGGGAACCAAAGTGGTGATTGTTGGTACCGATTTAAGAAAACCTAAACTGCACCATATTTTCAACACCACTAATGATCTTGGATTGAGTAATTATTATATTAATCAAGCATCCATACAAGATATTATAAAAAGCACAAGCATACCTAAACTAGACCTCATTACCTCAGGCCCGGTTCCTCCAAATCCTACGGAGCTATTGGAATCAGCTAAAACGGATGAACTTTTTTCCTTTCTAAAAAAAGAATATGAATGCATCATAATCGATGCCCCACCGGTCGGACTCGTTTCAGATTATTACCTGCTGTCTAAATACATCGATGCAGACTTATATCTTGTCAGACAAAATCATACTCCAAAAGCTTTATTAAAAGACATAAACTCCGTATATAAAAACAATAAGCTACCCAATATGTTTATTGTTTTTAACGATGTTAAATACAATACGGGATATGGTTATCAGTATGAATATAAGAGTTATGGCTACTATGACGACACTCCTGAAAAACCAACTCTAACAGGATCGATTGTTTCTGGCATTAAAAAATTATTCAAGCTCGAATCCTAGTCTTAATCAACAACAAGAAGCCCCTCGATTATAGTTCATATAATCGAGGGGCTTCTTGTTTTCATTCTTATTGTAATCAGTATCTATTCTTTATGAAGTTTTTGACTCTGTGAGTTTGCTTTTCAAACAATAAATAAATGAGGTATGAAGCCAATAACACAATCAATAGTGCTATAAAATAAATTACGATAGAATAGACACTGATGCTTCCGCTTACTGGATAACCACAGTATAACATCAATCTAATGATAGGTATATGCACCAGGTATAAGGTGTAGGAAAATGCAGCCAATTGGGTTCCGATCGCATTAATTTTTACTCCTACGCTATGAGGTTGCAATTGTATAACATGCTGTATAAATAAACAGATACTGATTGCAAAGAGAAGTTCCATTACACCTCTGTTCAAGAATGAAAGTACCCCTATGTTAACAGAACGCGAAGCGGTTGTTGCTTGCAGCAGAATTGTAAAACAAAGAACCAATAAGCCCAGCAATATTACTTTATATAATTTGACCGATTGTGGGACAGGTAAAACGTACGTTATTGCACCTAAAAACCATATGAATAAATACAAAGGTTTTAGTTTCGTAAACACAATAAAAACAACAATGAGTATCCAAAAAGATAATAGTAAGGGCCTTCTGTCTTTGACACTGGCAATGCACATCAAACAACCCATCAAAATGTAAAACCAAACTTCATAAGACAAGGACCATAAAGGCTCGTTAAATTCCACGCTTGTCAAAACCCCCTGAAGAGCAAATAAACTTCCTACCAAATCAATTATTGACAAAGGTTTCTGCCTAATCAAGTCAATCACTACTACTATTAATAGTGAAGCAATTAAAGGCAGTGCTATTCTTACAAACCTATCAATTGAATATGATTTCAGATCCACCGTGCCATTCATCATTCTTTCCAATGCTTTTCCCCCAACAAGAAAACCACTCATGACAAAGAAAACCAACACCGCTTCATGTCCTAATCTAGTAAAAAAAAACACCACACCTGTTATGATATTTTGTTGGCTTTCAGGTAAAGCACCATACTCGACAAACAGCATTCCTCTGTAATGACAAGCAATAACAAGGAAGGCCGTTAAAAATCGAACTAAATCTAACCAGTAAAAATGTTTTTGAGCAGCAGTGGAAACGCTTTGCATATCAATTACTTAATATCATGTTAAAAGCTTATCTGAACGATAAAGCAGTAGAAAATCATTGTCAACATATTAAACCAAATAATCATTTCAAGATTAGTATACTAATTTACTTAATTCCTAAAATTTCCTTCTTCTCCTGTATATTGGGATAGCTTATTAATACCGCTTTATATTTACCTTTGAATACAAACAAGCTACCTGCAGCTACTCCTATTATTTTATACTTTGATACAACCGATTTGAGATCTTCATAGCTTCCGGCTCCGCCTAGCACAGTCATGGGAACGTCTGTAGCTTCTCTTACCAGATCAATCAATGATAAATCATAACCCTGCATTTTGCCGTCACAATCAATAGAATTGACCACAATCTCTCCTACTCCGATTTTATTTAATTGCTGTACAAAATCTTTTAGCTTGATGCCTGTTGATTTTTTTCCATTATGAATGTACAATTCATACCCTCCTAAAAAAGCTTTTTTCTTAACATCTAGAACCACAACCACACTCTGAACGCCAACTGCGATACCTATCTCTTTCAACAGGTTTATATTTTGTATGGCAGCAGAACTAAGCGCTACTTTTTCCGCACCTAAGTTGATGATTTGTTTTGCTTGTTCTACGGTTGTCACTCCTCCTCCATAACAAAAAGGCATTCTGCATTCAACAGCCAGATTTCTAATCAATTCAAAATCTGGACCCCGGCCTTCTACACTGGCATCTATGTCCAGTACCATCAGCTCATCAACCTCCTTTTCATTAAAAATTTTGACAGCATTGATCGGATCTCCTACATACTTGGGATCCTTGAAGTTTACCGTTTTAACCAATCCCTTTTTATGAACTAAAAGGCAGGGTAATATTCTTGATCTTAGCATTAAAGTAAAGCGAAATTGTGTAACAAATGAACACCGTTGTGATGACTTTTTTCAGGATGGAATTGTACACCATACACATTGTCGCGATGGACAGCAGAAGCAAACGACTTCCCATAATAAGTAGTGGTAAGAATATCTTCCTGGTGGTCGCAATCGAAATAATATGAATGCAAAAAATAAAAACCTAGTTCTGGTTCAATATTGTCCAACAGAGCACTTTGTCTATTTACGACGACAGAATTCCAGCCCATGTGAGGACATTTAGGTTTTTCCTTCAGCAGAGATTTATCGATCTGCTTTACCTTACCCTTGATATAGCCCAAACCTGGTAAACTTCCTTCTTCGCTGCTGTCTGCCAAAATCTGCATCCCCACACATATTCCCATGATCGGCACTTTATTTTGTAGTACTTCTTTGTCGAGGGCTTTTCTAAATCCTGTTTGATCAAGCATACGAATTGTTTCATCAAATGCTCCTACTCCAGGAAGAAATAACTTCTCAGCCCCTAGTACCTGTTCAGGAGATTGCGCTATTGTATAGTCTATTTTTAACCGATCATAGATATTTCCAATCGCTCTGATGTTTCCGGATCCGTAGTCAATAATCGTAATCATCTTTTTATAGATCGTTCTATTCCCAAAAACTTCAACAGCTTAGCACCTGCTTTAAAGATGGATTCCTGATTTTTATAATCCCAATAGAATTTCTTCTCCATGGTAAAATAGTGGCGAAGCTCATCCGAAGAGATACCCAGTTTGGTAGCTATATAATTGAATTCATCCTGAATGGTAGCAGGATCATACGCTGGTTTCTTTAACTTTTCCAAGGCTTCATCACGAGTCATTTGCCCAGTCAATATAAGACTTGAGAATTGAACCCGGCGTGTGTCAAATCCAAACCGTTCTGGCAGCCAATAGCCTTCATAGAACTTGGTGAACCTTGATTCAAAATGTTTTTGAGGATAAGGCTTCCAGCCATAGGTATCAGCTAACAGAGTCAAAGCATCCTGCTTGATATAAGGCATATAATTCAACAATTTCACTACCTGGATATTTCGGATATACCGCAAGTAAACCTTATGTCTGAAAATAGGACTAAACGGATAGGTTTCCATTTTTACCGTACCGAACTGTTTTCTGATATCCTTCAATTGCACCATATCTGTGCCGTAATAAAGCCATTCCATAGGATTTCTAACACATTCAGTGGAAATGTTTCCACCATTCAAAATGTATTTGATATTGTATTTATCGGCAAAATTATACAAGGTAGCAATGAATGCATGATCTTGAGGAATATCTAGGTGAGGAACACCTGATTTAAAGAAGGCCAATTGAAAATCTTTCATTTCCTCCCAATTGATGACTTCAGTATACAAATCTAATCCAAGCTGATCAACCATTACCTGAATGTTGTTCACTGCCAGTTCTGAATTCCAACCGCCATCCACGTGAAATACGAGTGGACGAAGTCCGAATTCTTTAACAGCCAGGTGAAGCATATAAGAACTATCTACACCTCCGCTCATTCCCAGAATACAATCAAACTCCTTGCCTTCTCCCTCCTTTTTGATTTTGGCTATTGTCTTCTCCAGCTCGACCCTTCCCCTTTCATCCGTATGCCAATTGGGTTTTACATTTTGATAAAAATCAATGCAATGATCGCATACTCCCTGTTCATCGAAAGTTATGCGAGAATCAGAAGTGTCCATTACACTAACGGTACATATTTGATAGGGTCTGCTCATGATATTCATTACTTAACTAATTGTTCTATTTTTTCTTGAAACTGGAAAAAAACCTGATCCCAGTTTGGATATTCTTTTTTAGACACTTTTTCTAATCCTGAAACAGAGGATGCTTTCTCAGCTGACACTGCTTGCATAGCCAGTAAGATTGATTCTGCATCAAAAGGATTAAAATAAATAGCATCACGTCCACAGACGTCATGAGCAAAATCCAAGTCTGAAGTGATGATAGGCTTTCCATATGCCATGGCCTCAACGTATGGTAATCCAAAAGACTCAAGAAGGGTTGGCAGCAAAACCACATCACAGGCTTTGTAAAGCCCCGGCATATGCTCTCGTCGAACAGTGCCAACATTTCTTATACAATTTACTTCCTTTTCAGCTATTTTACTCAAAAAACTATCGGCTATTTTTTCATCAATCGTTAATACTACCTCATAAGGCAATTTCTTTTTCTGTATTAACTCAGCCAGGGGAATAAGAACATCAAAATTTTTATGCGAAGCGTAACCAGCAGGAAACAAAAACAGGGTTTTGCCTGCAGACAGGACAAAATCTCTTGGTTTGCTGGGTTCTTTGAATTCTATTCCTACAGGTGTTGGGATAATCAGAAGGTCTTTTATGGCATACTTTTTCTGTAAGCGATTAGCCATATTATGCGTCTGACAAATTACAGTTTCTACTTGCTGAATATACCGGTCGATGAGGTATACTTTTGTTTTTCGTACCAAAAAATCAGTACGGGACATTCTTGTCCAAATGTATTTTTCATCGTATACCGCATATGCCCAATCAAAAAAATAGATCTGTTTTATTTTCGTCGGTATCACTACATCCGCAAAGTTGAATACAAGATCAATACTCAATGATTTCATCAACGCGGGGAAAGCCCTATAATATAAAGCAAGAAAGAATAGATTGATCTTATAAAAGGCCGGAACATCTACGATCCGGATATGCTCTCTCTCATACATTTGATATTCTCCCTTATTGGGAGTCAGCACATAAAACATGTGTTTAGAAGAGCTGTTGCTCAAGCATTGGATATAGTTGTCCAATATGTTTTTGCCACCACCGGACTTCGCATTAAGACCATTAATCAGGATATTAGCCATTATTTCTTCTATATATAACAGACATAAAATTTGCTGCGGCAGTTTCTATACTTATTCTCTTTGACAGCATGATGCTATTATTTCTCATTTCATGTAGTCCCTTATCAGGCATATCGGAGAAGGCTTTCATCGCCAATGCCAAATCCTCTGCCGAGTTATTCTTGTATAATAAACCATTAAAACCTTCAATCAGAAAACTCGTTTGAGCACCTACATTTTCGGATAGTAGCAAAGGCAATCCCATAGCGGAAAATTCATGCACCACTACTCCCCACTGGTCATGGCGACTTGGCAATATAAATACATCAGATTTGCTCGCTATTTCCTTAAGTTTGTTTTCATCTGAAAAAGGTAATATTTGAACATGTTCCGTAACTTCCAACACGGATTGCATCTCTCCATTTCCCACACAGACTAAATCCCATTTCCCTTGATGCTTCTCCCTGTATATTTTAAAAGCTTCCGCTAAAATATCGGTGCCTTTAATACTTCTGAAATTACCTACGTATAAGAAACTTTTAGATGTATTCTGATGCCTGTTATCCTGAGGAGTAAATACTTCTGTATTGGCTGTCAACAAATCAAATACGATCTCATCGTTCCTGAAACCTAATCTCCTTGCAAATTCAAACTGAAAGACACCGGACACCCAGGCATGGGAAAAATATTTTTTATACAGGAAAGGATAAACTAAAGCACCAATTCTTTGCCTCAGCGTCCCATGCCACATGTCATCAAAGCCAATTAAAACCGGTACACCTTGTTTCTTCAAATATTTTGTAACGTGCAAATAATCTTTATCCATCCAGCCAGAAACGTAAACGATATCTGGCTTTAATGCTTTGCAATAATCGAACAACGTTTTCTTATCAAACTTTGAGCGGGGCAAAAAAGTAACTCCTGCTACTGCAGGCGGCTGATAAGGTTTCAATCTATTCTTATCCCAGGAAATCACATGTACACTGGCCTTATATTTTTCAACATACTGTTTTAAAACAGGTATCTGATAACCCACTAATTCAGAATATAAATACAATACAACCATATTCATTAAATGCTTTTTAATATTACCATGGGATTTCCTACGACCACAGAACGTGGAGGTACGTTCTTGGACACTACACATCCCGCGCCAATAATAGATTTGTATCCTATTGTAACACCAGGAAGTATTAATGCTCTATACCCAACCCATACACCGTCTTCAACAATAATATCTTCTGCTCTTCCTTCACCCGCTGTGCGCACGTTTACGGCATCCACACGATGTGTGCCTGTGACAAAAACTACTTGGTCTGACACATCACAATAACTACCTATTTTAATGGCAGAACGGCCTCCTGTAAACACTGTACGATCACCAATGAATGTATGCTGACCTATTGAAACATCAACGGCTCCCTGAAATTTCACGCTGGAATAAATCTTAGTATTGGGCTCAATTTGAACACCCTGCAATTTGAACAAAATCCTATTTAGCCTAGGAAAGTTTGCCAATGGCAATAATCCTAACATCAAGTTAGCCCCATAATATTTCAATCTTCTTATCATAGATGGGTACATTTAAATTAAGTTAATAAAATCTCCTCTTCAGGATCGCTTTTCCGCATAATAATTTGACTGGCCATTATTCCTAACACAAAATTTTGATACACAAAAGTCACTGACCCCACGCCTATAAATAAATCCTCTCCGAAATTGAGTATCGCAAAACCCAATAGAAATGCGACCAATGATCTGGAGACACCATATTTCAAATAGCTATAGGCATTGAACATAAATAAAAAATAAGCTATAATAGTAATGAATGCCAATGGTATTCCCATATGAAATACATAATTGAGGTAGTTATTATGAAAATTACTCGTGCCCAAAATTTCTAATCCTCCATTGAATCCAGTCCCTAAAACCCATGATTCCGGCAATTTTTCCAATGTTAAATCCCAAAGCTCTAATCTACCTGAATCCTTTTCTCTATCACCTAAATTAATAAATCTATCCAAGTGTGATTGAAGAAAAATACTGAATGTTGTTATTAAGACAACACCTATTGTTGCAGACAACAATAAGAAATTTTTCTTTCTATTAAACACGAACACCATTATAAATATAGAAGTTATAAAACCCGTTCTGGAGCCGCTTAGAAATATTAAAGCAAGGATTAGAAATATAGCTAATGTATTAAACGATTTAATCTTTATGGCATCATGATCAATTAAAAGTATAGTCAACCAAAATATTCCTACAACAGCAAACAGATTGGGATTATTTAAAAAGCCCATAAATCTGCCGCCTGTTATAACTGTTTCGTAGTCCCATAGCAATGAAAAGAGTACTAAAAAAAATGTAATCTTCTTCAATTGAGCAACAAATTTATCCATTCCATATCTTACGATACATTCCATAGCCACAGAAGGGATGATTACACTTAAAAAGAACAATAAAATAAACCTATCCACTTCTGTAAGAGTAACTAAAGAATACAACATTTGAATAAAATAAAAGATCCATAAGTATTTCAAAAAGCTCAATCTGTTTATTGCTTTCAGATGTCCAGAGAACAAAAACACGCAAGCAAAAATAAAAAAACACAGATAGCGGTATATGGAAGCAAAGTTTGAAACAAACGTTGGCATCAATCTCCTATTCACTTTAAAAAATGCCGCCATTTCTTCATCCAATATTTGAACAAAAGGAACGACAAGATATAATAGTAATAAGACGTACGTAATTACATTTGACTTTAACTTCATCTATCAATAAGTTACAAACAACAGCATCGTCGATCTTTACAAACTAAATTTACGCATAGGAATTTCAAATGCATTTCTCATCTTGGCATATATTCTCAGCCACGAGTATTTGGGAAGCTTGGAAGTATCTCTCAAATGGAAGTAAACAATGTGCTTATCTGATAAAATTTCTTGTTGGGAAAATGAATTTTTCCGTTCAAACAGCTGCTTAAGCCTTTCAATTTGTTTATCCGTTGTCAAATTACTATTGAAATATTCTATTGCATGACGGGATAATTCAATTCTATCTTCGCGATTTTTTATCAGTTGCGCTATCTTTTCAAAAAAACCGTTCGAATCATTATTGGTCACTAAAAGTCCATTTTTACCATCTGTAACAATATCGGGGATGGCTGACTCCAACAAATTATTACAAATAGGAATAACGCCTAATGCCATGGCTTCAACAAGAAGCATTGGTCCGGTATCTAATATTGTAGGAATAATAATACAATCCGAATTATTTAATGTGTCTAAAAAGAGAGATCTGTTCAATTGCCCCACAAAATGAAAGCGTTTATCCTTACCGAATTTAGCTTCATACATACTCGCTTCTCCGCACCAATAAACAATGAAATCTAAATCAGTTGATATCAATCTTTGACTGATTTCATCCATTACAGGAGCACCTTTCCTTATATGTGAGCCATTTGCAAACAGAATGGTCAACTGTGATTTTTGCTTCTCTTTAATGGCGATATTAAGATTAATAGTCTGAGGGATATAAATCAGTTTATCAATTGGCACATGATATTTATGGTATATATCTTTAACCATTTTTGAGTTTTGGCATACAATGTAATCTACATATGGATGATTGTAACATGCCATTTTACCTGTTATACCTGAATTTGTCCAGGTGAATTTTTTAGAAAACCCATGAACTACAGAAATCTTTATAACGGACTTTTCAAAAACAGGCCACAATCCTGATATATAAGGCACATCATTATTGATAATGACGTCCGGTGAAAGAATATTAATATCTTTTAGAAGAGACCGTATAATAGCTTCCTCCTCTTTTACCTTAGCGGGTACTTTATACGACACAAATTTATATAACACACTTTCCGGATTAGAAACAATTCCTTCTATAACCAGAAAAACAGTTACCTCATAACCTTCCAGACTCAAATTCTGCGCTAATTCATGACTATAAGAAGATATCCCTCCTCCTTGTCCTATGGACGATAGTCCGGATGTAACTATCAGAATTTTTTTCATTTAAACTATTTTCTTTAAATATGGGATCTTTGACAATACAATGGCTGCCAACAATGAACTAGTTAAGACAACCAATACAATGATTAGGCAATTAGTTGCATTTATTACAACAAAATGGTTTAACACTTCGAGAATGATAAAATGAATTAAATAAATTCCAAAACTATGAACAGAAACAAGGCGTACGATGGAATTTTCTTTCTTGAACACTATGTTCTGCACTGTTAGGAAAATAAATACCGCTAGTAACAGATTAATAGGAGAAAGATAATGAAATGCGATGTTGCTGTTGTAATAACGATTTATACAGGTGCCTAATACAATCAAAGTCAACACTATCGAGAATGAGAGGAGTAAATTTATTTTAATGCGATATACTTTAAAAATATAACCTAACAGAACCATTAAAATATAGGGATTGAAAATATTTATCACGTGAATGAATGAATGTTTCTCTAAAAACATTTGTACTATGCTTATTCCTATGATAAGCAATAACAATTTCATTTGATCAAAACTTCTGTTTATAAAACAAGAATTGATGACAGGAACTAGAATAATCAGTTGTATGTATAAAACCAAATACCACAGATGAGAAGCCGAATAGAAACCCTCCAAAAACAATGACAGCCTCTCTGTGACCGTATATTGACTACTCAAAAATTGATACACAACAAAATAAAAGACATTCCAAAACACAAATGGCATAATGAATTTATATAACCTATCGTGATGGCGCTTATTTTCGGTTGGATTACCCAAAAGTAAATAACCCGAAATCATCAGGAATATAGGTACGGCCCACATCATTGAATTATTTAATATTGTCATATAACCATATTCCTCTTTCAGGTTAATTCCTGTTACGTGGATAAGGACAACAGCAATAATGGCTAATGCTCTCAGATAAGATATAAAAGCAATGTTATTCATCTCTAGAATAAAGCAATTTTAAAAGAAAGTCGATGAGAAAAGGAGTCTTTATCAGAAAAACACCTTTCATTATTGTATAATAATTAGAGGTGTCGGGTAGTGAGGACAAATTCAGATTTTTTAGTTCTTCCCTTATATGCCGAACTCTTTGCTTTCTGGGCAGGAAGAACTTGGCTTTATACATAGAACTGATTGCGTTAATTTTAAATAGCGTTCTCTCTCGATCTATTACCATATCATATTCAGCTGAGATGCCAAACTTCTTTTTTACTTCTAGTCTAACTGCAGAAATTGTATTTGCAAACAAATTCGTTTGCTCAAATGAGTATTTGCGCTTTACCAAGGAGTCGGTTTCTCGCTGTATGTAATTATAACCAACAAAATCACACAATGCAATCGATTGAGCATGCATGCAAAAAACTAAATTAAATAATGCGTCTTCCCCAAAATGGAAATTGACATCCACTTCCAAAGCATGTTTTTTAATAATTTCGTTTTTATAGCATTTTGCAACAGCACCGCTCAAAAGATATTTATTTTCTAATTGAATAATTTTTTCTTGATTTGATAAGGTTTTATCCTTCACGACATATACGGTGTTGCGTTGTGCAGTCAAATCATCTTCATATTTTGTAACGATACCACCTACAATCAAATCAGCATTGGCACTTTCATTATAAAAATGAAGAAGATACTCCTGCTCAATAAAATCATCTGAATCAATAAAAGTAACGTAATTGCCAATCGCCTTTTTCAATCCATTATTTCTTGCTGCCGATACCCCTTGGTTAGGTTGGTTAATTACCGATATAAATCCATACCTATCGGCATATTGGGTGCAAATGTCCAAACTGTTATCCTTTGATCCATCATTGACCAAAATCAATTCGAAATCTTTGTATGATTGATTAACAATCGAATCCAAACACTTATGTAAGTATTTAGAAGAGTTATACACAGGTATAATGATAGAGAAAAAAGGACTATTCATTTAATAACTGCTTTAAATAAAAGAAACTCTTCTGTCTTTCTTCCTCAATCAATGTATTAACCGTATCATAATCAATTTGCTTAGCCAGTAAATCTAGATTAACGGTAGGGTTGTTTATCAATATCAAACGTTCCATTAGATTCAATTTACTTAGAAAAGAAGTAAAGCGGCTCAACCCTCTTTTTTCATTCCCAATAACAATAAAAGGTTTATTGAAAATAATCGAAAAGACCATGCCATGAAAAGAATCTGTTATTACAAATCTAGCGGAAGCAATATTTTGAACCCATTGTTCTATAGAAGGTTTTCTCAGCACATCCGGATCCTTATAATTGTCTTTGTCAACACCGGCACCATAAACAAAACGAGCTTCTAACCCTAATGATAATTTAACATGGTCAACAATACTTTGTTTCTGCGGGCTCTTATCTAACACATAACAAAAGATAAAATCATCCGTTTTCGTTAAATCCAATCCAAATGCTGATGCATATTGTTCTTTTGTCAACAGCAATGTCGGGTCTAAATGATGAAATCCAGTAAGATTAAAAACATTTTCAATAATCTTAAGTCCAGCATCTTCTCTCACCGATATACTATCAAAATCTTTAAGTTTATTCTTAACCTCCTGTTGATATTTCGGATCGAAGGTATCAATACCAAAAGAAGAAGCGTAAGATGCCTTCTTTATTTTCCCTTTAGAAAAATCTAAGAAAAACTCAGAAACTAAATCCGTGATGTATTCTAATCTCCATACTTGGTCACTACCTACTATTACTGCATCAAAGTTATTATTATGAATGTATTGCTCCCACTTATCTTTTGACAACAACGGCTTAGACAAATTAATCCTTTTATCAATAAATTGAGTATACTTTTTAAGCACTTTATCAGATACACGATGAAAGTTGAAATGAACCAATTTACTTGCTGCGATTTTAATTCTTAAAATTGCTGATTGAGGTTTATTGTAACGATTGAGATGAGTAACCTCACATCCTAAGGATTCCATCGCACGTTGTAAAGCAAAAGCCTGCAATATTCCACCGTAATTATTAGTAGGCTTAAATGTTTGTATGGCAACTTTCTTTTTCATTTCTTTCATTTTCTTATTTATTCCGGTTAGCAAGCAACAACACTAACATTCCTTGCGACAATTCACTCTCTCCAAATGTTTTTGAATAGGCATTAAGTCCATAGGTGTCACCGCTTGTCTGCATCAGTGCACCATTGGAATCTATATACTTACTGAGCAAATTCAATGCTTGCTCACTGGAGAATAACTTGCTGTTTACTTTGCTGAAACTAACCATAAACAAGGTTGTAGCAGACGCATCAAACTGATCGGTACTTCCAGGAAACTGACTCCACAAGGCCTCAGGATTTTTTACAGCGTGCAATGAGTTGAAAATGCCATCCACCTCTTTTTGATACCCCAGCGTTGCTTGATGATAAAACGACAAACCCAGCAGATACCATCCGATACCTCTTCCCCAATTGCTGGAGCCTGTCTTTATTTTTGATTTTAAATCTATACCGTGAGCTGGAATGAAAGTTAAGGGGTCAACTCCATACCGAATAAAAAAATCTAACTGCGCTTTAGCGATGGATAGCGCATTAGTACCAGGCTTTAATTTATTATACTCTACCAAAAAAGGAACTATCATGCCCAGCAAATCATTTAATTGATTTGTAGCATCAGCCCTATATAAGACAAGTCCTTGTTGATTTCTATGAATAACTATCTGATCGTAAATCAAGTCCGCAAAGTGCATGTACTTTTGCTCCTTATATATTCTATACAAATTCAACGCTGCTAAACCAAAGGGTGCCTGATCCACCTTATCAAGGTCAAACAAAGCCTTGCCCTGTGCATCTAACAATTGATCAAAAATCGTTTTAAACTCGTCCATCGATTTTTGACCGTCCTGTTTAAGATAATATTCTGACAGCCCATAATACAAAAACGCTCTTGGATAATTGTATTTTTTAAATGCGCTATTGTCACCTTCTCTGGCAAAATCAAACACCGTTTCAGTAATCCCCCTATGATCTTTCCAGACAGCAGTGACCTGATCACTTTTAGCCATTTCCAATGCTTTGCTGACGACTTTTTGTTCCAGTACATCCGGAGCAAGGATATGCTTATCTTCTTTATCTAGCTTACGGGCAACCTTAGGCCATAGAAAAGGAACGGTATCCATACTCAGCACCATCACATTAAGAGCCAGTGAAAATGCGAATAAGAGAAATAGGATTATTCTTTTAGTTTTCATGCCACCTTACTTTTAAAAAATGAATAAAGAAACAACCGTTCATTTTTCTTCAAGCCTATAAAGAAAATCAGAATGATGTTGACCAAAGAAACAACCGTGGCATTGGCTATAAATGTCAAGTATTTATTAGGTAAAGTGAGGTAACTTAAATAGAAATAAGCCAGGGCAGAACTAACTATGGTCACTATAGCTATTCTTACAATCACTTCTTTAAAGAAATCCATTATACTCAAGGACATCATACTTTTTAAGAAAAAGAGTCTGATGATCAAGGAAAAAAAGTTCATGGCAATGATTACCTGAAATCCTACGGAAGGTTCGCTGTAATTTTTCAACCAAAAATATGAAACTGGCAAACATAAAAAAATCAGTGAACCCAAAACAATTTGATACCATTTGATCTTACCTGTAGCCTGAGCTGCGCTCATCAAGGGACCCGATACACAATCGATCAATATACCTACCAAACAAAGTATCACAAAAGAAGAAGTATAAGCGGGAGGATTGTCGAGCCAAAATTCCAATATAAAATCAACATTTAAAATGATCGGCATTACAAGTATTAACATTAAAAAATAAGAAAATTTGGCGCTTTGAAAAATCAAGCGATGCGTTTGCTCCACATTTGCCTGCGCGTAATTTTTAATAATTTGAGGATTTACCGCCATCTGGAAATTGGTAACAAAAACGTTCACCGCACCCTGTACTTGCATCGTAATTCCATAAGCGGCATTGACAACGGTACCAAAAAACAAATTAAGAATCATATTGATCCCTTGTCCTCTTGCCACTGCTGCGATGTTACCGAACAAGTTCCATCCGGAATAGCTCAATAAGGTTTGGTAATATTTCGGTTCATAATAAAAATGATACTTGCTTTCTTTAAATTCTTTTTTGCAATAGATCATATAGATGAAAGCAATCAAAGAGGAAATGATAAACATCAGTACCGCATACGTTTTTAGTTTATCGTAAGGAGATACAAGCAACAAATACACAATTCCCAATTTTAGCAACACTTCAACAATGCTATATATAGCATATATATTCATTCTTTCTCTTGCTATAATCAAAGAGTTATAAGGAACCTGGATGATAGAAATGATAAAGGCCAATACAGAAAATTGATATACCCAATTGATGGCATCTATTCTTTCCAAATCAATATTTAATTTATAATTGACAAACCACAATCCCAGCGTTTCTGCCAGAACTAATACCAGCAAAGCAATACCGATATGGATATTCAATGTGGCGTTAAAGGTTTGCTTTAATTTTTCGAAATCTCCCGTTCCAATTTCAAACGACAGAAAACGTTGGGTTGCGGAGGACATGGCTGTATTAAAAAAACCAAATAACACCACTACTCCTCCCACAAGACTATAAGCTCCATAATCTTCCACTCCCAGAGTATTGAGAACAACTCTTGATGTATACAAAGAAACGCCCATGGTCAGAAACATCCTTACATATAAAAAGAGCGTATTCTGTAGTATTTTTTTTGAACTCGACAAAACGGATAGATTATTTGTTTTTACTAAAATACTTATTCATCATGATACCTCTAATGCTTCAAATCATTGGTAGAAATGCCTCTCTTTATAAAAGTATCATTACGCCGCTATCAATAATGATTATAAATCAAGTAGAGATCATGTTCAAGTAAGTATTCAAAAATACTAATAAATCAAGAAAAAACCGATGTTATGGGCATGCCATAGGATAAAAAAGTCTTTTTTAAAGACGAAAAAGCTCTTTTTATATTAATTGTATACTTGCTTAACGTAATGTTAATATAACCGTGAAAGTATTGTAAATTGCTCATTCAGACCACTAGAGAAGGTAAATGAAAATACTTGTTAATGCCTACAACCTTCGAATAGGAGGTGGAGAAAGTGTAGGGATAGGAATTATAAGTGCCCTCTATTCCCTAAGCACTGAAAACCAATATCTTATACTTGTCAACAAAAAAAAAGGATACGAACGGTTCAGTTCCAATAAGAACATAAGAATACATTATGTGCCCGATTTTTTCACTCATTTTTGGTTGGGTAATCTGTTAAGCTCTTTTTATTTGATCTATATGGTTTTAAAATTAAATCCTGCTGTCATTTTTTCAATGGGTAATTATGCTATTCCTGTCAAAAGAAAACAATTGTTATTTCTTCATTGGCCCTATGTAGTATATCCTGATAGTATAGCTTGGCAAAGACAGAAAGGCTCTTCGGATTATTTCAAAAGGAAAATCAGGAAATGGTTCATAAAAAAACAACTCCGCTTTGCTACTGCCATCACCGTACAAACGCCCTTAATGAAAAAACAATTCTTGACTTATTTCTCTTATCCATCGAATGCGAATGTCCATGTCGTTGAAAGTTCGGTTTCCGAACAAATAGAAAATGAATCTGACAACCATCTACTCAATAAAATAGATGCACTGAAAGCAAAGCATAAGGATCATGTTTTTTTACTTTGTTTGAGTCAATATTATACACATAAAAACATTGAAGTATTAGAACCCCTTGCGGAAGAAATCAAAAAGAATAATGCCCGGTTTCGAATTTTCATTAACATCGATGCGTCTCAGCATCACAAAGCCGATCATTTTTTAAAAACGATCAAAGCAAAAAAACTAGATCACATCATCATTCATATAGGGCATATACCACAAAACTTGTTATACAAAGTATATCAACGAGCAAATGGATTTATACTGCCTACTCTATTGGAATCATTTGGAATCATATATAGAGAAGCTATGATTGCAGGCATTCCTATTTTTACATCCGATCTTGATTTTGCACATGAAGCATGTGGGGATGCTGCTTTTTATTTTGCTCCTCTAGATCACAAATCCATTTATAATACCTTGATAAATGCTTATGACAATCCTGTTCTTATCCAAAACAAAATAGATTGCGGCAAAAAGAAAGCATCTGGATTTTTATCATGGGAAGAGATTACTAAAAAATACATTGAAGTTATCGAACAACTTTAATCACATTCATGCTTCTGTCCATTATTATACCGTTTCATGAATACAGTTCATTGTTGGACCGAATGTTATTAAGTCTGATTCCTCAATTATCCGAGCAAACTGAATTAATTTTGGTCGGAGACGGGATATCTGAACTTATGAGTTTAAGTATTCAAAAAAAACACCCTGAAATTTCAATATATACTATCCCTAAAACCGGTGCCAACTCAGCTCGTCAATATGGGATTGAAAAATCGCAAGGAGATTATATTTTATTATCGGACAGTGATGATGTGATACCAGATCAGACACTCTTGCTTTATCAAACCATCATACAAAAACATCAACCTGATATTATCATTGGAAACGTCGAACGTTATACAGAGTCGGTAAATCAAGGCATCTTCTATCATTTCACTCATGCTGACACCCTTTTGTACAAAAACAAATTGAGCGATCATCAACTTTACTCCTTTCCTGTACTCATTTTCTGCAAATGCTTTAACCGAAATCTGATGAAGGCTATTAGATTTGAAGACTCTAGTATGTATCAGGATTTCAGTATCAGCGCTAATCTTTTCAAACAAGCTAACTCATTATTCTTTACCAATGAAATTGTTTACTGCTATTATGCAAGAAAAGATAGTGTAAGCAGCAGTGAATCCAATACTCCAAGCAATCTTATGGCTGCTCTTCCAGCTGTCTATTCAGTCATTGATCATTATAATATACATACACTTTCTTCTATTGAAAAAAAGTTTTTTACATTTTCATTGATCAGGTTTTACTTTACAGCAATACTTAGATCTATCCCACTCCACAATATTGATTTAAGTAATCGTTTAAGAAAAGATGCTCTAAACCACCTTTTTATAAGAGATCTATTCAATATCATTTTAGTGCCTAAACCGTTTATCATGGGGATAATTATTTATTCTAAAATAATATTTATACTATACTATAAAGTAAAACGTCTTACTGTTAAAAGGTAATAGACTATTATCCATTATGGTGATACTAAACATTTCAGAATTCCAGCCTGCACCAATAAAAGCCAAAGAAAGAGATAATGATATACTTATTGTTACCGCTCAAAAACACGCTGAGTATTACCCTGAAGTAAAACATGTCTTTATATTAGCTATTCCGTTTGTCAGTACCATGACATCCTTTTTGTTACCAAAATGGCGTTCGTTTCGAACTCTTGGCCAACAAAAAAAATACGTCACACATGGCCAAGAAATATATGTCATGAACTTCTTTATGAGAGGTTACAGAATCCGAATACTACGACCTTTATTTCACTGGCTAAGCTATATTACCAATAAAGCCAGACTGATCAGAATTGTACAAGAAGAAAAAGTAACGCTGATCCATGCACATCATGTTCAGCATTCATCCTATATCGCTCATCGATTATCCCGAAAATTAAATATTCCTTATGTTGTAACATCAAGGAAAATTTTTTCTTCCATCCATAGCAAGCAAGCCAAACAAGATCTTAATCATGCAGAAGCGGTGATTAGCATTAATCACTTCTATAAAAAAATAATTGATCAACTCGTTCCGTCGAATAGTTCTCACTTGCTTCCGCATGGCCTTGATGCTGCTTTTTTAACTGCAGAAGATAAGCTCCTTCAACCAGAACGAGGAGTAGTAAAATTGATCAGTATCAGCAGACTTCTTCCACTTAAAAATATAGAACACGTCCTACTCGCATTGGAAAAAAGTAATTTACCTTTTGTCTATGATATATATGGCGAC